>CALMYC010000324.1 GCA_937873385.1 uncultured Flavobacteriales bacterium | reverse complement strand
GGAGGTGATGCAGCACGACCTGGGCCAGCGGGGCTATCCGCAACTCGATGCCGGCGAAACGGTGATTGTGCATCCGGGCCATGCGCTGGTGTGGAGCGACAAGTACAAGTTGCCGAAGTGGACGGCGCACATCATCATGCCGGACATCATGGAAGGCAATTTGGCCCGCATCGACACCTTCCTTCCGGATCCGTTGATCAAGACCAACACCGCACTGGTCGACAACTACTGGTACAGCGGTTACGACCGCGGCCACATGGTGCCCAGCGCCGACATGCGCTGGAGCGGGGATGCGTTGAAGGCCACCTATCTCTATTCGAACATTTCCCCCCAAAAGCCGGAATTGAACCGGGGAGCCTGGGCCGACCTCGAGGATTGGATGCGGCGCTACGTCCACTATTCAGGCCACCGGGTATTCGTGGTTACCGCACCCATCCTCGGGAAGGACATGCCCTTGCTGAACAAGCCCAAGGCCAAGGAGGATGTTTATGCCCCGCCCTACTTCTTCAAGGCCATGGTGGACATTGACCATCCGGAGAAGAAAGGCATCGCCTTCGTGATGAAGAATGGCCTGAACGACCAAGGCATTCTGAGCTACGCCGTCCCCATCGACAGCGCAGAGGCGCTTTCCGGCCTGGACCTGTTCCCGGCGTTGGACGACAGCTTGGAGAACCGCATTGAGGCCCAGCATAACACGCAGGATTGGTATGGCGAAGGCGACAAGGCCATGGGGGAAGTGGCCCCGCTTCCTCCACCCTTGCCCGGTGGGCGCTTCAACACCATGCAGGCCAAATACCACATCGGCAACAAGGCCACCGTATGCGGCACCGTGGTGAGCACGCGCCGCACCAAGAAGGCCAATGCGCTCTACCTCAACTTTGACCGCATGTACCCCAACCAGGATTTTTACGCCACCGTGTGGGACTACAACAGCCCGAATTTCTCATACGACCCGGAGACCTACCTTGAGGGGCGCAAAGTATGCGTGACGGGAATGATCACGGTCTTCGACGACATTGCGCGGATCAGCATCAACAACGAGAAGGAGATCAGCTTCTGGGAGGATGTGATCCAGGGAAAGTAGCCCGTTCCGTCAGTGCTGGATGATCGGGTCCGTATACACCGTGTTGCTCTCATGCAGTGCCCGGTCCGCGATCCGAATGCTGAACCGCGTGGTGTCCCCCGGAGCAGGCGGCGGCAGCACCAGCGGACTGATCTCCACGGTGATGTCGCCTTGCAGCGCTTTGTTCTGGCCCGTTGGCGTGATCACCGGGATGCGGTAGTACAGCGGCAACGTGAACGCTTGGAGCACCCACGTTCCGTTCACCATCTTGTATTGGTCCACGAAGAAGTTGTGGTACCACAAACTTCCCGGATTGTATGGTGCAAGTGTATCACCTTGGTTCAGGCCGATGTCCCCATCCCCGTCCGTGAACGAGACGGTGAGCGCCGATGAGTCAGGCGACTGCACATAGGACTTGAAGGTGATGCGCGGCTCCTTGGGGAATTCCTCCGTTTTGAGGCAGGCCGTGGCCAGCAACGCCATCACCAGCGCAGTGCCGAATACTTTTGCCCTTCCGATGTACATGCCGCTCTTCGCTTCCCCAAAGGTATGAACGCCATGGATGCCGGTCCCCTGGTTTCCCGCCAATTGCTGGAAAAGCCGTTCCAAGTGGACGGAGAGGCCGCCTTCGCCGAGCTGGCCATGGAGCTTTTTTCGCTGCATGCCGCGCACAATCCGGTGTACCGCGAATACCTCTCCACATTGCGCATACGGCCGGAAGGCGTGAACTCCGTTGCGGAAATTCCTTGCCTGCCCATCGGCTTCTTTCGGAACCGTCAGGTCCTGTTGCACGGGCTGGAGGCAACGCTTCAATTCACCAGCAGTGGCACCACGGGCGCAACCACCAGCAAACATTTTGTGCCGTGGCCGGAGCTGTATGAACGTTCGTTCACGGCCTCTTTCAGCGGCGAATACGGAAGGCCCTCGCGCTGGCGGATCCTGGCCCTGCTCCCGGCCTACTTGGAGCGCCCAGGAAGCTCCTTGGTGTACATGGTGGAGAAGCTCATTGCCCAGAGCGGCGATGTGCAAAGCGGCACCTGGCTGCACGACTTGGACGGCCTGGCGGAACTGCTGAAGCAAGGGGAAATGGACGGTGTGCAAACCCTGTTGATCGGTGTGCCTTTCGCCTTGCTGGACCTGGCTGAAAAGCATGCCATGCCCTTGCGCCGAACAGTGATCCTGGAAACCGGCGGCATGAAGGGGCGAAGGCCGGAAATGGTGCGCGAGGAGCTGCACCGCATCCTGGAACAGACCTTCTCCGTGGAACATGTCCACAGCGAATACGGCATGACGGAGCTGCTCTCGCAAGCATGGTCGCAAGGCGAAGGCATCTACCGCTGCCCGCCGTGGATGCGCGTGTTGGCGCGCGACGTGAACGACCCCTTTTCACGCGTGGCCAATGGACGCACCGGCGGCATCGACATCATTGATCTCTGCAACATCGCCAGCTGTCCGTTCATCTCCACGCAGGACCTTGGGCGGATGCATGCGGATGGGAGCTTTGAGGTGCTGGGAAGATTTGACCACAGTGATCTGCGGGGGTGCAATCTGTTGGTGGAGTAGGGAGCCGTTCGTAGGGCGTGGTTCGTAGGTTGTGGTTCGTGGTTCTTAGGTTGTAGTTCGTAGGCGTGGTACTGCGAACTACGAACTCTTCACCACGAACTACCCCACCACCTTCACCAAAAAGTAGTTCTTCTTCCCGCGTTGCAGCAGGATGAAGCGTCCGGTGATCAGGTCGCTGGCATTGACCACGCGCTCCTCCCCCGCCTTCACTTTGTTCACGCTGATGCTGCCTTCCTTCAACGCGCGTTTCGCTTCCCCCTTTGATGGCAGGAAACCGGTGGTATCACTCAACAGGTCGATGATGCCGATGCCCGCTTCGATCATGGTGCGCGGCACCTCCGCCTGCGGCACGCCGTCGAACACATCGAGCCATTGCTTCTCGCTCAACGTGCCCAGCCCGTCCGCGGCATTGCCAAAGAGGATTGCGCTCGCGCGGACCGCCGCGTCCAACTCCGCGGCGCCATGCACCAGCGTGGTGATATGCCCCGCGACGGCCTTCTGCAATTTCCGCTCGTGCGGAGCGGTGGCATGGTCCGCGATCAACGCTTCCACCTCTTCCTGCGTCCATGGTGCGAAGATGGCCGCAAACTTGGCCGCGTCGGCATCGCTCGCGTTGAGCCAGAACTGGTAGAACTTGTAGGGCGAAGTGCGCTCCGCGTCCAACCAGATGTTGCCCCCTTCGCTCTTGCCGAACTTGCTCCCGTCCGCCTTGGTGAGCAGCGGCGTGGTGATCGCATACGCTTCATTGCCGCCCATGCGCCGGATCAGCTCCGTGCCGGTGGTGATGTTGCCCCACTGGTCGCTGCCGCCCATCTGCACCGTGCAGCCCTCATGCTGGTTCAGCCACCAATAGTCATAGCCCTGCACGAGCTGGTAGCTGAACTCCGTGAACGAGAGGCCGGATTCCAAGCGGCTCTTCACGCTGTCCTTCGCCATCATGTAGTTCACGGTGATGTGCTTGCCCACGTCGCGGATGAAGCGCAGGAAGCCCATGTCCTTGAACCAGTCGTAGTTGTTCACCAAGCGCGCCGGATTGGGTCCGTTGTTGAAATCGAGGAAGCGCTCCAGTTGCTTCCGCACGCAGGCCTGGTTGTGGCGCAGCGCATCCTCGTCGAGCAGGTTTCGCTCGCTCTTCTTCCCGCTGGGGTCGCCCACCATTCCCGTGGCCCCGCCGACCAGGGCCACCGGCTTGTGCCCGCAGCGCTGGAAATGGACGAGGATCATGATCTGCACCAGGTTGCCCACATGCAGCGAATCCGCCGTGGGGTCGAAGCCGATGTAGCCGCTGGCCGGGCCTTTCATCAAATGCTCCTCCGCGCCGGGCGTGCTGTCCTGCAGTAATCCGCGCCAGCGGAGCTCCTCTACGAAATTGGTGGCGGCCATGGCTTTTTAGTGGTCGGCGAAGATAGCCGAGGCAAGGCCGGGATAACTTGCGCCCGCGCCAATTCGCGCTCAAATGGACGTGGTAACGGGCGGAACCGGGATCGTGGGCGCGCATGTGCTGGATGCACTGCTGACGCAAGGCCGCACCGTGCGGGCACTGCTGCGGAAGGGCAGCGACCCGTCCATCGTGCGGCGCATCTTGCAGCACTACCATGCCGATGGCGCGGAACGCTTCCAGCGGATCCAATGGGTGGAAGGCGATCTCTTCGATGTCGATGCCCTGCGCGAGGCGATGCGCGGCGTGGAGCACGTGCACCACTGTGCCGCGCTGGTCTCCTTCGATCCGCGCGATTCGGACGCGCTGCAACGCATCAACGTGGAAGGCACGGCCAATGTGGTGAACGCGGCGCTGGAGGCCGGCGTCAAACGGCTCTGCCACGTGAGTTCCACGGCCACCATCGGCGGGGGACTGGATGGCGGAACGGGTGATGAGACCAAGCCCTTCGTGCAGGACAAACATTCCTCTGGCTATGCGATCAGCAAGGCGGATGCGGAGCTGGAAGTACATCGCGGCATCGCGGAAGGATTGGACGCAGTGCTGGTGAACCCCTGTGTGGTGATCGGCCCCGGCATGCCTGGCCGCAGTAGCATGACGATGATCGAACGCATCCGCAAAGGCACGCGCTTTTTCCCCGCAGGAAGCAACGCCGTGGTGGACGCGCGCGATGTGGCCACCGCCATGACGCGTTTGATCACCGAAGGGGCGGTGGGTGAGCGTTATTTGCTGATCGGCGAGAACCTCCCTTACCGCAAGTTGTTCACCTTGATCGCCGCAAGTGCTGGACGTCCCGCCCCTTCCCTGTTGCTGCCGAAATGGGCGCTGGAATTGGGCTGGCGCGCGGAATCGTTGCGCACGCTCTTCGGCGGCAGGCCGTTGATCACGCGGCACACGGCGCGGACGGCTTCGCGGGCGCGGCACTATGACGGCTCCAAGGCTGAACGGCTGCTGGGCATGCGCTTCCGCAGTGCGGAAGAGGCGGTGGCGAATGTTTCCGCGTTCCTGCGGCGGGATTGAATCCAGGTCGAATCATTGGCGCGCGCTGTCCGCCCGCTGCTGCAGCTGGTTCAGCACGTCCTGGTACACTTCCTTCAACAGTTCGGGCTGTTTCAAGTACGCGTCGTAGGTGGCCTTGAAGTCCGCTTCGGTCACGCCATGCTCCTTGAAGAGTTCCGCGTAGGCTGCGTCAGTTGAACCATTTGAGCGAACGTCCACTTGCAGTTCCTGTTTCGTGCGCGCTTCGATCAGCAGGGAACCAGCGAGCACTTGTTCAAACTTCGCCTGGTTTAACGGAGCTTCAGGAGCACGATCGCCCCCAGCGCATGCCGCAACCAGCAAGGCCATTGTGAGCACGGAGATGCACTTCATCGGTCAAAGGTGGCGCGCATGCCGCGGACGGAGCGGTCCACCTCACCATCAGCATAAGCCAGTAGTCCATTCACCCAGGTGCGCAAAACGCGCGAGCGAAAGCGTTGCCCCTCGAAGGGCGACCAGCCGCATTTGTAAAACAGGTTGTCCTTGGCCACGGTCCACGGTGCATCTAGGTCCACCAGCACCAGATCGGCGTGCTGGCCTTCGCGGACAAAACCGCGGTCCTTCACCTGGAAAAGTCGCGCCGGGGCATGGCACATTTTCTCCACCACTTCTTCCAAGGTGAACACGCCTTGGTGCATCAGTTCCAACATGGCCGACAGCGCATGCTGCACGAGCGGGCCGCCGCTGGGGCAGTGCGCGTAAGGCTGTGCCTTCTCCTGCAGCGTGTGCGGCGCATGGTCGGTGGCCACCACGTCAATGCGGCCGTCCTTCACGGCTTGGCGTATGGCATCCCGATCGGCCTTGGTTTTCACCGCCGGGTTCCATTTGATCCTGGTTCCCTTGGTGGCATAGTCCGCATCCGTGAACCACAAGTGATGCACGCAGGCTTCCGCCGTGATGCGCTTCCCTTCCAACGGCCCCGGTGCAAACAGGTCCAGTTCCCTCGCCGTGCTGATGTGCAGCACATGCAAGCGCGTTCCGTGCTGCTTGGCCAACGCAACGGCATTGCTCGAGGAACGCCAGCAGGCTTCGGCACTGCGGATCAGCGGATGCTGTTCCATGGGGATGTTGTCCCCGTACTTCGCCACCGCCTCCGCCATGTTGCGGCGGATGGTGGGTTCATCCTCGGCGTGGATCGCCAGGATCAGGTGCGCTTCACTGAACAGCCGCTCCAATGTTTCCGGGTTGTCCACCAGCATGTTGCCGGTGCTGCTGCCCAAGAAAGCCTTCAGGCCGCAAACGGTGCGCGGATCGGTGCGCAGCACTTCATCCACATTGGTGTTGCTGGCGCCCATGTAGAAGGAGTAGTTGGCCACGCTGCTCGCCGCGCCCAGCGCGTACTTCGCCTCCAGCAGTTCCTGCGTGAGGGTCTGCGGCACGGTGTTGGGCATCTCCATGAAGGTGGTGATGCCCCCGGCCACCGCAGCGGCGGAACCGTGCGCAATGTCCTCCTTGTGCGTGAGGCCGGGCTCGCGGAAATGCACTTGGTCGTCGATGGCACCGGGCAGCAGGTGCTTGCCTCGCGCGTCAAACTCCTGCACACCGTTGGCCACACCGATGCCCTGCGCAGCCACCTGTTCGATGCGCCCGTTGCGCACCAGCACGTCCGCTTGCACCACCGTGCCCTCATTCACCACGCGTGCATTGCGGATCAGCCAATTGTTCATGTTGCCGGTGCCGGCCTGTTTTCCTGTTTGATCGTGAAGCGCATTTTGACCACGCCGAGGAATGCTTCACGGAAAATGTTCGCGCTCATCTTGCTTTTGCCCTTCACCCGGTCAATAAAGGTAATGGGTACTTCCTGGATGCGGAAGCCGGCGAGCTTCACCCGGTATTTCATTTCGATCTGAAAGGCATAGCCGATAAAGCGGATCTGGTCCAATGGCAAGGCACGCAAGGTGTTGGCGCGGTAGCATACAAAGCCGGCCGTGGTATCGTGCACGCCCAGTCCAAGCACGGCGCGCACATATTGTGATGCACTCCAGCTGAGCAGAATGCGGTTCCACGCCCAATCATTGACGCGGCCGCCCTTCACATAGCGCGAACCCACGCTCATGTCCGCCCCGCCTTCGGCGCAGGCGGCGTACAACCTTACCAGATCATCCGGGTTGTGGCTGAAGTCGGCGTCCATCTCGAAGATGAACCCGTAGTCGCGCTCCAGTGCCCAGTGGAACCCTGCGATGTAGGCCGTGCCCAAACCGAGCTTGCCCTTGCGCTCCAACAGATGGACCCGTCCGTTCGCACCGGCCTGCACTTCCCGCACGATGGCGGCAGTTCCGTCCGGCGATCCATCATCCACCACCAGCACATGGAATTCCGGTTCCAGGCCCAGCACATGCGTGAGCATGTCGCGGATGTTCTCCTTCTCGTTGTACGTGGGAATGATGACCAACCGCTCGTTCATGGGCCTTGGGGCTGGCAAAGGTGGAGGAAAAACCTTGTCCGCGCCGAATTACCGCACCAAGGTGACGTGCCCGATATGCTCAAACCGGGTCTGGGAGGTGATGTCCTGCGCGGTCAATTTCCACACATACACACCGATGGGCACCGGCTTCCCGTTGCCGTAATTGCCGTCCCAGGCGGCATCGCGGTCTTCCGTGGCGAAAATTTCCTTGCCCCAGCGGTCCAAGATGATGAAGTGGTAATCATTCGGGTCAAGCCCGATGGAAACCGGTGCAAACGTGTCATTGATGCCATCGCCGTCCGGGGTGAATGCGTTCGGTGCAAATACGGAGGCATGCGCCGGCACCAACAGGTCGGTGCATGCGGTGTCCGTGCAGGTGGGTGTTGCATAAGCGATCAGGCAAACCGGATAGATTTCCTCGATCTCGTAGGGGAAGGTGAATTGCGGGTCGGTTACATTGGATGTCCCCAGTCCGCCAAAGTCCCACAGGTACGCATTGGCTCCGGTGCTGGTGTTGTCGAAGGCTGCGGTTGGCCGCAAGGTGCTGATAATGTCACCCACCACGGTGAACGATGCCGAGGGCCGTTCCGCCACCACCACCTGCTGGTCCAGGTTGAATGACACTGCACAACCATTACCGGGGTCCACGGAAAGCTGCACATTGTAGGTGCCGGGTTGATCATACGTGACGGTGATCGGGCCGGGGCCAACGGAATCCACCCCATTGCCGAAATCCCAGTGGCAGTCGGCACTTCCAATGAAGCCGCTGGTGAACGTGACCGCCACGGGCACGCAACCCGGATCCATGGTGAACGCAGGTGCCGCCGTCGGCAACGGGATCACTGCAATCTCCACTTGTGCACTTGCCTGCGGGCATGGCGCTGGGGCGATCACGGTATAAGTATATGTTCCGCCCGGTGCAGTGGCCGGATCAAAGATTCCGCTCGCCCCGATCGGCACCGGCCCCGACCACACACCCCCTGGATCAGGCGATCCACCCAACAGGTCCACCAGGGCAAATGGGCTGCCGTTCGCACACAAGGTGGTATCGCCCTGGGTGCCCGCCTCGGCGGCTTGGGAAACGCTCATGTCCAATTGCGCCGAATCCTGCGGGCAGCTCGCTACCGGCGGCAAGTGGTATGCATAGGTGCCCGGGGTGGAAAGGGCCGGATCAAAGATCGCTGCAACAACGCTCCCCCCAGGTCCGGTCCATGTTCCTCCGGGGTCCGGTGAACCCCCGAGCAGGTTAAGCATGTTCACATGGGCGGCGGAACTGCACAGGACTGCTGAGGAATCAGCACCGGCATCGGGTGCTTGGGTAATGGTGACGACTACGGTGGCGCTGTCCGCGGGGCAAGGTACCGGGCCTGGTATTGTATAGGTGTAAACCCCCGAAACGCCCACCGAGGGATCCAAGATGCCGGAAACTGCAATGTGTCCAGGTGATAGCGTCCAAGCACCGCCTGGATCCGGACTTTCCCCCAAGATCCCGAACAACTGCACCGGCATTCCACTGCTGCATAGGGCCAATGAGGAATCCGTGCCCGCAAACACCGCATGGCTGAGGGAAACAGTGACCACAGCCGCTGCATCAGGGCATGAAGCATTGCCTTCCACGGTATAGGTGTAAGGACCGGTAACCGCCGTATCAGGACTGAGGCTGGAGGCGATGATGGAACCGTTGGGAGCTGTCCATGTTCCCCCTGATTGCGGATTGCCCGACAATAGTCCGAACAAGTTGACAACCGGGCCGGTGGTGCACAAGGCAACGGCATTGTCCTGGCCAGCGTTGGGGCCGCCAAGCACGGTCATGGTGACGGTGGCGGATACAGGTGCGCAGGCCCCGCCGCTGAATTGGTAGGTGTAGATCCCTTGAGTTGAACTGGCCGGATCGAAGACCCCTGTTGATGTACTTCCACCTGGGCCCATCCAAACACCACCCGTATCCGGAGCGCCGCCCAGCAACGCGAACAGGTTCACCGGAGCATCACCTGTACACACCGTGTCCGCTACACTGGTGCCCGGGTTTTGGGGGAATTCCATTGTGACCGTCACGCTCGCTGTGGCATCAATGCAGGGAGGCGTGGCGCTGAGCGTGTAGGTGTACGTGCCTGCCGCGTTCACCGCCGGATCGAACAGGCCGCCTACAATTCCGCCGCTCCATGTGCCGCCCGCGTCCGGCGTGCCGCCGAGGCTGAGGAAGAG
>CALMYC010000323.1 GCA_937873385.1 uncultured Flavobacteriales bacterium | reverse complement strand
ACCAGCACCACGGACTGGGTGCCTTTCGGGCAGCTGCAACAGGTGTTTTCAGGCACCGTTTCACCGGTGGCCGGTGAATGGATGGACCTGGCATTGGCCGCTCCGTTCACTTGGAACGGCAGTGACAACATCTTGATCGCCGTGGATGAGAACTCCGGAGGTGCAAGCTGCACCGCGGAATGGGCCTCCTTCATACCGGGCGGTGCGCGGGGCCTGCTCTATGCAAGTGACTTCTCCAACCCTGATCCCGTGTCCCCTCCCTCGGCCAGTCAGGGCCCGGACTACTCCATGGCCCAAGTGCAACTTTTTTCGGAAGAGCCGACCCCGTGCAATGCGCTACCGGTACCGGGGGCAACCACCGGCCCGGCAAGTATTTGCCCGGGAATGACGTTCACATTGGGCTTTGAAAACAACACGGCGGAATCGGGCATTACCTACCAATGGCAATCCTCCATGTACGGGGCCAACTGGGAAAACGCCACGGGCAACAGCACTTCGCAGACTTTCACACTTGCCCAGGCTTCCGACACTTGGTACAGGGTGCAGGTCACCTGTTCGGCCGTTGGCCCGGCATTCAGCACGCCGCTCTTGGTCACCACCAACCCGTACACGGAATGCTATTGCCAAAGCGTGGATTTCACGGGCCAAGTGGAACCGGTCTGCAACCTGACGTTCGCGGGCATCAACCATGACAGCCCAGGTGCAGCGGGCGGATCCCCTGCGCTGGAGGATTTCACGGCCTTGGACCCGGCGCAGGTGGTTGCGGGTTCATCCTACCCTGTTTCCGTGACCGGCAATACCAACGGAAATTTCACGGACCAGGTCGCCGTTTTCTTCGACTGGGACCACGACGGCATATTCGAGGCCGCCGTCAACCTGACCGCGATCACCAACAGCAATTGCGGGGACAGCGCCATTGGCGTGGTCACGGTTCCGCCAGCCGCAATGGCGGGTTTGTCCCGGATGCGGGTGGTGAAAAATGCAGGAATCACGCCCACCGACCCTTGCGCCCCGTACAGTTACGGGCAAGCCGAAGACTATTTGGTGAACGTGGCCGTGCCGCAGCCCTGTGATGCACTTCCCGCCCCCGGCGCCACCACAGGGCCTGCAAGCAGCTGCCCGGACGTGCCGTTCAATTTGGGTATCCAAAATCCGTCCTCGCAACCGGGCATCAGCTTCCAGTGGGAGACTTCCAGCGATGGCATCAGTTGGGCAAATGCGCCCGGCACCGGCGACCAGGCCACTTACATCGCGGTGCAGGCCAGCCCCACCTGGTACCGGGCACAGGTGAGTTGCACCGCAATGGGAACGGCCGCCAGCAGTCCATTGCTCGTTGGCATCAATCCGCCCGTGGACTGCTACTGCACAACGCTCAACTATACCTACCAGGTCCAACCCATTTGTCACGTTGGTTTTGCCGGCATCGACCACAACAGCAACGGCGCGCCCGGCAATTTGCCCGCGTTGGAGGATTTCACCAACCTGCCACCGGCGCAGGTAACCGCCGGTTTCAACTATCCGCTCTCCGTTCACGGCTATTCGGACATCACCACCTCGCAGGTTGCCGCCTTCTTCGATTGGGACCAGGACGGCGTGTTTGAAACCATAGTACCCTTGGGCAGCATCACCGATGAAGCCTGCACCACCGCCTTGAGCACCCTTGTGGCCGTGCCCGCCTCGGCACTGCCCGGGCTTTCGCGCATGCGCGTGGTCCTGGGCGACTTTCAGGTCCCCATAGACCCGTGCGGCAGCTATGTTTCCGGCCAAGGTGAAGACTACCTGGTGAACGTCCAAGTGCCCGCTGCGTGCACTGCCTTGCCGGAGCCCGGCAACACCACCGGACCGGCATCCATTTGCCCGGGCATCCCCTTCACGGTGGGCATTGCAAACGTCCAGCTTGAAACTGGCATCAGCTATCAATGGCAGAGCAGCACGGACGGCACCACCTGGCTGGATGAGCCGGGCAACAGCAATGAAGCGTCCTTCGGCACGTCATTGGAGGCGGACACTTGGTTCCGCGCGCAAGTGACCTGTGATGCCGCCGGTGCGGCGTACAGCACGCCGCTCCATGTGGCCGCGGCCCCACCTGCAAACTGCTACTGCACGGACATTGCGTTCACCGCCATGGTGCAGCCCATTTGCCGTGTTTCTTTTGCCGACCTGGACCACCTCTCCAGCGGTACGCTGAACAGCAGCCCCGGGCTGGAGGATTTCAGCGGTTTCACCGCCACGGTGTACCAAGGCCATGCCTACACGCTTGCCGTAAACGGCAACACCGGCGGAGGTACCGGCTATGTTTCCGCGTTCTTTGATTGGGACGGCAACGGCGTGTATGAAACCGCAGTGAACGCAGGTACGATCGGAGGTTCTGCCTGCGTCACGCCGGCTGTGGTTGGCATCGTCATACCCCAGGCAGCCGTGCCCGGCCTCTTCCACATGCGGGTTGTGCTCAATGCGAACAACTATGCCGAGGATCCCTGCGGTGTCTACGCGCAAGGCCAGGCGGAGGATTATTCGATCGAGGTGATCAGCACCATAGGCATTGCGGAAAATGCGCGCGCGGATGCCGTCCGTGTCTTCCCGAACCCGGCCCGCACGGTGCTTTTCCTGGATGCCCCGGCAGGAAAGCCCGTTGATGCCGAGATCCTGGATCTCTCCGGCAAAAGGCAGCTGGTGGTCCACCAGGTGCAACAAATTGGCATCAGAGGCCTTGCCGATGGAGTATATATCCTCCGCATTAGCGAAAGCAATGGGCAACCGCCCCTACACGTCCGGTTTGTTAAGGAATAGTTCACTTTTCCACAACACATGGCTTCGCCGGGCGCGTGGGCTAATTTCGCAAGTGCCGCCTGGTTCCGCATGTCCGTCCGGGCAGCGGTTGCCGATCAGCAGTAATTGAAAGCATTTCAACCAAAACCCTCCCCAATGATGAAACACTTGCTACGTTCCATGCACTTCCGCGCCTGGCTTCCCGCCGCCTTGCCGTTGTTGTTGACCCCAACGGTGAATGCTGCCGTGGTATTCACTGAAAACATGGGAACTGCCACCAGTGGTACGACCTCCATTGCTTTGAACACCTTTGAAAATAGCGGCACCCTCACCTATGCTGGTACGGCGGATACACGCACTACTTTGGCTTCTTCGGGCTACAGCGGGGCTTCCGGATCGAGGAACGTGTTCTTCAGCAATAGCGGCAGCGCCTGGTTCGAGATAGCCGGAATTTCCACCACTGGATACAGCAACCTTGCCCTCAGCTTTGGTGCCAATAAGGCCCTCACAGCCTCCAACCTTACGGAACTGGTGGTGGAATACAGCACGGACGGAGTGACCTATTCACCGCTCACCTTTCCTGCGCAGCCTACAGGTAGCGGAACTACCGGATGGAGGCTCATCACCATCACGGGGGGCACCATTCCGGCAACCTCCAACTTGCGCCTGCGCTGGACACAGACGTCCACCACGACTTCCAACAACCCGCGCTTGGATGACATCACGCTCACGGGTGATCCGGTGGTGGCCAGCACTTCAGTGGACTTTACCACGGCAAGCAGCGCCGTGGCGGAGAATGCCGGGTCCGCTTTCTTCAACGTGTCCATTACAAACCCCAGTACCACTGTTGCCACAACGGTGGATGTGGTTTTGACCAGTGGAAACGCCGCACGCATCAACGGATTCAGCACAGTGACGGTCACTTTCCCCGCCAACACCAGCGCAGACCAGACCGTGAGCATTTCGATCACGGACAACGCAGCGTGTGACGGGGACGAAGCGCTCACCTTTTCACTCCAGAACATCAATGGAGGACAAGGCACCCCTTCCATTGGCACGAACGGCAGCTACTCCCTGACCGTGCAGGACAATGAAACGCCTGCTGATCCAGTGGCCGTGGCGGCTTCCGTCATTTCTGAAAACGGGTTCACCGCAAATTGGAACAGCGTGAACGGGGCCACGGGCTACTTCCTCGATGTCAGCACCAGTGCGACGTTCGGCACATTCACACCGGTCACGGTGCAGGATGGGTTCGATGGTGGCAGGAATCTTCTTTCCGCGGGTTGGACGCAATCGGGCTTGGGCACAGATTACACAACTTCGGGCAATTACGGCATTTCCTTGCCCAGTTTGAAATTTGACAATTCGACTGACCAGCTCACCAGTGCCACCTACCCTGGGCCGGCCACCAGTGTAAGCTTCTGGTACAAGGGCCAAGCCACTGGCGGCAGTGCAAGTACGTTGTTGACCGAGGGGTACAACGGAAGCAGCTGGGTGACCATCGGGTCACTCACAGGCATCGCCAACAACGCAGTGGGCACCCAGACGTACGCGTTGAACCAGAACGACGGCTTTGTACAGTTCCGGTTCACCTACACGAAGGTCAGTGGCAATTTGTCCTTCGATGACTTCAGCGTGGACTACGCCAGCGGAACCCCGGATTTTGTGCCCGGCTATGAAGACCTTGCCGTGGCCGGCACTTCGCAACTGGTATCGGGGCTTAGCCCGTTGACCACCTATTACTACCGCGTGCGCTCCACCGGCGGGTGTTCTACCGGGGAAAACAGCAATGTAGTCACCACCACGACCTTGGCAGGCATCAACCCTGCGCTCTGGGCCACCAGCCTGAACGATTTTGGCGATGTTTGCCTGAACGCCGAAAGTGCAGCGCAGTCCTTTACTGTCAACGGGATCAACCTCACCGCGGCGGACGTGACGGTGGGACCCTTGGACGGATTCACGTTCAGCACGGCGGAACCGGGAACGTATGCCGCCTCATTGGCGATCAGCCAACCCGGAGGCTCCTTCACGCAGGAAATTTGGGTGAAGTTCAATCCCGTTCTTGAGCAATCATACGGCGGCAACATCCCTGTGGGCGGAGGTGGCGCCCCCTCCATTGACGCCGCCGTCACGGGCAGCGGGGTCAACACCATGGCTTCCTTGAGCACGGGCGGATCATCCAACATCGGCATGGACCAGGCCGAGGCGGCAGGCACCATCGACGCGATCGGGTGTTCCGCTGAGACCGCTTACGGCATTGAGTACAGCACCACGCAGAACTTCACGCCCGGAACCGGCACACAGGTGCCCAGCACCAACGAAAACAGCGGGAGCTTCTCCAGCGTGCTGACCGGCCTCAACGCATGCACTGCCTACTACTTTGTCGCATACGGCACCAACAGCGGCGGCACGGCATATGGCACTGAGGCCACCTTCACGACCGATGTCATCGGTTCTCCCGTGGCAACAGCGGCATCCGGCATCCAGCAAAGCGGGTTCACCGCCAACTGGGATGCCGTGCCCGGTGCCCTTGGGTACCGTTTGGACGTAAGCACCAGCGCCACCTTCGGCAGCTTCATGCCCGGCACGCCGGTCACGGAAACGTTTACAAGCGTGGGTGGCGGCAACCCCGGCCAGTACCTCACGCGCAGCTGGACCGGTGTTGACGGCATTGACTGGACCGCATACAAAACACGCACGGACCAGTTCGTGAACCCGGGGGATGATGCCATCTGCCTGAAAAACGAAGCCGGTGCATACCTGGAGTCCGATGTCATCACCGGTGGCCTGAAGGCAATCCAATTCGATGTTCTTCAAGTGTTCTCAGGCAGTGGTGGCGTACTTACGGTAAAAGTGCTTTCCGGCACCGGGTTCAGCACGAGCACCACCATTGGCACCATCGCCTATTCCGCCACCGCATCCGTTTTCAACCAAACGTTCACCCCCATCACCGGGGCCGTGAAGATCCGCGTGGAGAACAATACCGCCGCACGGCCGGTCATTGACAACCTCACCTTCACAAGGGACCAGCAGTTCACGCCCAGCTTTGTGCCCGGCTATGAGGACCTGGCTGTTGCAGGCACCTCCGGGAACGTGACGGGATTGAACACCGGCACCACCTACTACTACCGGGTGCGTGCGGAAGGCGCATTGTGCACCTCGGAAAATTCCAACACCATGTCCGTGACCACCTTGGCCTGCGCCGGCAACTCTTTCGTTGTGGCGATCCACACCGATGCCAACGGCGGACAAACCTCGTGGGAAGTGCTGGATGAGAACAACGTTTCAATTGCCACGGGCGGACCGTACACCGGCCAGGACAACACATTGGTCACCGAAACGGTCTGCATCGGGAATGCCCCGGTAAGCGCCTGTTACGGCTTCCACCTCTACGACAGCTATGGCGATGGGCTCAGCGGGGTGGGCAACTGGCAATTGCGCACCACGGACGGCAAGTTGCTGCTGGGCGATGATTTTGCAACAGGATACAGCTCGCCTTCCTTCATCCCTGCCTCGCCCGGCTACGGCAGCAGCCACAGCTTCTGCCTGCCACCGGGCCCGGCCAACATCGCCCCCACCGAGTGCGGCATCTTCAACAACGCGCTCGGCAACAAGGTGTACAGCAACAAGGTCACCGGGGCCACCCAGTACCAGTTCGAGTTCAGCGACCCTGACGCGGGCTTCATCCGCCGCATCGCCGTGAGCACGAACTATGTGATCTTCAGCCAAATGGTGAGCAACCCGCTCACCCCGGGCGTGAAGTACTTCGCCCGCGTGCGCAGCAACGTGGCGGGCCCCGTGGCCAGCGCCCACTGGGGCAGCGGCTGCGAGATGGGCCTGGGCGTGGCGCAGGTGGTCAGTTGCTCGCAGCTGATCGCGGCACCGGCCTACGGGCACAGCTGCAACGAAACGCGCAGCTTCAACACCAACAACAGCTTCATCTACGCGAAGCCCGTGGTGGGCGCCACCGAGTACCAGTTCCGCATCTTCAACACCGGCGAGGGCTACGACCAGACCTTCACGCGCAGCACGTACATCCTGCAACTGAAGTGGACCGGCACCGTGGCTCCGCCCCTGATGAACCAGTCCACCTACGATGTGCAGGTGAACGTGAAGGTGAACGGGGTGTACAGCGGCTTCTGCGGCAACACCTGCACCATCACCATCGACAACACCGGGCCCGTGCTGGGAGGCCGGATGGCGCAGACCTCGTTCGGGGAAGCCACCCTGTGGCCCAACCCGGTGCGCGACGGACAGGTGAACCTGAACATCGGCAACCTGAAGGATGCGCAGCAGCAGATCACGGTTGATGTGCAGGACATCTACGGGAAGCAGGCGTTTGCCAAAACGTACGGCAACAGCGGCGATCGCTTCACCACCATCCTGCAACTGCCTTCCGGCATCGCCAGCGGCGTGTACATGGTGAACATCACGGTGAACGGCGTGAAGACCGTGCAGCGGTTGAGCGTCATGAAGTAAGCCCCTTCGGCAGCAGGGCACCGCATTGGGCGGCCCTGAAGAAAACTTGAAGTCCTTGTGCAAGCCCCCCGATATCGGGGGGCTTTCATTGTTTCGCCCCAACCCCTGGAAACGGGCCGTGGACAAGCCTGGTCCCGATGGTGTTATCCTTTTGTGAACAGGTATTCCCGCTCCCCTTCCAACGTTGACAAATTCGGCTGTATCCCGCAATGGCGTTTCGGTCCGGGTGAATAGTTTTGCATTACAATCAGCATCTTCCGGCATCGGCCACAAACCCACCCGACCAATGACACGCACACATTCATCCGCGTTCCGCATGGCCAGCATGGCCATTGCACTTTCCTTGGTTCCGGTCATGCAAGGCCAACCGCGCATCCAATGGCAGAAAAGCCTTGGCGGCACAGCTGCCGATAACGCCAACGCCGTGCGGCAGACCTCGGATGGCGGCTATGTGGTGGCCGGCACCACATCATCCAACAACGGCGATGCAAGCGGGAACCACGGCCTGCAGGATGTTTGGCTGGTAAAGCTGGGGTCCTCCGGTGCTGTGCAATGGCAGAAAGCATTGGGCGGCACGGGGGATGACAGGGGTTACGACGTGCGCCAAACGGCCGACGGCGGATACATCGTTGCGGGCTACACCGGCTCCAACAACGGCGACGTGAGCGGGTACCATGGCTCGCGCGATGGCTGGCTGGCGAAGCTGGACAACACGGGAACGATCCAGTGGCAGAAGTGCCTCGGCGGTTCGGGGTACGATGAACTCTACTCCGTTGTGCAGACCAGTGATGGCGGTTATGTGGTGACCGGCTACACGGGGTCCACGAACGGGGGCGTAAGCGGCAACCACGGCACCTACGACGGCTGGGTGGTCAAGCTGGGAAACACCGGCACCATACAATGGCAGAAGTGCATCGGGGGTACGGTGGCCGACTACGGCTATTCGATCCGGCAGACCACCGACGGCGGGTGCATCGTTGCCGCCAATACCCAATCAACGACGGGAACGTGAGCGGCAACCACGGCAGCGATGAGGCATGGATGGTGAAGTTGGACAACACCGGTGCACTCCAGTGGCAAAAATGCCTGGGAGGCACGGCCTCCGATTTTGCCTATTCAGCGGAACAAACCTCCGACGGCGGATATGTCATGGCCGGGATAACCGCTTCCAACAATGGGGATGTGAGCGGCAAGCACGGGGCGCAGGATGCCTGGGTGGTAAAGCTCGACAACACCGGCAATCTGACCTGGCAAAAATGCCTCGGCGGCACCGCCAATGATGCCGCGTACTACATCCGGCAACTGTCAGGAGGCGGGTATGCCCTCTCGGGCACCACCAAGTCCAACGATGGTGATGTGGCCGGCAACCACGGGAACGATGATGCCTGGTTGGTGAACCTGGGCAGCACGGGTGCGGTGCAATGGCAAAAGTGCATGGGGGGAACTGCAGCTGACGGGATCTACGCGTTGGACCTGACCAGTGATGGTTATTACGCAGTGGCGGGCAGTGCCGCATCCAACAATGGCGATGTGACGGGCAACCATGGCGGTGGCGATGCCTGGGTGGTGAAACTGGGCTGCGGCAACCAAGTGGTGGTGAACGTCACCGCTGATGCAAACCCCGGCCAGTTGAGCTGGGAGATCCGTGACGGCAGCCTGTCGCTCCTTGCTTCAGGAGCGCCCACCGTGGCCAATGCCGTGAACTCCGCCACGGTGTGCCTTGAGGCCTTTCCAAGCAATGCCTTTTATGGGTTCAAATTGTTGGACAGCTTTGGGGACGGCATCACCAACGGTGGCTGGGAACTGCGAACGACCACGGGCAAATTGATCCTGCGCGACGCCTTTGCAAGCGGCAGCCAATCACCCGCTGCAAGCCCGGCCAGCCCAGGCTACGGAACCGCACACAGCTTCAGCCTGCCCTTGGGCACGGCAAATATCGCAGCCAACGAATGCGGCATCTTCAACAACCTGCCCGGCAACAAGGTGTACTCCAACAAGGTGACCGGTGCCACGCAATACCAGTTCGAGTTCAGCGACCCGGATGCGGGCTTCATCCGCCGCATCGTTCGCACCACCAATTACGTGCACTTCTGGGACATGGTGAGCAACCCGCTTGTACCCGGTGTGCACTACTTCGCCAGGGTGCGCACAAACGTGGCAGGGCCAATGGCCGGTGCGCACTGGGGAAGCGGCTGTGAGACAGGCCTTGCGCCCACGGTGCCGTGCAGCGGATTGATCGAAGCCCCTGCATACGGACATAGCTGCAATGAAACGCGGACGTTCAACCCGGTTACCAACAACAGCTTCATTTACGCCACACCGGTGCCGGGAGCTTCCGAATACCAGTTCCGGATCTTCAACATCAGTGAGGGGTATGACCAAACTTTCGTGCGCGGCACCTACATCCTGCAACTCACTTGGAACAACAATGTCGCCCCGCCCCTGATGAACGGTTCCACGTACAACGTGGAGATCAACGTGAAACTGGGAGGCGTGTACAGTGGTTTCTGCCCCAGCAGCTGCACCATCACCATCAACAATCCGGAAAACTTCGCCAGCATGGTGCAGACCGCTGCCTGTGAGGCCACCCTGTGGCCGAACCCCGTGCGCGATGGGCAAGTGCGCCTTGACCTGGGCGGCCTTGGGGACGGACAACAGTACATCAGTGTGGACGTTGTGGGCCTGAACGGCGAACAGGTGTGGGCGCATGCCTTCGCCAACAACGGGGACCGCTTCAGCACGACACTGCAATTGCCCGGTGATCTTGCCGCAGGCATGTACACCGTGAACATCACCGCGAACGGCACCAGGCTCGTAAAACGATTGAACATCGTCCGGTAGGCCCCCGGCGTCATTCATGGCCACAAGGATGAAAGCCCCTGTTCCCGGGGGCTTTCATCGTTGATGACCAAGCCGGGATCCCCGGCGATGCCTGTAAATTCAGGAGCACCCCCGTGCGGGGAAACGCGGCCCCTGGACGGACGGACCAGTACGGAACCATGGAACCCACCTTCCCCGTGCGTATCTTCGCGAACCTGTCCACACCACCGTTATTGCAATCAACGGTGGCCCAACCCGGCAGGAATGCACATGGCAACATTTGAAAAAAGAGAAAAGGAAAAGAAAAAACAGCAGAAAAGGCTGGAGAAGCAACGCAAGAAGGAAGAGCGTAAAGCAACCTCCGGCTCCGGCGGCATGGACTCCATGATGGCCTATGTGGACGAGAACGGAATGCTCACCGATACGCCTCCGGACCCGACGAAGCGGGTGGAGATCGACGCATCCGAGATCGTGCTCGGCATTCCCCGGCGCGAAGAGGAATATGTAGACCCCGTGCACAAGGGACGGATTGATTTCTTTGATGTGCAAAAGGGTTTCGGCTTCATCAATGAGGATGGTGGGCGTGACCGCTATTTCGTTCACATCAGCGGCATGTTGGAGGAAGTCCGCGAGGGGGACAAGGTGACCTATGAACTGGAAAGAGGCCCCAAGGGGATGAACGCTGTCCGCGTGCGCAAGGCATAAGCGCCAGTTTTCCCGGAACTCCCGCAGGAAACGCTGCAGACTTGGTTGAATGACAATTGCACTGCAGATCATCCTTGGCCTTGTTGCCACCATTTGCCTGCTGGGCGGCTTCAACCTGCTGAGCAAAGGTGCGATGGCCTTTTTACCCAAAGACCACCCCCCGGCGGTGGAGTTGGACAATCTCTTCCGCTTTACCAGCGGCATCTATTTCGCGATGGGCTTTTTGCTCATCTGGGTGGTGGCCACCATCGGGCTGCACAGCACGCTGCTCTACTTCCTCGGCCTGGTCGTGGCCTTCGCAGGCCTTGGCCGGGCATGGTCCATCGCCAAAGTGGGATCGCCGGGCACCTACCACAAGTCCATGATGTGGCTGGAGATCGGGCTGGGCGCGGCCATCATCGTGCTCCAGGCTCTACGGAACTGAGCTGCGGGCGCCAGCGGCCCATACCCGCACACTTCGTGGGCCAAACTTCATGTACCGGGTTCCCGCCCACACCCTTCCCTGGCCGGTGCGGAGGGGATGATCGAACGCCATGCCCGATCTTCGCGCCATATCCGATCACGTGGACAGACCAGCATCCACCCACTTGATCATCCGATCATCTGACCGAACATGGACCTCGACTTCAACAAGAACGAAGACCACAACAAGCTCGCCGTTTCCGAGCTGCACAAGCGCCTGAACAAGGTCCACCAAGGTGGCGGCGAAAAGCACATTGCCAAGCACAAGGCCAAAGGCAAGATGACCGCCCGCGAGCGCATCGACGCCCTGCTGGACAAGGGGTCACCGCGCATCGAGATCGGCGCCTTCGCCGCTGAAGGCATGTACAAGGAATATGGCGGTGCGCCCAGCGCGGGCGTGGTGGTGTTGATCGGTTACGTGAGCAAGCGCCAATGCATGGTGGTGGCCAACGACGCCACCGTGAAGGCCGGTGCCTGGTTCCCCATGACGGGCAAGAAGAACCTGCGCGCGCAGGAGATCGCGATCGAGAACCGGCTGCCGATCATTTATCTGGTCGATAGCGCCGGCGTATTCCTGCCCATGCAGGACGAGATCTTCCCCGACAAGGAGCACTTCGGCCGCATTTTTCGCAACAACGCCGTGATGAGCTCCATGGGCATCACCCAGATCGCCGCCATCATGGGCAGCTGCGTGGCGGGTGGCGCCTACCTGCCCATCATGAGCGACGAGGCGCTGATCGTGGAGAAGACCGGCAGCATCTTCCTCGCGGGCAGCTATCTGGTAAAAGCCGCCATCGGCGAGGACATTGACAACGAAACCCTCGGCGGCGCCACGACGCACAGCGAGATCAGCGGCGTTACCGACTACAAGTGCAAGGACGATGCGGATTGCCTGAAGAAGATCCGCGCCATCATGGACAAGCTCGGCAAGCCGAAGGACGCCGGCTTCAGCCGCGAGAAGTCACAAGCACCCAAGGCCGATCCCAAGGAACTGTACGGGCTGATCCCCACCGACCGTGCCAAGCCCTACGACATGCGCGAGGTAGTCGCGCGCTTGGTGGACGACAGCGACTTCACCGAGTACAAACAGGGCTACGGCCAGAGCATCCTCACCGCCTACGCCCGCATCGACGGCTGGGCCGTGGGCATCGTGGCCAACCAGCGCAAAGTGGTGAAGAGCAAGAAGGGCGAGATGCAGTTCGGCGGCGTGATCTACAGCGACAGCGCCGACAAGGCCACGCGCTTCATCGCCAACTGCAACCAGAAGAACATACCGCTGGTGTTCCTGCAGGACGTCACCGGCTTCATGGTGGGCAGCCGCAGCGAACAGGGCGGCATCATCAAGGATGGCGCGAAAATGGTGAACGCAGTGGCCAACAGCGTGGTGCCCAAGTTCACCATCATCATCGGCAACAGTTACGGCGCTGGCAACTACGCCATGTGCGGCAAGGCCTACGACCCGCGCCTGATCGTGGGCTGGCCCAGCGCGCAGGTGGCCGTGATGGGCGGCGAGCAGGCCAGCAAGGTGATGCTGCAGATCGAAGTGGCGGGGCTGAAGGCCAAAGGCGACCCCGGCTCGGGGGCCGGGGTGACGATCACCCCGGAGAAGGAGGCCGAACTGCTGAACAAGATCCGCAGCAAGTACGAGGAGACCATCAGCCCGTACTACGCGGCGGCACGGCTGTGGCTGGATGCGATCATCGACCCGTTGGAAACACGGACTTGGGTGAGTTTGGGGATTGAGGCTGCACAGCAGGCACCGGCGGAGAGGGTGTTCAATATGGGGGTTCTTCAGACCTGACTGTCATTGCGAGCGGAGCGAAGCAATGGGGGTGTTGCAGACATAGGTTGTTTGGGCGTTCCGGCGCTCAAATGCAGCGCCGTCGGGCCATCCGCTGCAAGTCCTCGCTCGTTCCTCGCTGCGGGCTTTCCGCTTCTGTCCCTAACGCGGAATGCAGATCCAACCATGGTGACCAGTACATTGGCATTGCGATCGAGACATGAGCCAGTCCAGAAGAACACTTCACTTCCTGATCTTGGTGCTCTGCTCTGTAGGAAGCAAGGCGCAGTCACCGGTGATCCTAGTGCCGGACGTACCTGCGTACAAGCAAGCGATCCGTGAGTCCAAGCTCTCCCTCGAACGTGCGTTGATCGCCAATGACCGGGATTCCATTTCGTATTGGAGATCGGCCCTCATCGTGATCACCCAAGGCCAGCGTCCGGACACCGTTCCCTTGCTTGATGACCAAGAACGGACGCTTCTCAACTACAGCACTTCGGATTTCACCTCAATATTGAGCGACATCGACGATCGCCAGCACTTCTATCGAAGCCGTGACCGAAGGCCCTACTCCAAGTACAAAGGCGAGATCCACATTCTCCCAAGTTGGTACACGAGTCCATCTCTGACAAACGGCCTGCGTGACTTTTGGCTCGTGCGGTCAAAGGCGGTGCTGGGATCCCTCCAAGGCAGCACGATCAATTCCCAAGATCGAGAGTTCCTCTCTTTGTACTGGATGGCAACGATCAACTCGCTTTACAATTTCCCGATCGACACCATCTTCAACCAAGAGGACATCAACCGCAGATCGAACGCCCTGTTGGATGCCGATCCTGCCTATCGATATGCTCCTGTCATCAAGTCGAACATTCGTCGTCAATTCAAACCCTCTCGGATCGGGATCGGCTGCGCGTTCCTTGGTGGCCCCAACCTGATGCTTGGCGGCCTGAACAAGCATTTCATGAATTCGAGCAACTTCGGGGTCAACCTTGATGTGACCTATCAACGATGGATGTTCCGCTTCACGGGCATGAACTTGGATTCGAAACTGAAGACCGACTTGTTGGTCGACACGGCCGTGTGGCAAGGCAGCAAGGATGTGTCAGGCCCTTCCTACGGCGGGGCTGTTGGCGTGGTCATGTTCGACGATCGGACCGGCCGACTCGTTCCCTCCATCGGGCTTTTATCCATGCGGATCGCTTATGAGGAGAACAAGGATGAGAGGATCGAAACGGCATCGTTCGCACAGCCCACCGTCGAACTCATGTACGACCTCAAGCTCGACTTCCTCAAACCGTCCAAGAACCAAGAGGCCCAGCGGACACTATGGACCAGACAGGAAGAGGCCTACTGGTTGCTGCGATTCCGCGCTGGCTTTGCGCCCATGGGCTATGGTCCGAACATCGGGCCGCAAGGATCGACCTTGTTCTTCTCGATCGGTATTGGCGGGTATTTGAGACCCGTTACGTTGGACAAAGATTGACTGTCCCTTGCGATCGTCACCGGTAGAACCGGTCCTCCCCCCAATTGGCGGGGTTGTCCAAACCTCCGCAGATTCTGTCGTGCTCGCGAGGCTTTGCGAAGCGATGACGACGACCCTGCGGCCCTGATGTTCCCCGATTGAACCCCACTCGCCCGCGTTTGCAACGCGGGCGATGATCCAGGCGCGCTTGCAGCGCGCACCTTGAACCCGCCAATCGGTAGTTTCGCCTCATGTCCAGTGACCGGTACAGCCTTGCAGATAAGGAAGGGACCTATTTCCTCACCCTCACTGTTGTGGATTGGATCGATGTGTTTACGCACAAGGAACATGCCTATACACTCTGTGATTCGCTCAACTACTGCATTTCCAACAAAGGCTTGATCCTGTATGCGTGGGTGATCATGAGCAACCATGCCCACCTGATCGCACGCGCAGCGCCGGCGCATGACATCAGCGCCATTCTGCGTGACCTCAAGAAATTCACGTCCAAAGCCATCGTACAGCAGATCCAGGACGAACCGGAAAGCCGAAGGGATTGGATGCTTCGGCAATTCGCCTACCGCGCTTCACAGATCAAGCGCGTTTCCGAATTCAAGTTCTGGGAAGACGGGAATCATGCAGTCCTGCTGGATACACCGGCAAAATGGGAGCAACGCTTCAACTACCTCCACATGAACCCGGTGGCAGCAGGGCTGGTGGCCGAGCCTGAACACTATTTGTTGAGCTCAGCCGGGAGCTATGCAGGGATGAAAGGGCTGGTGAACATTGATATGAATTGGTGAATGGTCGTCGCAAACGACCTGTATTGGACGCCCGCGTTGCAAACGCGGGCGAGACTGTGCCTACCGCGCTTCACAGATCAAGCGCGTTTCCGAATTCAAGTTCTGGGAAGACGGCAATTACGCTGTCCTGCTGGATACACCGGCAAAATGGGAGCAACGCTTCAACTACCTCCACATGAACCCGGTGGCAGCAGGGCTGGTGGCCGAGCCTGAACACTATTTGTTGAGCTCAGCCGGGAGCTATGCAGGGATGAAAGGGCTGGTGAACATTGATATGAATTGGTGAATGGTCGTCGCAAACGACCTGTATTGGACGCCCGCGTTGCAAACGCGGGCGAGATTGTCATCTACTTCATCTGGATGTTCGACTAATGGGGATCGAAGCGGCAAGCCAGGCACCGACGACGCGAGAGTTCAATATCGGCGTACTTCAGTCCTGAGCATATTACTTTCGTTCCATGGCCAAGCAAACCGACCTCCTCGACAAGAAGACAGTTCTGAAGTCCATCCGCAACATGCCGGACAAGTTCAGCGTGGATGACGTGGTGGACCGCATGATGCTGCTTAGCGCCATTGAGGAGGGCCTGGCCGATGTGAAGGCCGGACGCACCATGACGCTCGCCGAAGCGAAGAAGCACTTCGCCAAATGGCTGAAGTGATCTTCTCGGCGCGTGCGATCCGTGACATTGAACACATACACGCCTACATCGCGAAAGACTCGGAGCGGTATGCCCATGGCCAGGTACGGCGGATCATCAACGCTGCTGACCTCATTGAGACCTTCCCGCGTGGTGGTCGCATGGTACCGGAGATCGAACTCGATGCGTTCCGCGAAGTCATCGTCGGCAACTACCGCGTGATCTACTTCCTCGAAAGCGATGAACGGACGCAGATCCTCGTCGTCTTCCACGGCAGACGCAGATTCCCGTATGGGCGTGTCTCTCCAAATTCCTGGCAACCGAAACGCCGCAAATGATCCGCAGCAAGTACGAGGAGACGAACAGCCCGTACTACGCGGCAGCAAGGCTTTGGCTCGATGCGATCATCGATCCGCTGGAGACGCGGACTTGGATCTCAATGGGCATCGAGGCGGCACAGCAGGCTCCGGCGGAGAAGGTGTTCAATATGGGGGAGTTGCAAACGTGAAGAAACCCACACGCACTTCCAGTGGGCACAAATGGACCCGAATGGACGCGGATCCAGCCGCGTCCATTCGGGTCCATTCCGCAGCCCGCATTCACGTTGTGCAGCCTGCCGTTTTACTTTTGGAACATGGCCACCGCAACATCCAAGCCTGTGAAACTTCTTACCGGCGGCAATCCGCAGATTGCCAAAGGCTACGGCGATGCTACCGTTCAAACCTATATACAGGCAATTCCGGATTGGAAACAGGCCGTAGCCATTGAACTGGATGCGTTGATCACCCGGGCTGTGCCCAAGGTGCAAAAGGCCGTGAAGTGGAACACGCCGATGTATGGCCAGGAAGGCAACGGCTATTTCGTGGGCTTCCACATGACCACCAAGTACGTGAAGGTGGCCTTTTTCCAAGGTGCACTACTGGATCCGCTTCCGCCGGAGACCAGTATGCAGAAGAAGGTCCGCTACCTGCATATCCGTGAAAACGACAAGATCGACAAGAAGCAGATCACCGCGTGGGTGAAGCATGCCGCGAAGTTGCCGGGAGAAAGGATGTGAACCTCAGGAACACCAGCCACTGCATTCAATGAATCCCAAGGTTGATTGGTTCTTCAACAAGGACCTCCCATGGAAGGAAGCATTCGCGGAATTGCGTGAGATCGCCTTGGATAGCGGCCTCACTGAGGAACTGAAATGGGGCCACCCCTGCTATACGCTGAACGGCAAGAACGTTTTTCTGATCCACGGTTTCAAGGACTACTGCGCGGTGCTTTTCCACAAGGGCGTGCTGCTGAAGGACGACCACCACATCCTGGTCCAGCAGACAAAGGACGTGCAGTCGGGCAGGCAGGTCCGGTTCAAGAACGTGAAGGAGATCACAAAGCTGGCACCGGTTCTTCGCAACTACATCCAGCAGGCCATTGAGGTGGAGAAAAGCGGCAAGCAGGTGCCGATGAAGAAGACCGCCGAGTTCGACATGCCGGAGGAGTTCAAGCAAGCGCTGAAGCAGATGCCTGAACTGAAGAAGGCATTCAATGCCTTGACGCCGGGAAGGCAGCGTGGCTACCTGCTGCACTTTTCCTCCGCCAAGCAGGTCAAGACGCGCGAGGCGCGGATAGAGAAGAACGTGGACCGGATCCTGGAAGGTTTGGGATTGGACGACTGAGACGATCTTCGTGGCCATGTTCACCGCCGTTTGCCCAAAGTTGCCGATGCGGAACAAGGCCACCACACGGGCCTATTACGTGGAACGGTTGGGCTTTGCCGAATACGGAACGGACGTGCCCCACTACCTCATGCTGTCACGCGACGGCATTGAACTCCACTTCTTCCTCTACGAATCGCTCGACCCCAGGCTCACCTACGGGCAGGTCTACCTCCGCACGGTGGACATCGATGGGCTCTACCGCTGGGTGGTTGATCGCGGAGCGGCCGTCCACCCGAACGGCGACCTGGGCAACCGTTCCTGGGGCCAACGAGAATTCGCCGTGCTGGACCCGGACAACAACCTGTTGACCTTCGGCCAAGAGGTGTGAAGCACCCGTACCGAAAGGCGGCCGTTCACATTCCGGTTCGACCCCGATGGAGGGGAAAGCACCCAACGGCCATGAATTCTTCCGTGTTCCTTTCCATAGTCGGTACTTTGACTTTGTTTGCCTGCGGCCAAAGCGAAACACCCGAAGGGAAAGCCGCTGCTGAATCCGACATGAGCGCCCTGCAAGCCCAAGTGGCGGCCATCACCGGGAAAACCTATGCTGAACAAGGTTCCCGACCACCCCAAGACCTGAATGCCCGCGAGGTGCAGCACGAAGGCCCACAACACATTGCGCCGGTTGCATCGCAAGAGCCGGTGCAGGAACAGGGCGGCCTGCGCACCATCACCATCCCGAGCAGCTTCGCGGGGATCGCCATGGCCCAGCTGCAGGTGCCCGCCCGTTGGAACGTGAAGACCAACGCCAGCGGATCCTGGTACGTGGACGAACCGGGCCTGAAGGTGAAGGACGTGAACCTGCAGTCCTTCATCACGCCCAACAGCCAAATGGCGCAACTATACCAGCAGAACGGTGGCAAGGTGCGCCAAGTGATGATGCCGGAACACGTACTGTAGGAGGATATCGTCCCCCAGTTGCGCAACCAAGGATATGAGCTGGAAGGCAGCAGTGACGCACCGAAGGTGGCCCTCGCGGCACAGCCCGGCATGGACGGCCTGTACAGCACCGGCCAGCGGCGCAACACCTGCAAGGCCAACATCAGCACGTGGCGCAAGGGCGACCAGCGCATGGCCTTGGTGATGCATTGGTCCATGATGGAAACACCCGGCATGGCCAACTGGAACTATTACTTCACACGGCTGGATGCGCCGGCAGCACGGTTTGATCAGGAGAAGACCGCCTTGCTCGCCGCCAATGCCAGCCTGCGGTACAACCCGCAATACTTCGCGGCCTATGCGCAAAGTGAACAGCAGAAGGCTGGACAGAGCTGGGCGGCACACAACCAGCGCATGCAGGCCAACCAAGCCGCCTTCGATGCCCAACAACGTACGCACCGGGAAACTTGGGACGCCATCAATGACGCCAGCATGGGTTCATACCGGGACCGCATGAACAGCATGGACCATCAGCAGAATGCCACGATCAACGGGATCCGTGGTGAGCAGGACGCGATCAACCCCTACACGGGCGAAGCCGTGAAGGTCCAAAGCGGGCACGGCCAATACTGGATGAACAATGACGGCCGCTACATCGGCACCGATGATGTGATGTACGATCCGAATCTGGACGGACATCGGGTGGACCAATGGCGCCAGGTGCCCACGAAGCCCTGAACCGTTCAGGCCTTTTTCACGAACTCGCTCTTGAGCGCCATGGCGCCGAAGCCTTCGATTCGGCAATCGATGTTGTGGCCGCCTTCCACCAACTTGATGTTCCGCACCTTGGTGCCGGCCTTCAACGCCTTGGGCGCACCTTTCACGGCAAGGTCCTTGATCATCACCACATCATCCCCGTCCTTGAGCACATTGCCGTTGGCGTCCTTCACCACAAGGCCCGCCTCCTCGACAGCCGCTTCATCGGGGTTCCATTCATGGCCGCATTCAGCGCACATTTGGCTTTGGCCTGTGGGGTAGGTCATTGTGGAACGGCATTCAGGGCATGGGGGCGTGGTGGGCATGAACAGGCTTTATCAGTTTGCGAAGCTACCCTTTCCTTCGGTGGAACAGATGCGGCTTGAGCCTACTTTCGCCGATGGACATGCCGATCGCCACAACCACCGTTCAGCCCGCTACACTTGCATTCCTCTCGTCCCTTGCCAAGCACAACGAACGCGAATGGTTCCAAGCCCACCGGGCCCAGTATGAAACGGCCCTGGCCAACATGCGCGCATTCACCGATGCACTGATCGCCGGCATGAACGGCCATGACCGGATCGCCACTGCCGATGCCAAGGAAGCCCTGCTGCGCATCTACACGGACCAGCGCTTCCACAAGGACCGGCCGCCGTTCAAGCCCCGCTTCGCCGGCCGCATGGACCGCGTGAAACCTGACTTGCGCGGCGGCTATTACTTCCACATCCAGCCGGGCGGGTCCTTCATTGCCTGCGGCTTTTATGGCCCGGAGGCGGAGGACCTGCGGCGCATCCGGATGATCATCCTGTACGACCACGGCACCTGGCGAAAGCTGCTGCAGGCCGCCGCACTGCGCAAGACCTGGGGCGGGCTGGAGGGGCACCAGCTCAAGACCGCGCCACGTGGATTCCCGAAAGAGCATGAGGCCCTCGACCTGTTGCGCCGCACGCAATTCATTTTTCGGCAAAGCTTTACGGACCAGGAAGTGCTCGCCACCGGGTTCCTCAAAGAGGTGAACAAAAGCTACCAGGCCATCCGGCCGTGGATGGACCACATGAGCGCGGTGCTCACCACCGACGGCAACGGCGATCCACTTGCCTGAACAACCCTGGCGCAGTCAACGCTTGGCCACGGAAAACTCCTGCAGAACTTCCGCAGGCACCGCAGCGCCCGGCACCACCTTGCTCGCGGCATCCACTTCGCGCTCCGTTGCATTGCCCGTGAAACTGTTGGTGTAAAGAGCCATTGTGGCGCCACCAAGCACGGGGCTGTCGCGGTGCAGCACAAACACCTTGGCATTCCCCACGAAATCACTACCGTCCACGTGGACTTCGGAACCATCCGTGGCCACCAGGGCCGTGCCGTTGCCCTTGAAGCTGCATGCCGAGACCAGTACTCTGCCGGTGCGGCCCACGCTCAATGCGGTGGAGCGAAGGCCGGCAAATGAACAGCCGCGCACCAACAGGTGTGCAGCCTGCAGGGACATGCCCGCCGCCGAATTGGCAAAGGCCGAGCGCTCCACGGTCCCTTTGACCTCCGATCCATCAACGGCCGCAAGGTCCGCGTTGGAAATGGTGCAATCATCCATGGCCAAGCTGCAGCGCCGCAGGCTCACCGACGCCTTCCCGTGCGATCCCTCGATCGAGCAGTGCTCCATGCGCACATCGGCCCGGTGGAAACTGAGCATGCCGGCGTAGGGGATGCCGTCCGCACGCATTTCGCTGCCGCCGCTCATGCGCAGCCCCCGGATGCGCACGCGCGTGGCCCCGTCACCGTTCACCGCAATGGAACCATAGGCCGCATCGCCTTGCGGACGGATGAAGACCGGGTTCAAGTCCGTGCCACGCATGTGCAGTTCGCCATGGATCAACACACTCACGCCCGGCGCCATGAACCAGCGGGTTCCCTTCTCCAGCACCACGGCCATGCCGTTGGGGATCACCAGGTCGTGGTCGATGCTGTACTTGCCGCGGATGAACCGGAGCGTGTCCTTTTGGGTGCGGAACTGTGCAAGCCAGGGATCCAAAATGACATCGGAGGGGGTTGGGTTGTGCACAGGCCTGCCGATGAAGCGTTCAGGCTGCGGATCGAATAGCCGCTGCATGAATGCAGCACGCCGATGGTCCACTTCGGCCTGGACCAGGCCGATGTTGCGGCCCTGTGCCAATACGGGCACTGCGGCTGAATCGATGGCCAGAAAGCGTGCTGCCCATGCTGCGCTGTCCGCGTGCATTCTGCCAGCCGACCGGAGGATGCGCTGCTCTGTTCCGCTGTCTGATAGCGCTTGCTTGAAGCCCTCGCCAATTCCATTGACCATACTGTCCATGCGGTTCTCCACGCGCATGCGGTACATCGGTTCCACCCTCGCGGTGATGCGGTCGTACAATGCCCCGGCAGACCCATGCAACAGGTCCGGGCGTTGTTCCGCACAGGCCAGCACTCCCAATGCAGCCGTAGCTGCCGTGTCGAACCGGTCCCCGCGCACTTGCTGCCTTCGCGCCGCCTCCGATGAGTCAATTGCGGCGGGCCCTGTGTTGTTTCCTTGTGCGCCCAGGTCCTTCGTGCCCAACAACTCCGTGGCCACCTCACTGTGCAGAAGCAAGTAGCCCGGCGTGATCTGTTCCTGGGCCAAGTACGGCACCGGCTTCCCACCGTTCAGGACCAACAGCACCAATTCGACCTTGGGTGCCAATATCGGCAGGGAATCCGCGACCGCATGGGCATAGAGCACATCCAGCGAATGCAGGCCCGCCGGCACCAGCACCATGCTGCCCATGCCCCGGAACGGTTTGCCGGCAAGGAAATCAAGGATGAAACCCGCTTCAGTTCCTCCGTTCGCCTCCAGCGGACTGATGGTGGCCGTAGCCGTATCCGCCCCCGCGGACAAGACCACTTTCCCACCGGTCCCTGCCTCCAGGATGGTGAACTGCTCAGCTTGGCCCTTCACATGCTGCCCTGGCCGGCGGTCGAACAGTTCCTGGTAGGCCATCACCTCAGCCTGCACGATGCCGCATGGCCAAGGCTTCACCATGCGGGAATAGGGCATCAGTGAAAACAGCATGAACAGGCCAACGGCCGGCATGGCCAGGGCGAAGAGCCAGGATTGCACGGTGGGCCTTGTCCGCTTGCCTTTCCTCATCGGTCTTCCTGCCTGCTGGTCATCGCTTGGATACGGGGCTGAGGAAGTAGACCAGGAAGGCCACCAGTGCAAGGATGGACGCGCTGAGCACATAACCCAGGCCCAGCAAGGTTGCGATAAGCATCATGGGCACGCCGATGCCGCGCCCGCCATCATTCCTTCCAAAAAAGCCCGCAATGATCACCGCTGCGGCCACCACCAACGTTTGCCACAACTCGGAATGCACATTGCGCACGAACAAAGCCAAGCCGAAAGCCACCGTCAACAACGGCAAGCGCACAATGGGTCCGCGCTCCATGGCGCGGAAGCCCCGGTTGTACGCCCAACCGATCAACGCCAGGGCGACCAGCAGCTGGATGAGCAGCACGATGATATCGCCGGTGCCCGCCGGTATCAGGTGCCACAACTGCCCCATTCGTTCCCGCATAGCGGCGAAGTTGCGCACCAGCGGCGCGCAATGAGGCGAACGTTTCCGGCCATTCGCCAACAACGCAACGTTGGAAACCTCGGGGGCTCAGAGGTACCGCGCCAACCAGGTGTTCCGCAGCGGCGTGCGGAAACGGGCGTCCAGATCGGCCTTGGTGGCAACGAGGTCATCGAAGACCTCCGTATCCGCGGTCAGTTCACCGGACTTCAGTAAAGCTTCAACCTCGGTGGCCCGGCAAGACTTGACCGCACCATCCTCCCGGTAGAGCACCACCATGCGGTCGGTAAGCGCAAGACCAAGGCGGGCTTCCAGCTTCTTGATGAACTGCACGCTGCCATCGATGGCCCCGCCGCAGATCACCACGTCACGCAAGTCGGCGGCCAGTACCACAAAGTGGCTCCCGATCACCTCGAACGCGGCGACCACTGCGGCGCCGTGTGAAGTCCATGAGCCGGTGAATTCCTTGCCTTCCTCCATGAGCACGGTCAATTGGGCCGGAGTGAACGGGGTTGCGCTCTTGTAGATCCATACCCGGGCTTCCGCAGGCATGGTGGACAACGCGGGGGATAGGATTGCTTCCATGGCACAAAGTTCGGCATAACCACCCATCACAATTCACCGGTCCACCCATCACGGCGCATAGATTTGAGCCAACAAGCCACCGGGGGCCAAGCACCATCCACACCATGAAAATTTCCGTCAAGCCCTTGGCGATTGCAGCCACCCTGCTTCCGTTCTTCACCATGGCACAAACCGAGGCACGCTGGCTGCGCTATCCAGCCATTTCCCCCGATGGCAAGACCATCGTCTTCAGCTACCAGGGCGACCTGTGGATGCCAACGGTGGAAATGCCACGCTGCTCACCACCAGCGATGCCTATGAAAGCTCACCTGTGTGGTCGCATGACGGGAAGTGGATCGCCTTCGCGAGCGACCGCCACGGCAACAACGACGTGTTCATCATGCCTGCCACGGGTGGGCCGGCCACACGGCTCACCGAGAACAGTGCGGGCGATGTGCCCAGCGATTTCACGCCGGACGACAAGGGCGTGCTCTTCTCCAGTTACCGCATCAGCAGCACGGACGACCGGCAATTCCCCTCGGGCATCTTCCCCCAGTTGTACAGGGTGCCCGTGGGTGGCGGCGAGGCGCTGCGCATCCTGACCACCACCGCGCTCAACGCCCGCTACTCCCCCGATGGCCGCCAACTGGCCTACACGGACGTAAAAGGGTATGAGGACGGGTTCCGCAAACCCCACACGTGGTCGGTGACGCGCGACAATTGGAGCTACGACCTGGGCAGCAAGCAGTACACCAAGCTCAGCAGTTTCGCCGGGGAGAACCGCGAGCCGGTGTTTGGCCGCGACGGGCGCACCCTTTATTTCCTGAATGAGCAGAGCGGTTCGTTCAACATCTTCAAATTGCCCGCCACGGGCGGAACACCCACCGCGGTCACCGCCTTCGACAAGGACCCCGTGCGCTACCTCTCCATCAGCAACGACGGCCTGCTCTGCTTCGCCTTCCGCGGCCTGATCTACACCCTGCGCGATGGCGGGCAGCCGCAACCCTTGATGGTGACCACCGCCGTGGACAGCCGGCATGTGGCCGAGCGCACCGAGCCGGTGAAGGGCGGGGCCACGGAAATGTCGCCCTCGCCCAATGGCAAGGAAGTGGTGTTCGTGAAGCGCGGCGAGGTCTTCGTCACCTCGGTGAAGGAGGGCACCACGCGCCGCATCACCAACACGCCGGAGCAGGAACGCTCAGCCAGCTTCAGCCCGGACGGCCGCAGCATCATCTACGCCGGCGAGCGCAACGGCAGCTGGAACATCTACACCACCTCGCTGGTGCGCAAGGAGGAAAACCAGTTCTTCAATGCCACGGTGCTGAAGGAAGAGCCGCTGATCGCCACGCCCGCCGAGGAGTTCCAGCCCGTGTGGAGCCCGGATGGAAAAGAGGTGGCCTATCTGGAGGAACGCACCGCCGTGAAGGTGTACAACCTGGCCACCAAGAAGAGCCGCACCGTACTGCCCGCGGACAAGAACTACAGTTACAGCGACGGGGACCAGTACTTCTCCTGGAGCCCGGACAGCAAATGGCTGCTGGTGCAGTTCCTGCAGGACAAGCAGTGGATCGAACAATGCGGGCTGGTGTCCGCCACCGGCGACCGGCCGGTGGTGAATCTCACCAAGAGCGGTTACGGCGGCGGCCATCCCAAATGGGCGCTGGACGGCCAGGCCATGATCTGGTTCAGCAGCCGCGACGGCTACAAGAGCCAGGCCAGCTGGGGCGGGCAACAGGACGTGTACGCCATGTTCTTCACGCAGGCGGCCCTGGACACGTTCAACCTGAACAAGGAGGAATATGAGCTGCTGAAGGACCGGAGGAAGGAAGAGAAAGGAGGCAAGGATGGCAAGGAAGCGACCGCCAAAACAGGGAAAAAGGACAAGAAGGAAGTCAAGGACACCACGGTTGCCCCGCTGAAATTCGAGCTGGACGGCATTGAGGACCGCAAGGTGCGCCTCACGGTGAACTCCGCGGACCTCGCCGATGCACTGCTTGCCAAGGACGGACAGAAGCTGTACTTCCTCGCGGAATTTGAAAAGGGCTTCGACCTGTGGCAGACCGACCTGCGCACCAAGGAAACGAAGATCCTGGCCAAGATGGGCGCTGAAAACCCCGGCAGCCTGGAGATGGACAAGGAAGGCAAGACCCTCTACCTGCTCAACAACGGCGGCATCTCCACCGTGGACCTCGACAAGGGCGAAGTGAAGAACGTGGGCATCAACGGCGAAATGACCCTGAACGAGACCGCTGAGCGCAACTACCTCTTTGAGCATGTCTGGCGCCAGGTGGTGAAGAAGTTCTACCGCACCGACCTGCAAGGCGTGGACTGGGACCATTACAAGCAGGAATACCTCACCTACCTCCCCTACATCAGCAACGACCATGATTTCGCGGACCTCCTGGGCGAGATGCTCGGCGAATTGAATGCCTCGCACACCGGGGGGCGCTACCGTGGCAACAGCGGTGAAGGCATCGGTGACGCCACCGCCGGCCTGGGCCTGTTCTATGCCAACGACACCGCCCCGGGCCTTACCATCGCCGAAGTGATGGACCGCTCGCCCGTGGTGAAGGCCGGTTCGAAGATCAAGGCGGGCGTGGTGATCGAGAAGATCGATGGGCGTGCCATCACCTCCAAGGAAGATCCCTCCTCACTGCTGAACCGGAAGGCCGGCGACAACACCCTGCTCTCCCTGTATGACCCAAAGACCAAGGCCCGCTGGGAAGAGACCGTGAAGCCCATTGACCGGGGTGCTGAGAACGAGCTGCTGTACCACCGCTGGGTGGAACGCAACCGCCACACCGTGGACAGCCTCAGCAACGGCAAAGTCGGGTATGTGCACGTGCGCGGCATGAACGTGGAGAGCTTCAAGACCGTCTATGCCGACGTGCTGGGCAAGTACCACGACAAGGAAGGCCTGATCGTGGACACCCGCTACAACGGAGGCGGCTGGCTGCACGACGACCTCGCCACCTTCCTCAGCGGGCACGTGTACATGCACATCGAGCCACGCGGACAGGACCTCGGCACCGAGCCCATGTTCAAGTGGAGCCGGCCCAGCGTGGTGCTGATGAACGAGTGCAACTATAGCGATGCACACATGTTCCCCTTCACCTACAAGGCCCTCGGCATCGGCAAGCTGGTGGGCATGCCCGTGCCCGGCACCGGCACCGCCGTGTGGTGGGAGACCCTGCAGAACGGCGTGATCTTCGGCATTCCGCAGGTGGGCATGGTGGACAACAGCGGCAAGTACCTGGAGAACCAGGAGCTGGAGCCCGATGTGCGGCAGGTGAATGATCCCGCCTTGTTCAGCAATGGCGTGGACCAGCAGCTCGGCACGGCGGTGAAGACGTTGCTGGGGAATTGACGCATCCGCGAATGGACGTCTTTACAGCACGCAAACTGGCCATGGCGCTGCCCGGGGCCACCGAGCACGACCACTTCGGCAAGGGTGCCTACCGCGTGCCCGGGCCGAAGGGAAAGCCTTCCAAAATATTCATGACGCTTTGGGTGGAAGACCAGCGGGCCGTTTTCATGCTATCCACCGAACAGCAAACGGAACTGAACGCGCATCATCCGCAGGTTTACTTTCCCGTGCCGAACAAATGGGGCGAAAAGGGCGCGACCTTCGTGGAGTTGAGCGAGGCGAGTGAAGCTGTTTTCCGAAAGGGCCTTGAACTGGCGATCGGAAACGCAACGGCGTTGAAGTAGGGCCGTCCGCGGCCTCAGGGTCCGCTTCTCTTTATGGATGTTTCCGGCGAGCCCCCCCGGGGAACCAATGGTGGTCGCTCACAATTCCCCCGCCTCCGCGATCAGTTCGGCAATATCCTTCACCACCACCTGGCCTTCGCTTCCCACGGCCTTCACGCCATCGGTGAGCATGGTGTTGCAGAAGGGGCAGCCTGCCGCAATGATCTTGGCGCCCGTGCCCACGGCCTCCTCGGTGCGTTCCACGTTCACTTCCTTGTCGCCCTTCTCGGCCTCCTTCCACATCTGTGCGCCGCCGGCGCCGCAGCAGAGGCCCTTCTCCTTGCTGCGCTTCATCTCCACCAGCGCGGCATCCAATTTCAGCAGCACCTCGCGCGGGGCCTCGTAATCGCCATTGCCACGGCCGAGGTAACAGGGATCGTGGAAGGTGATGCGCTTGCCCTGGAATGACCCGCCTTCCACCTTGATGCGCCCTTCCTTGATCAGCGCGTTGATGAACTGGGTGTGGTGCATCACCTCGTACTGGCCGCCCAGCGCGGGGTATTCGTTCTTGAGGGTATTGAAGCAGTGCGGGCACGCCGACACGATCCGCTGCACGCCATAGCCGTTCAGCACGGTGATGTTCTGCAACGCCTGCATCTGGAAGAGGAACTCATTGCCTGCGCGCCGCGCCGGATCGCCGGTACAGCTTTCCTCCTGCCCCAGCACCGCAAACTTCACGTTGGCCTTGTTCAGGATGCGCACGAACGCTTTGGTGATCTTGCGCGCCCGATCGTCGAAGGAGCCCATGCAGCCGACCCAGAAGAGGACTTCCGGGACTTCACCTGTTGCGGCGAACTCGGCCATGGTGGGGACTTTCAGTGCTTCGCTCATCCTTGTTCGGTGGTTCGGGGTTCGTAGGGCGTGGTTCGTTCTTAGTAGGGCGTAGGGCGTAGGGCGTGGTCGTAGTTCGTAGTTCGTAGGCACGGTTCACAAATCGGATGGAGGATCTGTGAAGATATCCCCCTCGGCTCCTGTTCCATATTGCTCTGCAGGGTCGGATACGGAACTACTGGATCGATCAGGCATCCGCAAATAGCGGATATACCCATGCAGTAAACGCAGGGTCTCCTCTGCCAAGCCCCAGTGTTCCTTAAAAACTTCAGCAGAGATGTAGCGCTCATCGTATGCCACGGTCAGATGGTCCATTGTTTCATTCAATGATCCACTTGCCATGCGGCAAAAATGTGCATTGTCCTTTTCATGGAATCGTCCGTAGCCTTCGGCAATGTTGGCGCTTGGGCCACGGCTGGAACGGATGATCTGATCTGCGAGCCGGAACTTCTCTTCCGCCGGAAATGCCTTGGCCAAAGTGGATATCGCCTTGCGCAGGGCCCTTGCCTTCTGCCAAGCCTTCAGCTCCGTGAACGTCCGAAGGCCATCTTGTTGCTTCCCACCTACCATGTTTCCCCGATCTCCCTAACAACTACGAACTAACATCTGCGAACTCCCTGTGGGATGTGATGCTTATTGTCCTCGCGCTTGTTCTTCCTAACAACTACGAACTACAACCTACGATCCCCCCCCTCATTCCTTCACCCAATCCATCCGCTTGTCCGGCCCGAAAGCCCACGCCGCCCCATTGTTCTCAATGGTGGTGAACATGGCGTTCAAGGAAGGGCTGGGTTTGCTCTGCTCCATCACCAGGAAGCGGCGCATGCCGGTGATGATCTCCACGGGGTCGATGTTCACCGGACAGGCTTGCGTGCAAGCGTTGCAGGTGGTGCAAGCCCACAGCTCCTCCTCGCTGATGCGGCTGAAGAGGTCCTTGCCGTCGTCCTCCCACTTGCCTTTCACATCAATCACTTTTCCCACTTCCTCCAAGCGGTCGCGGGTGTCCATGATGATCTTGCGCGGACTGAGCAGCTTGCCCGTGAGGTTGGCCGGGCACACGCTGGTGCAACGCCCGCACTCGGTGCAGGTGTATGCGTCCATGAGGCTCTTCCACGTCAGGTCGAACACATCCTTCGCTCCGAAGTGCTCGGGAGGCATGCCGTTCGCCGGTTCCGCAGGAGGTGCCGGGGGCGGAAGGGAGGGATCGAGCATGCTCCTGACTTCGGCGGTGATCCGGGGCATCGCGCTCATCTCCGTCTTCGGCTTCAGCTTGCTGTACCATACGTTGGGGAAGGCCAGCAGGATGTGGAAGTGCTTGCTGTAGGGCAGGTAGTTGAGGAACGCAAGGATACCGATGATGTGGAACCACCAGCTGGTGCGCTCGATGCCGATGAGTGTAGAGGCATCGAAGTCCCCGAAGCCGAGCCAACCCGCCAACACGGAGCTCACCGGAAAGGAACCGGCTTCCAAGTAGTGCCCTACGCCCATGCGTTGCAGGGTGTGGTCCGCCGCATTCATCAGCAGGAAGGCGGTCATCAGCAAGATCTCGAAGGTGAGGATGAGGCCCGCATCGGTGCGGGGCCACAGGGTCATCTCGCGCATCCAAAAACGCTTGATGCGAAGCACGAAGCGGCGGATGAGGAAGATGGCGCAGGCCAGCCAGGTGAGCAGGGCCAACACCTCGAAGCTGCCGATGAGGAAGCCATAGAAGCCGCCGAGGAAGCTGAACACGCGGTGGGTGCCGAAGAGGCCGTCGATGATGATCTCCAGCACCTCGATGTTGATGATGACGAAGCCGGCGTACACCATGATGTGCAGCAGCCCTGCAATGGGCTTTACCACCATCTTGCTCTGGCCCAGGGCCACCTTCGTCATCAGCGCCCAGCGCTCGCCCTTTCGGTCGTTGATCTGCTCATCGCGGCCCAGCAGGATGTTGCGGCGGATGCGCCCCACATTGCGTGTGAACCACCAGACGGCGATCGCGAAGGCCAGCAGGAAAATAACGGAACTGATGCTCATGGCTTGGGCGGGTAGGCCTGGCGGATGCGCTCAATGTCCGAGTTGCTGAGCTTGGGAAGTTTGTCCTTGCGCCCGAAGATGCTGAGGTAGCGGTGCGGATTGAGGCGCAGGTCCTCCATGAGCAGGTCCATCTGGTGCGTGGCCGCGTTCAGGTTGACATAGAGGCTGTCGTCGGTCATCAATTTGCCCAGGGTGCCTTCTCCCCTTTTCAGGCCGGCCATCAGCTCCTTGAGTTCCTTGGAGGTCGCCTCCATGTCGGCCATCATGCGTTCCAACCGGCCATTGGCCAATGCGGCCGTGGCACTGTCCATGTTGGCGAAGATGTGGGTAAGGTGGTCGTTGTTGGCGGCCAGGTTGGCGGTGACTTGGTCCACGTTCCCCAAAATGCTGCTGATCTGCAGGCTTTCCTTGGCGATCAGCCCATCGAGCTTGGCGGTGGTGGAGCTGATGTTCTCCAGGGTGGAGCGCAGGTTGGTGAAGCTGGCATCGATGTCCCTTCTGGCATTCGGGTTGAGCACCGTTTGCAGGGCGGTGAGCACTGAATCGACGCCTGCGATCATGGCCTCCGCCTTGCGCTTGAGGGGGTCGATCTGCGAACCCACTGATTCGGTGAGGCTCATTTCGGCACCGCCGATCAAGGTGTCACCGCGCTCGGCAGGCACCCCCGCCCCCAAGGTGATGCGCACGGCCCGGGAAAAGAGGTCCGCGCTGAAAATGTCCGCATGGGTGTCCTTGGTGAGCTTCAGCCCGCGTTCGTTGATCTGGAAGGTGACGGCAATGCGCCCTGAACCATTGGGCATCATTTCCGAGCTCACCACCTGCCCCACATGGTAGCCGTGAAAGAGCACGGGCGTGGCGTCGTTCACCCCGGAAATGTCGTCGTAGACCGCCACGTATGTGTTGCGGCCGGCAAGCAGGTCGAGGCCCTTGAGGTAGTTGAGCCCGAAGATGAGCAGCGCGATGCCGCCCAGCGCCATGAGCGCGATGGAGTACTGGCGTTTGATCTTGGGCACGGTCGGTGGGTGTTAGCGGTCGCGGACCAAAGTAACGGCTTGCTGCAGATCGATGCGCTTTCCACCCTGCCAGGCGGTGATGAACGAACCTTCAAAGCCCTTGCTCTTGCACAGGTCCTGCACCTTGCGCGCACCGTCAAGACCGGGTTCGGAACCCACGCTGTACTTCCACAAGTCTCCTGCCTGTGCCTCTTCCACGTCAAGTCCCTTGAACTTCGGCGAGTCCGTGGGTATGCGCTTGCTGCTGGTGACGATCTGCACCTTGAACCGCACTTCGCCGGCCTTGTCGGCACCGCTTGCCACAGTACTGTCCTTGGCCGGGGTTTTGCCCTTCGCCTCCAGCTCGGAGAAGTTCACATCCTTGTGCTCGATCCGGTCCTTGTACTCCTTGAATGCCCGATAGATGGCCGAGGCCATGTATTCCTGGCCTTTGGCGCTCTGCAGGAAGTCCTCCTCCTCGGCATTGGTCAAAAAGCCCAGTTCGATCAATGCGGCGGGCATGGTGGTGTAGCTGATCACCAGAAAACCGGCCTGCTTCACGCCCCGGTCCACGCGCCCCACGCGGTCCTTGAACTGGGCCTGGATCAGGGAGCTCAGCAACAGGCTGTGGTCGAGGTATGCATTCTGCCGCAGGCTTAATGCGATCATGCTTTCCGGGTCCTTCGGGTCGTAGCCATCGTACTTCAGCGCATGGTCCGCCTCCAGCAGGATCGATTCGTTCTCCTTCATGGCCACGCGCATGTTGGCCTCGGTCTTGTGCAGGCCCATTACGTAGGTCTCGCAGCCAGGCGGGTCGGTGCTCTTGTTGGCGTTGCAGTGGATACTGAGGAACACGTCGGCCTTGGCCTTGTTGGCGATGTTGTCACGCTCCATCAGTTCAATGAAACGGTCATCTTCACGGGTATAGATCACCTTTACGTCCGGCAGGTTGTCATTGATGTACTTGCCCACCAGCAAGGTGATGGCGAGTGCCACGTCCTTTTCCGTGGTCTTGTACCGCTTTGTGCCCATGTTCCCGGGATCCTTGCCACCATGGCCGGCATCCAGCACGATCACGCCCACGCGATTGGCTTCCTTGCCCGAATTTTGCGGCATGGCGGTTGCCGCGAACACCAGCAGGAACCCCGCAGTCAGCCACCAGCCGCCGCAAGTCCTCCGCATGACTTTCCTGTACGCGCCCTTTCCAACCGCTACTTTCGGCGCGGCGGCCGTGCTGGCGCACCCCATGAAGTCCCGTGGATACCGCATTCCCTTTCCTGGAACAGGGCAAAATGCCCCTCGCGGCGAAGGTATGGACGCATGTTTCCGGCACCGGGCCGCGCTCCGGGCTATTTTCATCACGCTGCTGTCAGTAACCACCGCAGGCACCCTGGCAGCCCAGCGCTTGCAAAGTGAGGTGAAATACGGGGCACGGGACAGCATGCGGTACGACATGGCCAAGCAAACCGTGTACCTCTTTGGCGCCGCCACGGTGAAATACCAGGATGTGGAACTCACGGCAGACCGGATCAGGCTGGACCTGGGGCGGGAGGAAGTGCAAGCCTTCGGCACGTTGGACAGCACGGGTTCCCCGGCGGGATCCCCTGTTTTCACACAAGGCGGCCAAAAGGTGGAGGCGGACAGCATCCGCTACAACTTCAAGACCAAGGAGGGCATCATCCGGGAAGTGCGGACCACAGAGTCACAACTGTACGCCCTGGCGCACCTCAGCAAGCGCCACGCCAACGGCGAGATCCACAGCCGCGGGGGAAGCCTCACCACCTGCGACCGGCCCCATCCGCACTACCGCTTCGCCGTCAGCAAAATGATGGTGATCCCGGACGATAAAGTGGTGATGGGCCCGGCCGTGATGAAGATCGGCAACGTGCCCACTCCACTGGCCGTGCCCTTCGGCTTCTTCCCCAATCACAAGGATCGCGGGGCAGCAGGGATCTTGATCCCCACCTGGGGCAGCTCGGACCAGTTCGGCATCTTCCTGCTCAATGGCGGCTATTACCTGCCCATCAGCGACAATTTCGATGAACAGCTCACCGCCGACATTTATAGCCGGGGCAGCTGGGGGCTGCGCTCCATCACCCGCTACAAGCAACGCTACCGGTTCAGCGGGTCCATGGACCTGCAATACAGTGACAAGTTGAACAGCATACGCGAATACCCCGACTTCAGTGAGCAGCGCACCTTCTTCATCCGCTGGAACCACCTGATGGACCCCAAGGCCAGCCTCACGGACCGCTTCAACGCGAGCGTGAACGTGGGCTCCAGCCAAAATTTCACCAACAATTTCAACAGCACCACCCAGGACTACCTCAGCAATACGTTCCAGAGCAACGTGAACTGGAGCCACCTCTGGCCGGGCAAACCCTACAGTCTCAGCGTGGCCGCACGACACAGCCAGAACACCATCAACCGCACGTTCGATGTCACCCTGCCCTCGGTGAACTTCAATGTCCAGCGCTTTTTCCCCGGCACCTGGCTCCATGGGCAAAACACAGGAAAACCCAAGTGGTACGACCAGGTGGGCGTTACATGGAGCAGCATCTTTGACAATCGCCTCAGCACCACCGAGGACCAGATCTCCATTGAAAACCTCCCGAACCTGATGGACCGCATGCGCAATGGCGTGCGGCACACCGGCGCGGTAAGCACCTCCATCAAAACGCGCGCCTTCACCCTGAACCCCCAGGTCAACATCACCGACCGCACGTATTTCGACGGCCTGCGCAAGCGGTACGACGCGGGAACGGGCACCGTGGTCGCAGATACCGTGCCCGGCCTGCGCAATGTGTTCGATTGGAGCGTGGGGGCCACGGCCACTAGCAAGTTCTACGGCATGTATGCCTTCCGCTCCGGTCGCCTGCAGGCCATCCGCCACGTCATCACGCCTTCCGCAGCGCTCACCTTCCTGCCCGGCAACGACACGCGCATCTTCGGGCCGTACGGCTCCGGCGGCAGCTACGGCAGCTATTCCCCGTTGGACATCGGCATCTACGGCCAGCCATCGCCCAACGCCAGCGGCTTGGTTTCGCTGGGCCTGGTGCAGAGCGTGGAGGCCAAGGTGCGATCGAAAACACCGGATGCCAAGGGCGACGCGCAGTTCACCAAGTTGAAGCTGTTGGACAACCTCAGCATCAACGCCAACTACGACCTGCTCAAGGATTCCCTGCGCTGGTCGCCCGTGAGCATGGCCGCCCGCACCCGCTTGCTGAACTTCCTGGACGTCAACCTGGCCAGCAATTGGGACCCCTATGCCACCGACAGCCTTGGGCGGAACATCAACCGGCCCACGCGTACCGTGGACGGCTCCCTCGCCCATTTGCGCAACGCCAACCTGGCCGTGGGCTTTGAGCTGCAGAGCAAACGCTACGGAAGATCCACCAGCGGCCATGGCAACAGCGACGACCAAGTGGTGGCCGAGGCCGACCCGAGCAAAGGCGCCCGCATCAACTTCAGCATCCCCTGGCACCTGCGGGTGAACTACAGCTACAGCATGGCGCGGGCCTACCGTGCCGCCGAATACACCGAACAGCAGACCCAAAGCGTGCTCTTCAGCGGCGACCTCAACATCCTCAAATACTGGAAGCTCGGCTTCAGCAGCGGCTATGACATGGAGGCCAAGGAATGGACGCCCACCTCGCTGAACCTGTACTGGGACCTGCACTGCTGGGAGTTCAATGCCAACGTGATCCCGCTTGGCGTGCGCAAGAGCTTCACCTTCCGCATCAACGTGAAGGCCAGCGTGCTGCATGACCTGAAGTATGAGCTGCGGAGGCCGTTTGGGAATAAGAATGAGCTTTTGTATTGAGGCGTGGGGCGTAGTTCGTGGGGCGTGGGGCGTAGTTGTAAGTTGTTCGTTGTCGGGCATGCCACTGCAATGTTGAACTTTGCGGAACAAAGAAGGCCGCCCAACGCGGTCGGCCTTCTTTGTTTGGACTTTCGATGTCCGTGCAGGGTCACCGTCTTCGGGACTCTGCAACTGGACTGCATGCTGCTTACCGCGCCACTTTCACCGCCCGCTTCACCACCACGGCCCCGTCCAGCAGGTAGGTGCAGAAGTAGGTGCCTGAGGCCAGCTTGCTGGTGTTCCACTCGTAGGTGTATGCACCGGCTTCCGCCTGTTCCTCGCGCAGAGTGCCCATGGGCTTGCCGTCGCTGGTGCTTATTGAAAGGCTCACCTTGCCTGCCTCGGGCACGTAGTAGCCCAGCGTGGTGTGGTCCGTGAAGGGATTGGGCTGGATCGTCAAGCGTTGCTCCTGCACGTTTTCCGTGGCCGGCACGCTCTTCATGCCGCCGTTGCCTCCAGGGTCCATGCCGGGGTTGGAGGCACAGCATTGGTCAAGTTGTTGCTGCATGGTGGCGATCTGTTGTTGCTGCTGCTGAATTGCACCGATGAGGTAAGGAACGAAGCCCGCGTAATTCACTGCCTTGTATTCAACCACGGGGGTCACCTCCACGCCCGCGCTGTCCGTAGTGGCTTCAACCCTGGTATCCCGCACCAAAGCTGGAACCACGGTCTCCACCTCCTGCGCCACTAACCCAACCTGCTGTCCTGTAGGAAAATTCATCTGCGGGTATGCATCAACCAAGTATTCATACCGGTGAGGCTGCAACTGCGAGATTACCGACATGGGATCATCCAAAGGCTGGACATTGGTCTTGAATTGAGCATCACTGGCAACTAAGCTGCCGTTCACGAAATATCCGGTACCGGTGGAATTCACGTTTCCCACAAAGTAGCCAGCCCAGTTGGTGGTACCGTTGGAGGCACGGCCATACACCCCGTAATTGGTGCTTCCATCCCTGCCCCAAGCATAAACCCCATAACTTTCTCCTATTCCTGACCCTGAAGATTTCCCCCAAAGTCCGTATGATTCACTGATGGTCCCTCCTGCCTGGCCGAAAGATTCCCCGTATGCACCGCAGGACATTGATAGCACGGAACCATTTGTTGGCCCCCACGCTTGACCACTGGTACCATGGATCAAATCCGTGGTGCCGTCCAATGCACCTGCATGGACTATGCCTTGAAGCCCATAGCCGCTGCCATCCACTCCAACTACGTTACCGCGCACACCCACTGGATATTGAAGGCTGCTTCCGGCATGGGGCTTCACATCACTGAAAAGCCCATAGGCATAGTTGGATGATTGGCCCGTATAGTCCACATACACGCCACCGGAAACAGCTTGGTCTGCGTAGTCATGCTTAACCACCAACTTGTAGCTGGGCACCTGTGTACCAATGCCTACCAACCACCGGCTGTCAGGGCAATTGCCGTT
>CALMYC010000322.1 GCA_937873385.1 uncultured Flavobacteriales bacterium | reverse complement strand
ACTTCCTCAATGGCGCTCTTGGGCAACCCGATGCCGGCCCCTGCGGGCACCTTTACCCCATCGATATAATAATAGGTGTTGGAGGCGCGTGCACCCCGTATGCTCACCCCTCCTCCCGTGCCGGCCGTACTTGCACCAGCCACCGTGGTGGCAATGGATGTGGCGGAACGCGCGGGCATCTTGGCGATCTGATCGCGCGTAACGGTCTGGCCCGTCGCCCCGCCGTCCTTGTCGATCAACGGCACCTTATAGCGCACCACTTCCACTTTCTCCAGCTCCACACCACTGTTGAGCGCGAAATCCTGGAAGGTGATCTTGTTGCTGTTCACGATGACCCCTGTGATCTTCAGCGGCTGGTAGCCAATGATGCTCACCGTTACATCATAGGTGCCAGGGTCGATGGGACTGATCTTGAAGTTTCCGTCAAAGTCGGATTGGCCCCCGGACACACGCGCGCCCATGTTCTCCACAACGATGGAGGCGAAAGGAACGGGTTCATTGGATTTTTTGTCCTTGACGGTGCCCTGCAAGGTGCCGGCACCCACTTGGGCATTCAGGGAGAGCGCGCTGCAAATGATGGCAACTGCGGCCGAGCATAGTTTTCTCAGCATCAACGGTAAGGGGTTACGTTCTGGTTGGATAGGCAACGAGGGGGCGTAAAGATAGAAAAGTCCCCGATCGTGCAAACTGCCGCAATCCGTTGATGGGCGCGGGTTAGCGCGCATGGGCCATTTTTGGGAGGTATTGGGATGAGGGGTCATTTCAGGGATCATGCTCGGGATCCGATGCCAAGATATTCCCATTACCGGCGGTTTGCGCCGATCCAAGCCGCATGAATAAGCACCGCATATACACGTCCAAAACCACCCCTGGTGCAAAACCGGAAGCACTGCGTTCGGTGCGCGCGCCCAGCCTGCCGCCACCTGCAGCAGGACGACACTTGCCTCTGACCAACTACAAAATGCTTCTGATCAAGACAGCAAGGACCGGGACCGCATTCCGCCCGGAACATGCTGTGGAATGGCTGCTGCGACCCGGAAACGCTTTGCCACCGTGCGTTTCACGCAGGTTCGTTCCCCACCGGGACCATGTCCCCGCCTTCTTCACGAAATTGCCTGCGGCTTTGTGTTGCCGCGTCCCGTCACGTCCTCCACGGCATGATCCGGGTTCCACAAAAAGTTCGCGCCTGGCCCTAATGCTTGGTGCCGAACAACCTCCGCAGGAACGGGTCCCGGTGGCCTGTGTTGCCTTGGTTGTCCGCACGCCGTTTGTGGTGTTTCATGCGCTTGCGCGTGGCCTTGTCCTGGTTGGCCAAGTGCTGTTTGTACAGGCGCTTCTCCTCTTTCTTCACATCCTTCTTGTCATCCTTCTTTTTGCGGGCCTGTATCTTTTCCTGCTGCTTTTTGCTGATGCCCTCCTGCGCATGGACAGCAGGAGCGGCACAGGCCAACAGAACAAGAAGTAGGAAGCGGATGTGTCCGGGGCGCATGGATTGCGATGTAACGTACAAGGTGCCAATTTCGTGCCTGCGGCGGATACCTAACTTCGCCATGCGGCGTTAACTCGCACATCGCATTGTTCATGGGCACACGCATTCCGTTCATCCTTGCCGCATTTGCGCTGCTTGGCGGCACTGGCTGTAAAAAAGAGCGCACCGTGGAAGTGCCCTTGGTCAATGTGGACATTTCCATCAACGTGAACCTGCCCGCGTACAATGCACTGGCCGTGACCGGTGGCTGGGTGTACCTCACCGGCGGGTCGCAGGGGATCCTGGTGTACCGCAGCGGCGCGGATTCATTCACCGCACTGGACCGTCACTGTACCTATCATCCGGAAGAACTTTGCCGCGTGACCGTGGATGCCAGCGAGGTGGTGGCGCGCGATACGGCTTGTTGCCACAGTGCGGTCCTGCTGATGGACGGCAGTGTGGTGAACGGACCCGCCGTGTTCGGCCTGAAGCGCTACAACACCACGTTCAACGGGACCATCTTGCGTATTTTCAATTGAGGAGGTCCGGGGGGTAGTTCACGGGGAAGTGTTTGCGGGGCGTAGTTCGTAGGGAGTAGTTCGCAGGGCGTGGTTCGTGGGGAAGCGTACGTGTATCCCTTCCCCACGAACCACGAACTTCACCCTTGCCCCCTTTAGTTGTCGGTTGTCAATTACCAAGCTATGCGCATGCACTCCGCTGGGCCACGCAATGCGAACTATTCCCTACGAACCGCGAACTTCACCCTGCATCCCTTGGTCGTTGGTCGTCAGTAACCAAGCTATGCGCACGCAATCCGGGCCGCACCCAGCCAACGGACAACTGACAACTGCCAACCGGGCGCTGCTCAATACCGGTACTCGTCGCTCTTGAACGGCCCGTTCTTTGCCACGCCGATGTACTTGGCCTGCTTTTCGTTGAGCTCTTCCAGCTCCACGCCGATCTTGGCGAGATGCAGCTTCGCCACCATTTCATCGAGGTGCTTGGGCAGCACGTACACCTTGTTCTCGTAATTGTCGCTGTTGTTCCACAGTTCCAATTGGGCCAGCGTTTGGTTGGTGAAGCTGTTGCTCATCACAAAGCTGGGGTGGCCGGTGGCGCAACCCAGGTTCACCAAGCGGCCTTCGGCCAGGATCAGGATGTCCTTGCCCTTGATGGTGTACTTGTCCACCTGGGGCTTGATCTCCACTTTGGTCTTGCCGTGGTTCTTGTTCAGCCAGGCCATGTCGATCTCGTTGTCGAAGTGGCCGATGTTGCACACGATGCACTTGTCCTTCAGCACCTCGAAGTGCTCGCCGCGCACGATGTCGCAGTTGCCGGTGGTGGTGATGATGATGTCAGCGCGCGGGGCGGCGTTGGCCATGGGCTTCACCTCGAAGCCGTCCATGGCGGCCTGCAGCGCGCAAATGGGGTCGATCTCGGTGACGATCACGCGTGCACCGGCGCCTTTCAGCGAAGCGGCGGTGCCTTTGCCCACGTCGCCGTAGCCGGCCACCACGGCCACCTTGCCGGCCATCATCACGTCGGTGGCGCGGCGGATGCCGTCGACCAGGCTCTCGCGGCAGCCGTAGAGGTTGTCGAACTTGGACTTGGTCACGCTGTCGTTGACGTTGATCGCGGGGAAGATCAGCTCGCCGCGGCGCTCCAT
>CALMYC010000321.1 GCA_937873385.1 uncultured Flavobacteriales bacterium | reverse complement strand
GAGCGATGCGAGGAGCTTGCCCCTCTTTTTTTGCCCTCTTTGATGCCAAACCCTGTCAAGGTTGTGCTTGTTACCGGCGGTTCCAGCGGCTTGGGCAAGGCCATTTGCGAGCACCTGGCCAAAGCGGGGCATGCCGTTTACGGCACCTCGCGCATGGTGGACACTGGGCCGGACCGCTACCGGATGCTCACCATGGACCTGGTGAATGAGGCATCGGTAAATAGTGCTGTGGCCCAAGTGATCAAGGAAGCGGGCCGCCTGGACGTGGTGGTGAACAATGCGGGCCTCGGCATCCAGGGTGCCACAGAGGACCTACTGCCGGACCAGGCCATGGCGCTCTTTGACACCAACGTGATCGGTGTGCACCGCGTGGTGCGCGCCGCACTGCCGCAGATGCGTGCACAAGGCAGCGGCCTCATCATCAACGTCACCAGCCTGGCGGCCAACTTCGGGCTACCCTACCGCGGATTCTACAGCGCCAGCAAGGCTGCCCTTGAACGCTATACCGAGACCTTGAGCATGGAAGTGCGGCCGTTCGGCATCCACGCAGTAACGCTGCAACCCGGCGAATTCAAAACCAACATCGGGGCCAGCCGCATCCGTCCAGCCGTGATCGGGGATGCATACAAGGCCGCGTATGGCAGGGCCATGGAACTGCTGGGGGACAGCCTGCACTACAGCCGCGATCCGGACGAGGTGGCGCAAATGGTCCAGCGCATTATGGACACCGGCCATCCACGCAGCGTGTATTTCGCCGCCCACGGCAAGCAACGCGTGGCCGTCCTTTTGAAAAAGTTCCTGCCAGGCAGGTTCTTCCAACGGTTGATGATGAAGGAATACAAATAGTGTGAACAGGGGGCAGGCCGCTTTCACACCGGAGAACTTTGAGGGACATTCCGCGCCGGACTTTCGGCGCCGGTTGAGCTCCAAAGCACCTTCCTGATGAAAAGACAACTCCTCTTCCTTGCCCCGACCCTGCTGACCGTCATTTCCTCGCATGCGCAGTGGACCAGCGACGTTTCCGTGAACACCACGGTGCGTGCGGTGAACACGGCGGAGGCTGCCACCCCGATGACCACGACAGGCCCGGATGGGAGCACCTACATCTCCTGGTTTGAAAATGGGTCGGGCGAGTACCAGTTGAGGATGCAACGCCTGGATGCGGACGGATACAGAACATGGCCGGACAGCGGGCTTGTGGTGAGCAGCCATCCGCAGAATAGTGCCATCTTCCGCTACGACTTGCAGGGCGATGGCCATGGCAATGCCATTGTTGCCTTTCAGGATGAGCGAACCGGGGCACTGGACATTGTCGCCTACAAGATCGGTCCCGATGGTTCATTCCTGTGGGGACCTGATGGCGTGGAACTACCCACTCCGGGCACCACGGGATTGGCACCCGTGGTGGCGGCATTGGGCAATGGCAATACCGCCATTGCCTGGACCACCAATGACTCACCCGGGAAGGCCGCTGCCCAGGTCCTTGACCCCGTTGGGGCCCAGCTACTGGCCACACCGATCGAAATTTCAGCCAGCACCACCGTGGGCCGGCCAAAACTGATCGCCATGGGCGATGGGGGCTTCATCATGCAATACGTGGTCAGCAATGGTGGCTTCGGCCTGCCTCCAGGCACCATGTACGCCATGCGCTACAATGCCGTCGGCAACGCCATTTGGGCCAATGCCGTGCAAGTGTCCAGCAAATCCATTCCCTTCTTCTTTTTCCCGGAACCCGTTGCCGACGGCCACGATGGGTACTATGTAGCCTTCAACACGGGCAATCCGGACAATGCTTCCTATACGGACGTCTTTACGCAACGGGTACGGGGGAATGGAACGTTGTGGTCCGTGGATGGCACCCGGTTGGACAACAGTGTCCTTATCCAAAAGTTTTCAGTGGGGAAAGGCTTGGCACTGGTGGGTGATGATGCGGGGTTGATGGTGCCTCTGCATGTCACTGACGGGGCGCAAGGCCAGCACGGCGTTGCCGTCCAAGGATTGGATACCGCAGGAAACCGATTGCTCGGCGATCTCGCCATTTCCGTGATCCCCATGGGAAGCACGCCGGTGGAACCCTGGGACATTTCCGCCATAGCGGATGGTGCAGTTAACGCACACGTGTCGGGCGATTTCGGCCAGGTCCACATTGCCGCAACCAGGGTGGGGTTGGACGGCACCCCCTTTTGGACGCCTGCCCAACGCGACATTTCCACGGTGAACAGCAACAAGGACGATGTGCAGCTTACGGAAATGGAAGATGGACAGGTGGCGGTGGTTTGGCAGGATGACCGGAACCCCAACGGGATCTATGCCCAGCACATCGACAGCTTGGACATCAGCACCGGCATTGTTGCACCTCCGGCTCAGCATGACCTTGTGCGATTGGAGCAGAATCCGGCCGTTGCCCCCGTGCTTTTGCTCGCACCCGGTTTCCGCACCGGCACCGATGTACAGGTATTTGATGCGCAGGGGAGATCGGTGTATTCCGCCCAACTCCCTTCCGTTGATCGCGCACCACTGCCGCTAGCCTCATTGCCCGGCGGGTTGTACACCATCCGCATCACGGGAAAAGGAAACACCGCACTGGTGCGCTGGATGAAGTGACCGCCCTGTTCGGGCAACTGCCGCGAACCCCGCAATCCCTTCCGGTGCGCCGCCGGATCACCGGTACCGCGCATGGGTCCTTAGCTTTGCGGTTCCCGGAGGCGACCATCCCCGGAAATCACAAGCATGAAATTCTTCATCGACACGGCCAGCTTGGCGCAGATCAAGGAAGCACAGGACCTCGGCATCCTGGACGGCGTAACCACCAATCCTTCCTTGATGGCCAAAGAGGGCATCGCCGGCACCGACCGCGTGATGAAGCACTACGTGGACATCTGCAACATCGTTCATGGTGATGTGAGCGCGGAAGTGATCGCCACTGATTATCCCGGCATGGTGCGTGAGGGGGAAGACCTGGCGGCACTGCACCCCAACATCACCGTGAAGCTACCCCTGACGCGCGATGGCGTG
>CALMYC010000320.1 GCA_937873385.1 uncultured Flavobacteriales bacterium | reverse complement strand
AGGCCGATGTAATCACCGCCCATGCGTTTTGCCGTAAAGTGATAGCCCTGGGCAATACTGCTCTGTGCCGAAGGGGAGATGTAGGAGCCTCCCCCCATGATGGTCCGCACGGCATGGGCCAGTTCATCCACCGGGCCGTCCTTCAGCACATAGCCGGAGGCTCCCTCGATCAGCATGCTGTTGATGTATTCGATCTCGGTGAGTGACGAGTGGGCCAGCACTTTCAGCCCCGGGTAGTGCCGGTTCAGGTGCCGGGTGGTGTCTATGCCGTCCATCTCATGCAAGGAAACGTCAATGAGGACGAGGTCCGCCTGCGTTTCGCGGAGCCTGTCCAACAGTTCCTTTCCAGTACGGGTGTGGCCAACAATTTCCACCTCCGCCGCATCTGCCAGCCGGGACCGGATGCCTAATGCTACAAGTTCGTGGCGGTCCACTACAATGATCCGTATCGTTTCCATTTAACCTGATTGAAGCTCGACCAGGAGGTAGCATGAAACATTTATGGCATTGGAACCGTGGGCTCCAATGGCAAAGGCCGTGCGGATCGGCCATGGTATGATGCGTGTTTGCCCCGGGCAATGAGGCTGCAGTCCTGAGGGTGGGTTTAGTGTTGCCAAACTATGCATCAATTCTTGAATGGCCAAATGGCTCCCGAATTTCAGGGATGAGGAACAGCAATTGAAAAAAGGTGCAAACCGGCTATGCAACACCGCTGCGGACTATCTGCCGGGCTTGGTGTAGTTTTAGGGCGTACCGGTGACGATCCCGTCGTCAAGCCCCGGAGCCGTTCGTTCCACTTTTTAACCCCATGTCCATTGAAGCAACTGGCGTAACCGCTGAAGACCTGAGCGTTTCCGCAACAATCCCGAACTTGGTCTCCATGTCCGCGGATGCCGAGTTTGAAACCACCGGTATGGCCAGGTTGGCCGCACAGTTCGTGAACAGCACGGCCCGGCATGTCTTCCTCACCGGCAAGGCCGGCACGGGCAAGACCACCTTCCTGCACCAACTGGCGCGCAGCACGCACAAGCGCTATGTGGTCCTGGCGCCCACGGGCATCGCGGCCCTCAATGCCAAAGGGGTCACCATCCATTCACAGTTCCTGCTGCCCTTCGGCAGCTTCATCCCGGAGCGGCAGCTGCCCGCCGACATTCCGCCGTACGGCAACTTCCACGACCGGGACACGCTCAGCCGCCGCCACCCGCTGAACGCCGTGCGCCGCAACGTGCTGCGCGATGTGGACCTGCTGATCATCGACGAGGTGAGCATGCTGCGCGCGGACCTGTTGGATGCCATCGACCACCGCATGCGCAGCGTGCGCCGCGTCTACGACCGCAGCTTCGGCGGTGCCCAGTTGTTGCTCATCGGCGACCTCTTCCAGTTGCCGCCCGTGGTGAAGGAGGAGGAATGGCAGGTGCTTCGCCAGTGGTACAACAGCATGCACTTCTTCGAGTCGCGCGCGTTGCAGGAGGCGGGCTACGCGCACATTGAACTGGACAAGATCTTCCGCCAGCAGGACGCCGGTTTCATCGGCATCCTCAACAACTTGCGCAACAACACGGTGACGAAGCACGATGTGGAGATCCTCAACGCACACTATCGGGCCAACATCCCAAAGGAGGAATCCGAGGGCGTGATCACCCTCACCACGCACAACCGCACCGCCGACGAGATCAATGAGCGCGCCCTGAAGGCCTTGCCCGGCAAGGCGCACCGTTTCAACGCCACGGTGGAAGGCGATTTCCCGCAGGGCATGTACCCCGTGCTGCCCGAGCTGGAGCTGAAGGAAGGTGCGCAGGTCATGTTCATCCGCAACGATGCCGACAAGGTCTATTTCAATGGCAAGCTGGCGAAGGTCACCGGCATTGGCAGGGAAGGCATTGAAGTGGCCATGATCGATGATGGCATGCCCTACACGTTGAAGACCGAGACCTGGGAGAACAAGCGCTATGTGGTGGACGCGGTGACCAAGGAGCAGCAGGAGGAAGTGCTGGGCACGTTCGAGCAGTACCCGGTGAAGCTGGCCTGGGCGATCACCGTGCACAAGAGCCAGGGCCTCACCTTCAGCAAGGCCATCATCGACGTGGGCAGTGCCTTCGCACCCGGGCAGGTGTACGTGGCGCTCTCGCGGTTGCGCGCCCTGGACGGGCTGATCCTGCGCACCCGCATCGACCCGTCCGTGGTGAGCACGGACAAGGACGTGGTGGCCTTCAGCGAACGGCGGCATGCGCAACAACCTTTGCCGGAACAGCTCAAAGAACAGCAACGGCAGTACCTGCAGGCCATGCTGGGCAGCACCTTTGACCTGGGGGACATCCTGAGGAAGGTGGGCTTCACGCGCAAGGACCACGACACCGGCGGGTTCGAGGATGAAAGCATGAAGACCGCCCTGGTGCGCTTCGCGGAGAAGTTACAGGCCGAGGAGGCGAACACCGCCACCTTCGGCAACCAGCTGCTGCGCCTGCTGCACACCGGTGAGGGGCAGCTGCTCCTGGAGCGCATCGGCAAGGGCGCGGTGTACTACGGAAAGCTGCTGCGTGAAAGCATGAAGGACCTGCTGCAGCACCTGGCGCAGGTGGAGCAGTTGAGCCGCACCAAGGAATACGCCACGGACTTGCGGGAGCTCGACGCCATGCTGGTGAAGAAGCTGGCCCTGATCGCCAAGGCGGGCACCATGGCGGAGTGCATCCTCAACGGTAAAGAGATCAAGCCCATGCCGGAAGTGGATCGGGAATTGGGCGCGCAACGCGCGAGCCTGGTGGGTGAGGTGATGCTATGGGCCGGGGCGCACAAGCCGGTGAGCAGCGGCAAGAGCGGCAAGTCGCGCAAGCGCCGTTCAAAGGACGATGTCTTCACCCAGGAGAAAAAGCCCAAAGCCGCAAAGGGTGATACCTACCGCAAGACCTACGCCTTGCTGAAGGAAGGCAGGACCCTGGCCGAGGCCGCCACCGAAAGGCAACTTTCACTGGGCACCATGGAAGGCCACGCCGCGCGCGGGATCGCGGAAGGTGAAGTGGAGATCGGTGCGGTGATGGAGGATGCGGTGCGCGACCATATCGCCGACTGGATGCGCGATTTTCCGGAGAAGGACACCAACGCCGCCCGGGTCCATTTCGGTGAGCTGTACAGTTATGGGCAGCTGCGCATGGTCCAGGCGTGGCTGAAGAAGGAATAGCCGCCATTGAGCATGGAAAGAAAGGAGCTTGCGTGATTCCCCATGTGTGCCGGGATCACGTACCGGCCAATTCGGCCAGCTGCTTGCTCATCTCCGCCACTGTGGTGGGCTTGAACTCCAATACCGGAACCTTCCCGTTCACCACGGGTTGCACACAGAGTTGGGCTTGTCCATCCTTCACGGTGAAGGTGAAGATCACGGCCGGTTCATCCAAGGGCACCGGCGGCGACCTGAGCTTGTCGTGTTCCAACGTATCCATGCTCAACAGCATCCGCATGCCGGTGAACACCACATAGGCCTGCACAGCACCGGCGACGGGGGAACGAGCGATCACCGGTGCTTTCCGCCAAGTTGGCACTTCGTAGAACCTGTCGCAGTTGATCCAGCCTAACTGGGTGGTAGCGAAGACATAGTTGGAAAGCTCACCACGAGTAACTGTGCAAACCGTATCCGCCCATCGGGCATAGCGCAGCTGTAGGGAATCGCGCCTCGCCTCCCAGGCGGCCATGTTTGCAAGGTACGGCGCGTCGAAGAGTCCTTGGATCGAATCGTAGCGCAAACGTGCCGGTTCATAGACCTCCTTCCACCAAGTCTCATGTTCAATCCGCTTCAACGAATCCCAAACTGATTTCTGAACAGCATACCGAGCCATGGCGGCCGGGAAATCCTTCTTATCCGCCCAGTATTTGTCAACACGTTTTTGATACCGTTGATCCATGTCCGCTTTGCGCTTATTCGCCTGTGTTTGGCCGCGTTCCTCCCGTGCCTGCGTCAGGCGTGGTGTGATGAAGCCCCACCATGGCCGATGGACTGTGTAAGGAATGGGCGGTGATGGTGCCTTGGGCATCACGGGGATCCCGGGTTTCAAAGGCTTGCCGCGCTGATCCTCCTTGTATGCCGGCAGGTCGCGAACAATGCGGAGGGGCATGGGCTGGGCGGCGGTCCAGTCCGCCATGGGAGCAATACTTGGTGAGACGCGGGCTACGCTCCAGTCAGTACCGGTCAGGCTAAGGAACAGCTCCATGCGCGGCTTTACCTCGTTCACGGGCATGGTTATCGTCATCGGTGAAGAGGGCTTCAGTTGAAGCGGATTGCCAGTTGCATCAAATGCCACCACCCGCACCATGCCATCGGTTTCCAGTAGCTGGTCGCCGCTGCGGGTGCTCAGGCCGAAGGCTACCATCTGCAGTGCATCAAGCGCCTCAGTGAATGCAACATTGACCGGACCGTCCACCGACCCCCCATTGGCTTTGGTGAACGCATTGGCCGGAAATTTCACCGTGGAACCGCCCGTCCCGGTGATCAGGTTCTCCCGTGAGGGATCAAGGTTGAAGTATTGAACGTGATCTTTCTGCAACGCCTCCCTTAACTCTTGCACCGAAGCGAACACATGGCGGATGAACACCACCCGGACACGGCGGTTCAGTGCCATCCCGGCGTCATCGGCGTTGCTGGCCACCGGTGATCGTTTACCCCGGAAGTGAAGTTCCACCAAATTGGGGTCCACCCCGTGGCTGAGCAAGTAATCCCGCACGATCCTGGCGCGTGCAGCCGCCAATGTGTCGTTGTATCTGTAGCTGCCATCGCTGTCCGTGTGGCCCTCCACCGTAAAGTGGCAATCGCCTTGGATCACCAACGAGTTGAGGAACTGCGCCAATGCTTCGTTGGCCGTAGCATCCAGCTGGGAAATGTCTTTTTCAAAGTGGATGAGGATCTCCCGTTCCGTTGGGATGGCCAGCACGGGCGTGCCGATCAGCAGAAGTGAGAAGGCAATGCAGCGGTCCATGTCAGTTTGATTTTGATGGTTGACTTGGCCTGGGAACATCCGCGCGGGTTCCGTGACAGGACCGGGCAGGACATGTATAGAACTCAGCAAGGCGGGAAATTCGTATTCGGTCCTGTTCTCCACCTGCTCGCTGGTTGACCGGGGCGATTTGAGAGAGGTACGCTTATATAATTGTGCCGATCGTCGGCTGCCGGTCCATTCCACCGTACCTTTGCGCCGTTAAAAACAAACACAGTACAGTACAATGGCAAGTGGTAAAGTGAAGTTCTTCAACACGGAGAAAGGTTTCGGGTTCATCACCCCTGACCAAGGCGGCAAGGACGTTTTCGTCCACAAGACCGGCACCCGTGACGCCCTTTGGGAAGGTGACGCCGTCACCTACGAAGTGGAAGAGACCCCCAAGGGCCTCAACGCGATCGACGTGCGCAAGGCCTAAGGCCCAACATCGTTACGAATAGCTTCGAAGCCCCGGCCTTGGCCGGGGCTTCGTTCGTTACCACCAAGCCCGCGCTCGCGTTTTTCGCGAGTGCGTAACAGTCGCTCCGCCTCCGGCGGCTTCCTATGGTTCCAATGTGGGCTCCATCGGTGTTGGATGCACCAGATACCAATCATTTCGGTGAATAGTGTACAGTGAGTGGAGAGTTCCCCGGTGTATGCTGCCAATCCCCAATCCCCAATCCCCAATCACCAAT
>CALMYC010000319.1 GCA_937873385.1 uncultured Flavobacteriales bacterium | reverse complement strand
TGAAGTCGCCGTCCTTGCGGTCCTTGCCCCAATATGCCTCATGCTCCGCGCCCAAGGGCTTCCAGATCTTCTCTTCCACCAGTTCGTTCAGTGGCTTGGCGTAGACCTTTTCCAGCACATCGGACATGATCTGCGTGCTGCCGCTGATGTAGTCGAACTCCTTACCGGGCTCCTCCCGGCAAGGCTGGTCCATCGCCAATTTGCTCACGTTGTTGCCGTAATAGCCTTTGGCATTGTCACTGAAGGGACTGGCCCCGCTCTCGCTCCAGTCCAGGCCGGTGCTCATGGTGAGCAGGTTCCACAGAGTGATGTTCTTGTGGCAGGGATCCATCGCATCAAACTCCGGCAGGTAACGCCCCACCGGGGTTTGCAGGTCGGTGATCTTGCCCTCCTTCATCGCCACGCCCGTCAGCACGCTGATGTAGCTCTTGGCCACGCTGAAGCTGTTGCTCACCGAATCGGCGCGCCAGCCCTCGAAGTAATCCTCGAACAAGAGGCTGTCGTTCTTGATCACCACAAAGCCAACAGTGTTCAGCTTGTTCAGCGTGATGATCTGCGCATCCGTGAGGGACAGCTTTCCGTACCGCGCACTTTTCGCCCATGGTTGCGGGTTTTCCGCCGGAATGGCGGCGTAAGGGAAGAAGTTGCGGTCGTCGATCTCCGGCCCATCGCGACCGATGAGATAGGTGAAGCGCACGCCGCGGACCAGGTGCCCATTGCCGGTGATGTAGCATAAGGCGATCAAAACAGCGATGATGCCTGCGAGCCAGAGGATGATCTTGAGGAGGATGCGCATGGATTGCTTTGATTGCCGAATGTAGCGGAAGGTGGTTGATCTTGGGCAATGGCGATCTTAGTGGCATGGGAGCGACCAAGGAAAAGGGACGGCGAAGCCCGGTTCGGAAGCGTGCGGCGAAAGGTTCACTCGCCAAGAACCGGCAGCATTACGTTAAGCTCTTTGATGCCAAGAAGTTCCAGCGCATGAGCCCGGCGTTCGCATCGATCACCTTGGAGGAAATGCGGGCTTGGCGGGAGTACCGGTGAGCGCATCTTGGCAGACACGAACGTGCTGATCCATTTGATCGGAGGAAGGGCCCCGGCAGCGAAGGCCAGGCAAGGCTTGAGCGTACACATCTCATTCGCCACCGAGATCGAACTGAAAAGCAAACGCAACCTTTCGAGCGGCGACATGGCCGGTATCAATGAACTTCTGGGCAATCTTCCGATCAATGATATCAACCGGGCCATCAAGGACATGGCCGCGCAACTTCGCCGTGAACAGGGCCTGAAGCTGGCCGATGCCATCATCGCAGCCACCGCCATGCACTTGAACGTTCCCTTGCTCACGGCCGACAAGGGTTCTCAGCGGATAAGGAAGCTATTGGAGGTTCGGATCCCGTGAACTCCGGATCGGACCGGTCCATGATCCCAAAGGTTCATCATCCCGATACGCGGTGGGTCAGGGTGTGATCACCCGGCACGTCACTCCTCCTCCACTTCCAGCAACGCCGCCGGAATGAAGAACAGGTCCAGGTCGTGATCATAGGCCAGGAACTTGTCGCTCCATGCGGGGCCGAATTTTTCCTTGAAGGATCGGAGGCCCTTGTAGTGCGAGAACCGCGCAATGCGTTCGTAAGCGAACTTCAAGGCACGCTCGCGCAGGTCCTTCGCCTGGGCAATGCCGGACATGGGCACCAGCCCGAGGTTCACGTGCGTGAAGCCTTCCGCCTTGAAATGCGCGAAGAGCCTCACCATCAGGAAATCGGTGACATAGCCCGGCGCATCGGCCACGGTGCGCAACAAGTCGTAGGTGGCCTCGCCGGGCACGCCGTCCGGGATGATGTTCGTGAAGGCCAGCACACGGCCGCCCGCGTTCTCCACAGTGAGCACGGTATCATTCCGCATCAGCGCCTCGTCGAACACGCCCTGTGAGAATCCCGCTTCCCGCTTGCCCGTGGAAAGCCACTCCATGCTTACCGACTTCAACTTCTGCAGCACGCCATCGGCCACCGGGGGAGGATGGAGCACGAGCATCAACCCCTCGCGTTCGGCACGGCTCAGGCTGTTGCGCAAGGTCTTCTGCTCCTTGCCTGCCAGGTTGAAGCGCGCGAGGTCCACCACCGCTTCCTGGCCAATGGGAAGCACCTTCTTGCCCATGGCCTTCAGGCTTGCGGCATCACTGGCACCTATCCGGTAGTACACGGGCCGGAGGCTGCCCTCCCGGCAATGGGCATCGAAGGAGCGCACCAGCCCTTCGCACCCCGCTTTCTCAGCGGCGGTCGGCATGTCCAGCGCGATTGCATAGCCTTTGGCGGTCGCATAGGAGACGAACCCGGTTCCGTCCGCCGACAGGAACAACTGCTTGTCCGCGGCGGTCTTGAAGTGGTCCAGTGGTGAGTTGCCCCACTTGCGCAAAAGCTCGCGGGCCTGATCGTGCTTTGCGAGGTCCGTGCTGCTTTCCGCGGCCCACGGGCGCCACAGCGCATAGAGGCCGAAGGTGATGGCGGCGGCAAAGGCCACGCGCAGGACCACGATGAACTCCTTGGCGAAATGCGTGTGCGCCACCAGCCCGTCCTGCCCGAAGAGGAAGAAGACCTTCAGTGTGTTCAGCACCGACTCCCGGAACGTGAAGTCGATGTTGAAATCGCGGCGGTCCAGGAAATAGAAGCCCGCGATACCGGCCAGCAGCACCCCGCCGAGGGCCGCCACCAGCACAGTGATGCCGGTGTAGCGCTTGCGGCGGTCACCCTTCACCCGGTACTGTGCCTGGGTGTACAGCAGCACCACCACCATGATGAACGCCAATGCGGCCCCCGGCAGATTGAAGTGCTTGCCGAGATGCCCGGCCAGGGAAGCAAGCGCCAGGATCAACGCGAACCACCAGGCCAGCCGAAGGCCGCGCACCAGCGCAACGGAGACAAACAGCAGCAACAGCCCCGCCACAAGGATGGTGATGGAACTGGCCTCCAGCGTGGCCGAAGGGACCAGTCCGTGCAGCACGCGCATGCGGTGCTCCGCAGCCGGGCTCGCCGCCGAGGCGATGTCCACCACGCCCAGCACCAGCGCCATCAACGCGGGCAGCAGCCGCAGTGCCAGGTTGTTCCGCCCACGGATGAAGCTGAACACGCCCCAGCCCAAGGGCAGCCAAAATTCGAAGAAGCGGAAGAGCAGCACCGCGCCGAATGCCTGGGCTTCCTGCAATCCGTACTGCACCAGCACCACGGACATGGACACCTCGATCGCCCCAAGGCCCCGCAGGAACGGCGATGCGATCAGCAGCAGCACCGCGACCACATAGCCCACCGCCGCCAATTCCCAATGGCTCCCAAGGCCCATCGCCCGCATGGCCACATAGAGGTGCGCCATGCCCACGAGCTCGATCACCAGCGAGGCCAACAGCGTTTTCAGTACCTCGCCGCGCTTCACATGGCCTTGCCCCATTTCCTCCAGCACCGCGCCCAGGGAGTGGTCCAGCTTGGACGCCGAGCGCGCCGCCCAACCTTGCCGCAGCAGTGAGCGCACCAACCACAGCAGCAGCAGCACCAGCACCACCAACCCGATGAACGCAAGGCCCACATCGCTGGAAAGGCCGTGCCGCAGGAAAAGGTACCCCAGCACGGGCACCGCCACCACCACCACCGTCACCAGCCCCGCGATGGCGTAGATCGTGGAGGCGAAGTGGATCACCGTGCGGCGCTCGCCCCGCTCTTCCAAGGCCCGGGTGAACAGGCCCAGGGAAGTGAAACCGCCCGCCGGAAGAAAGACGCTGGCGAGATTCCTCCGAACAAACAATCTCACCGCTTCGCCCCAGCCGACCCTACCGCCCACGGCGCGGAAGCTGTGCACGTACATGGCCGCCTGCAGGAACACATGGACCACGGTCAACCCCAGGCCGGCAAGCACCCATCCGCTCCGTGCTTCGCCCATGGTCCGCAGGATCCCGTGAAGCTCATGGCGCTCGTGCCGGTAGAAGTACACCCCGAGCAAAATGCTCATGACGCCCAGCGCCAACTGGAACGCACGGCCCAGGTGGAAACGCCTCCAAAGGATGATCAAGCGCGGCATCGGAGCGGGTCCGGGGTTCAGGGGTTCATCCGCCAAAGATCATTGTAGGTGCTCCGCTTCACCGCTTGGCTGGTGCCACATGGACCACGCCAGTGCGAGCAGAAAAATGTAGGACACCGCGATGTATGCACGTTGCCAAAGCCCGGCGTGGCCGATCCAACCCAGTTTGGCGGCGCCGAACAGCGCCATGAACAGCCCGGCAAGGATGAGCGTGGCCACGGAAAGTCCCTTCAGCCGCGGGCCACATGCCGGAGGTTTCCATAGCCATGCCAAGGGAAGCAGATAGAGCGCACCCGAACCCAGAATGCTCATGGCGGAGTGGATCCAGCCTGCAAGCGATTGTACACCACGGACCGGATCATGCTGGAACAACCCGGACCCCAAACCCTCTCCGAGGCTATACACCACCACCAGCCAAGCGGCAAGGCTCAACCGTTCAGCTCCCGGCCAGAATGCCTGCTGCATGCCCAGGGCGAACACGATGAACAGCACGGCCAGGCACACGCTCCAGGCGGTGAACCAACCGGCCACCGGGCTACCGCTGGACCCCAACATGCTGATGGACTGCGATACGCCATCATAGCCGGGATAGGCCCGGGCCAGCAGCACGGGAACCACGAGGTCGCCGATGCAGGCCAGCGCGCAAGCGACTGCGCCCGCCTTCACCTGGGTAGAGGGGTGAGTGGCCATGGTTGGGAAATGGCCCTGGTGTAAGCCTTCCACTTCTTGGGCAAAGTACGCTGGAACGCGCTGCTTCCCGGTTCCGGCCCGGTCACCCTGCCAGCTCCACATCAAACAGGTCCGCCAGCTCCAGCTTCAACCGGTCCTTCACCGCTTCCATGTCCAACAGGCCGCCCAGTTCCTTGGCCATGCACGTCACGCCCTTGTCCGCAATACCGCAAGGGATGATGTGGTCGAAGTAGCTCAGGTCCGTGTTCACGTTGAACGCAAATCCGTGCATGGTGACCCAGCGGCTGGCGCGGATCCCCATCGCGCAGATCTTGCGCGCCTTCGCCGGATCATCGCCATCCAGCCACACGCCGGTGAGCCCTTCGATGCGCCCCGCCTTGAGCTTGAACGCCTCCAGCGTGCCGATCACCGACTCCTCCAGCGTGCGCATGAAGCGGTGCACATCGCTGAAGTGGTGGTCCAGGTCGAAGATGGGGTAACCCACGATCTGCCCGGGTCCATGGTAGGTGATGTCGCCGCCGCGATCGATAGGGAAGAACTGCACGCCCGCCCCGCGCAACTCCTGTTCATTCATCAGCAAGTGGCTTTGCTTGCCGTTCTTGCCCAAGGTGTACACGTGCGGATGCTCACAGAAAAGCAGGTGGTCCTCCGTGGGAAGCTGTTGCTCCGGAGGAAGCTCACGGTTGGCCACCTTGCGGTCGATGATGCCCTGGAACAGCTGCTTCTGGTGAGCCCAGGCCGTTGTGAAGTCGATCAGGCCGAGGTCTTGGAAATGGACGTGTCGCATGCGATTGGAATTGCTGCCGAGGCGCGGAGAATGCGGGGGGCGTGGGGGAATGATGGCCGCGGAGGCGCGGAGGCGAAGAGAATGCGGGGGGGCGTGGGGGAATGATGGCT
>CALMYC010000318.1 GCA_937873385.1 uncultured Flavobacteriales bacterium | reverse complement strand
CACCACCACCGACCAGACCTTCGACCTCACCGGCTGGAATATCACGGATGGCAGCACCACCGGCACCCTGCCCGCCGTGCAATTGCCGCCCGGTGGTTTCGTGATCCTGACCAGCACGGCCAATGCCGCACTCTTCACCCCGTTCGGGACCGTGGTGGGCGTGCCGTCCTTCCCTTCGCTCAACAACGACGGCGACCCCATGCAGCTTTGGGACGCTTCCAACACGAGGGTCGATGCCGTCCCCTATACCTCCGGGTGGTACAAAAATGCCAGCAAGGCGAACGGGGGTTGGACCCTGGAGCGCAAGGATCCCTTCACGCCTTGCTCCAGCTTGAACAACTGGACGGCCTCCAACGCGGCACAGGGTGGAACGCCCGGGGCGCAGAACAGTGTGTTCGCCATCGTTGACGACACGGTTCCGCCCGTGCTTTCGCAAGTGTTCGTGGTGGACAGCATGTACGTGGACCTGCAGTTCAATGAACCGATGGGCCAGGCAAGCCTGTTGTCGGGCACGTATGTCATTGATCCAGCCGTGGGCATCGCCAACATTTCAGTTGTCGCCCCGGACCGCGTCCGGCTCACCTTGGCCGCAACCCTTACCGCAGGGGTGGTCCACACCATCACGGTCACCGGCGTGAGCGATTGCCCAGGCAACGCCATCGGCACCGCCAACACCGCCACGTTTGCCTTGCCCGAGCCCATTGCGGCCGGAGACGTGGTGATCAATGAAGTACTCTATGATCCGCGTGGTACCGGCAGCGATTTTGTGGAACTGTACAACCGGTCGCAGAAGGTGCTAAGCCTTGCTGGCCTGCAGTTGGCCAATGGTTCCGGCAGTGTGAAGCTGATCACCGCGGATGCCTGGTTGCTGCTGCCCGGGCAGTACGTGGCCATTGCCACCAACACGGCCAACGTGCTGATGAATTATCCGATGGGCCATGCCGACCGCATGCTGCAGGCCACCTTGCCCGGCTATAACAACGGCAGTGGCACGGTGATCTTCCTGGGTGCGACGGGTGATACCCTGGACTTGTTCAACTACAGCGACGCCCTGCAGTTCGCCTTGCTGAAGAGCGTGGACGGCGTGAGCTTGGAACGCATGGACCCGGACCGCCCCACCAGCGACAACGGCAATTGGCACAGCGCTGCGGAAGCCGTGAATTTCGCCACGCCGGGCTATCAGAACTCGCAGTATGCACCTGCTCCGGAGGTGAACGGCGAGATCACCATTGATCCGGCCATCTTCTCCCCGGACAACGACGGCTACCAGGATGTGCTCACCATTGCCTACAAGTTCAACGAGCCGGGTTTCGTGGGCTCCATGAAAGTGTTCGACATCGCGGGCCGCGAAGTGCGCACCTTGATGAACAACGAGCTGCTTGGCACCAGTGGCGCGGTTTCGTGGGATGGGTTGATGGAAGGCAATGAACTGGCGCGCATCGGGCCGTACGTCATCTACATGGAGGCCTACGACTTGGCGGGCAACGTGGAAAAATTCCGGAGGACGGTGGTACTGGCCCACCGGCTGTGAGGCCCGCTTACCAATTGGCAGTTACCGCATCCACGACCGCCCATTGGCACTGCCAACTGGCAGTTACCCCGCGTACGACCGCTCCGGCACGGGGATCGGCTCCTTCTCGCAGTGCTTGGGGTCCTTTACCTTGGTAGGGTGCGTGGCATGGTACTCGAACTCGTGGCGGAAGTGGCGGATGGCGGCGGCCACGGGCCAGGCGGCGGCATCGCCGAAGGGGCAGATGGTGTTGCCCTCGATGCGGCGTTGCACGTCCCACAGCAGGTCGATGTCGTCGGTGCGCGCGAGGCCGTGCTCAAACCGGTAGAGGATCTTCTCCATCCAGCCGGTGCCTTCGCGGCAGGGGCTGCACTGGCCGCAGCTCTCGTGGTGGTAGAAGCGCGAATGGTTCCAGGTGCTGCGCACGATGCACGCCGTGTCGTTATACACGTAGAAGCCACCGGACCCCAGTGAACTGCCAGTCTGGAAGCCTCCATCAGCAAGGCTTTCATAGGTCATCAGGCGGGTCTCGAACTTGGCCGTGCGGTAGATGAGCTCCTCGGGCAGGATGGGCACCGATGATCCGCCGGGGATGCACGCCTTGAGGGGCCTTCCACCGCTGATGCCGCCGCAGTATTCCTCGCTGTTGATGAATTCCTCCACGGGCACGCCCAATTCAATCTCATACACGCCCGGCTTGTTGATGTGGCCGCTGGCGCTGATCAGCTTGGTGCCGGTGCTCTTGCCGATGCCGATCTTGGCGTACTCCTCGCCGCCTTCGTTTACAATGGGCACCACGGCGCAGATCGTCTCCACGTTGTTCACCACGGTGGGGCGCTGCCACAGGCCTTTCACAGCCGGGAAGGGCGGCTTGATGCGCGGGTTGCCGCGCTTGCCTTCGAGGCTTTCCAACAGCGCCGTTTCCTCTCCGCAGATGTAGGCGCCGGCGCCCACATGCACGTACACGTCGAGGTCGAAGCCGCTGCCGAGGATGTTCTTGCCGAGCCAGCCGGCCGAGTATGCTTCGGCGATGGCCTGTTCCAGGATGCGGGCGATGTAGAAGTATTCGCCGCGGATGTAGATGTAGCTGGTGTTCGCGCCCATGGCGAAACAGCTCGGAATGATCCCCTCAATGAGCAGATGGGGGATGCGCTCCATGAGGTAGCGGTCCTTGAAAGTGCCTGGCTCACTTTCGTCGGCATTCACCACCAGGTGGCGTGGCACGCCTTCCGGCTTGGCCAGGAAGCTCCATTTCATTCCCGCGGGAAAGCCCGCGCCGCCGCGTCCGCGCAGGCCGCTTTTCTTCACTTCATCCAGCACGGCTTCCGGGCTCATGGTCTTCAAGGCCTTCTCCACGCTGCGGTAGCCGCCGTTGGCGCGATAGGCCTCCAGGCCCTGGATGCCGGGCTTGTCAATGTGTTCGAGCAGAAGTTTGCGGGACATCAGCGGATATGTTGAAATGGGCCGCAGGGCCGCAGAGGCGCGGAGAAATGCGGAATGCTTAAGCTGTCCATTGCAGCCCGGCAACTGACAACTGGCAACGACCAACTATTCATCGGTCCGTATAATTGTTCCGCTTCGGTTCCGCACGGAGTTTTTCAATGAGCTCGTCCACCTTTTCCAGGGTGAGGTGCTCGTGGTATTTCGCGCCGCATTGCAGCATGGGCGCCGTGCCGCAGCTGCCGAGGCATTCGGCGGTCTTCAGCGTGAACAGGCCGTCCTTGGTGGTTTCGCCGGGCTTGATGCCCAACCGCTTTTCGATGTGTGCAATGATGTCGTCGCTTCCGCGCAACATGCACGGCACCGTGTGGCAGACCTCCAGTACGTGCTTGCCCACCGGGGCCAAATTAAACATGCTGTAGAAGGTGGCCACCTCGTACACCTCAATGTACTGGATGCCCAGTAGCTTGGCCACCGCGTCCATGGCGGGTACGCTGAGCCAGCCGTCGTTCTCCGCCTGCGCGATGTGCAGGATGGGGATCACCGCGCTTTTTTGGAACCCCTGGGGATAACGGCCGATGATGGTGCGGCATTCGGCCAGGCCTTGTTCGCTGAAGTTGAAGGCCGCCACGCCTTCCGTGGCGCTGTGGGATCGGGTTGGGTTGTCCATCATGCGTCGAGTTCCCCTGCGATCACGTTCATGCTGCTCATGGTGAGAATGGCATCACTCAGCATCCCTCCCTTGATGATCTCCGGATAGGCCTGGTAGTATATGAAGCATGGACGGCGCAAATGGACCCGGAACGGGGTGCGGCCCCCGTCGCTGACGATGTAAAAGCCCAGCTCGCCGTTGCCGCCCTCCACGCAGTGGTATACCTCGCCCACGGGCACCTCCACTTCTCCCATTACCATCTTGAAGTGCCAGATCAGCGCCTCCATGTCGTTGTACACCTCCTCTTTTGGCGGCAGCACCCAGTCCGGAACGTCCGCACGGTAGGTGGCCTTGTCAGGGATCTTGTCCAGCTTGTCCAGTGCCTGGCGGATGATGGCAATGCTCTGGCGCATTTCCTCCTGGCGCACGGTGAACCGGTCAAACACGTCGCCACTTTGGCCCACAGGGATGGCGAAGTCGAAATCCTCGTAGCTGCTGTACGGGTCGGCCACGCGCACGTCGTAGTCCAGCCCGCAGGCGCGGCAGCGCGGCGCGAATTTGGTCGGCCCGTCGAACAGCGTTGGCGCGCCGCATTCGGGGCAGAGACCGAAAAGGGCAGCGCGCCAGACCGGCGGCTGCCCCTTTTGATGCTGTTCGCTGTCCGGCAATTTAGTGCGCGGCGACCGGTGCGCCCCAGCCACCCCAGACATAGACGATGATGAAGAGGAACAGCCACACCACGTCGACGAAGTGCCAGTACCAAGCGGCGGCTTCGAAACCGAAGTGCTGCGTCGGCGTGAAATGGCCCTTGTAGACGCGGACGAGGTTCACGATCAGGAAGATCGTGCCGACCAGAACGTGGAAACCGTGGAAGCCGGTCGCCATGAAGAAGGCCGAGGTATAGTTGATCGTGCCGAAGGGGAACGGCGCTTCGGCATATTCATAAGCCTGGATGCAGCTGAAGGTCACGCCGAGGATGATCGTCAGCCACAGGCCCTTCTTGAGACCTTCGCGGTCGCCGTGGATCAGCGAGTGATGCGCCCAGGTGATCGTCGTGCCCGAGCAGAGCAGGATCAGCGTATTGAGCAGCGGCAGCGAGAAGGCGTCGATGACATGGATGCCCTTCGGCGGCCAGACGGTGATCGCGGAGGCGCCGTCCTGCCCGAACAGCGAACTGACCGCGCCGTCGACGATCTCGACCGGCACCGGGAAGAGCGAGAAATCGAACCACGCCCAGAACCAGCCGACGAAGAACATCACTTCAGAAGCGATGAACAGGATCATGCCGTAGCGCATGTGAAGCTGGACGACCGGCGTATGGTCGCCCGCGTGCGCCTCGTCGATGACGTCCGACCACCAGCTGAAGAAGGTGGCGATCACGCCCGCGACGCCCAGGCCGAACACCCATTTGCCGGCGCCGCCGAAATAGTCGGCGTGCATCCACATCACCCCGCCGAAGAACATGACGAGCGCCGCGATCGAGCCGATCATCGGCCAGACGCTGGGGTTTACGAGGTGATAGTCATGATGTTTGGCACCAGCCATGTCGCAGTTCCCGTTTTTTGCCCCAGCCCGGTGATTCCCCATCACCCGCCGGTCCTGGATAAAGACTCTTCGATCGCGGCCTTAGCTCGCCTTTTTGTCCCCGTCTACAGGGTGGAAGGTGTAGCTGAGGGTGATCTCTTCGATGTCGCGCGCGTCGGGGTCGTCCTTGATCTTGGGATCGACGAAGAACAGCACCGGCATCCGAATCTGCTCCCCCGCCTTCAGCGTCTGCTGGGTGAAGCAGAAGCACTGGATCTTGGTGAAATATTTGCCCGCGGCGTCGGGGGTGACGTTGAAGCTCGCGGTGCCCGTCACATCATGCGGCGACAGATTCTGGGCGATGAAGATCGCCATGTCGCGCGCGCCGATGCTGACCGTGTCGGTCGGATGCTCGGGATAGAATTTCCACGGCAGCCCCGGCGCGACATTGGAGTCGAAGCGCACCGAGATGGTGTCGCTGAGGATCTTCGGCGTTTCGGCCGCCGCGACGGGATCATAGCGCTGCGTCGTGCCGCCGAAGCCGGTGACGCGGCAGAAGAGGTTATAGAGCGGCACCGCCGCGAAACCGAGCCCGACCATCGCCACCGCGAGTAACGCGGCGAGCGAAGCGGTCTTCGCATTCTTCGACATACGGGCGATCGGGCGGGGCATCAGGGCGGTCATGAGTGCGGCACCATCCGCGCCATGGTGATGAAGAAGAACAGCAGCGCGAGCGCCCCCAATATCCACCCCATCAGGTTGGCACGGCTGCGCTGGCGGCGGCGATATTCGGCCTCGTCGAAGGGCTTTTGCGGATTTTCGTCGGTCATAGCGGCCACCAATGATCGGCGACGACCGCGCCGAACAGGATGAAGAGATAGGCGATCGAATAAGCGAAGAGCCGCTTTTCGGGCTGCATCCGGTCGCCTTCGCCCGTCCGGCGGGTGCCGACCTGGATCGAGAGCAGCACGAAGAGCGCCGACAGCAGGACGGCGGTCCAACCATAGAGCGCGCCGGTGTAGCCGAGCGGCCACGGCGCAATCGCCGCCGCCGCCATGATCAACGCATAGAAAAGGATCTGGCGCCGGGTCGAGCCTTCGCCCGCGACGACCGGCATCATCGGAATGCCCGCGGCGGCATAGTCGGAGCGCACGAACAGCGCGAGCGCCCAGAAATGCGGCGGCGTCCACAGGAAGATGAGCAGGAACAGCAGCACCGGCAGCGGCGCGACGCCGCCGGTCGCGGCGACCCAGCCGATCAGCGGCGGAAAAGCGCCCGCGGCGCCGCCGATGACGATATTCTGCGGCGTCCGCGGTTTCAGCCACATGGTGTAGACGAAGACATAGAAGAGGATCGAGACGGTCAGCAGCAGCGCCGCCTGCCAATTGGCGGCGAACAGCATCAGGAAGACCGAGAAGGCGGCGAGCCCGACCCCGAAGTGGAGCGCGGTCTGCGGGTCGAGGCGCCCGGCGGGAAGCGGCCGCCCGGCGGGGCGCTTCATCCTCGCGTCGAGCCCCGCCTCATACCATTGGTTGAGCGCCCCCGAACCCCCC
>CALMYC010000317.1 GCA_937873385.1 uncultured Flavobacteriales bacterium | reverse complement strand
ACGCTGAAGCTGGTTTGGAGCGGGCTGAACTTGTACAATTGGTTGAGCACCACGGTGCCCATGGCTTCCCGCTTCACATCGTACGCCAGGCGGATCCCGGTGCGGTCGCTGTAGTCGTTCACGTCGCTGATGCCCTCGATCTTCTTGTCATTCACCAGCTCAGCCACGCCCTTGTACAGCTGGACGGCCTTGTTCACCTGGAAGGGGATCTCCGTGACGATGATGGTCTCCCGGCCCGTTTTGGGATCTTCCTCAATGTGGCTCTTTCCCCGCAGCACGATGCGGCCACGGCCGGTTTCGTATGCTTCCCGGATGCCTCCGGTGCCATAGATCACACCTCCGGTGGGAAAGTCAGGGCCCTTGATGAAATGCATCAGGCCTGCCGTGTCGATGTCCTTGTTTTCAATATAGGCCACGATCCCGTTGCATACCTCGGTCAGGTTGTGCGGTGGAATGTTGGTGGCCATGCCCACGGCGATGCCCGCCGCTCCGTTCACCAGTAGGTTGGGGATGCGCGTGGGCATTACGGTGGGTTCCTCCAGCGTATCGTCGAAGTTTGGCCGCATGTCCACGGTCTCCTTGTCAAGGTCGGCCATCACCTCTTCGGCGATCCGGCGCATGCGCACCTCGGTATAGCGCATGGCGGCGGGGCTGTCCCCGTCTATGCTGCCGAAATTGCCTTGGCCGTCCACCAACTGGTAGCGCATGCTCCATTCCTGTGCCATGCGCACCATGGCATCGTACACGCTTTGGTCGCCATGCGGATGGAACTTTCCGAGCACCTCCCCCACCACCCTGGCGCTCTTCTTGTAGGGCCGGGAGCTGCTCATGCCCAAGCCTTCCATGCCGAAGAGCACGCGGCGGTGCACGGGTTTGAAGCCGTCGCGCACATCGGGCAGTGCCCGGGCCACGATCACCGACATCGAGTAGTCGATGTAGGCGGTCTTCATTTCGTTCTCAATGTTGATCGGAATGATCTTCTCTCCTCCTGCTTCTGCCATTTTGGTCGTTTCTGCCGTTCTGCACGGTTCTTGGATAGCCCCGTGAAAGCGGTCCCGAAATTACCCTCCAACAACCGAACGGAAGCATGGATTTTTCCACAACCCCACACGCAGGTGTGGATAAAAGAAATGCTGCTTGAAGGGCTTGATAAATACCCGTGGGATAGCTTGCCCCCCAACAGTTGCACCTAACTTGCACCCTTCGGGAAGAAGCTCCGTCGACACTTCCCGCAACGCTTGAACATAGCCATGGACGCCAAATTCTCACCCCGTGTCAGGGAAGTCATCGGCTACAGCCGGGAGGAAGCCCTCCGCCTGGGGCACGACCACATCGGTATTGAACACATCCTGCTGGGCTTGATCCGTGAAGGCGACGGCAACGCCGCCAAGATCCTGCGCCACCTGCACGTGAACCTGGAAGACCTCCGCAAAATGGTGGAGGGGTCCATGGAGGCGGCCAGCGCCCAGCGTCAGCCGGACAAGGACAAGATCACCCTGGTAAAACAGGCCGAAAAAATGCTCAAGATCACCTTTCTCGAGGCAAAAGCCTTTAAAAGCCCGCAGATCGACACCGAGCACATCCTGCTCAGCATTCTCAAGGACAAGGACAACGTGGGCACCCGTGCGCTCGGCAAATTCAACGTGGATTACGAAAGCGTGAAGCACGAGGTGGAGGCCATTCTGGCAGAGGACGGGCATACACCCGCCACCAACCGACCGACCAGCCCCCGTGCGCAAGGCCCGCAGAGCGCCGATGAGGATGATGACGACAGCGGCAGTGCCAGTTACGGCGGGGCGGCCAAGAAGCCCGGTGACAGCAAGAGCAAGACCCCTGTGTTGGACAATTTCGGGCGCGACCTCACCAAGCTGGCCGAGGATGGCAAGTTGGACCCCATTGTGGGCCGTGAGAAGGAAATTGAGCGTGTGAGCCAGATCCTCAGCCGCCGCAAAAAGAACAACCCCGTGTTGATCGGCGAACCAGGCGTGGGCAAGAGCGCCATTGCGGAGGGCCTTGCCCTGCGCATCATCCAGCGCAAAGTGAGCCGCGTGCTCTTCGGAAAGCGGATCGTGGCCCTCGACATTGCCAGCCTGGTGGCCGGCACCAAGTACCGCGGGCAGTTCGAGGAGCGCATGAAGGCCGTGATGCACGAGTTGGAAAACAGCCCGGATGTGATCCTCTTCATTGATGAGATCCACACCATCGTGGGCGCGGGCGGTGCCTCAGGCTCTTTGGACGCCAGCAACATGTTCAAGCCTGCCTTGGCGCGCGGTGAGATCCAATGCATCGGTGCCACCACGCTGGACGAGTTCAGGCAGTACATTGAAAAGGATGGTGCGTTGGAGCGCCGCTTCCAGAAGGTGATCGTGGAGCCCACCAGCGTGGATGAAACCATCCAGATCCTCAACAACATCAAGGAAAAGTACGAGGAACACCACAACGTTGAATATACCCCTGAGGCCGTGGAGGCTTGCGTGCGCCTTACCGCCCGCTACATCACGGACCGCCATCTGCCGGACAAGGCCATCGACGCGCTGGACGAAGCCGGGAGCCGCGTGCACATCAGCAACATCGTGGTGCCCCAAGCCATACTGGACGTGGAGAAGAAGATCGAGGAAGTGAAGGAGGAAAAGAACAAGGTGGTGCGCAGCCAGCGCTATGAGGAAGCTGCCAAGCTCCGCGACCGTGAGCGCACCCTGCTGGAGGAGTTGGAAGCGGCCAAGAAGAAATGGGAAGAGGAAAGCCGCACGCACCGCACCACGGTAACCGAGGACAACGTGGCCGAAGTGGTGGCCATGATGAGCGGTATTCCCGTGCAGCGCATAGCTGAAAAGGAAAGCGGCAAGTTGCGCCGCATGAAGGAGGACATGGAGGGAAGGGTGATCGGCCAGGACGAGGCGGTGAGCAAGGTGGTGAAGGCCATCCGCCGCAACCGGGCCGGCCTCAAGGACCCCAACCGCCCCATCGGCAGCTTCATCTTCCTGGGCCCCACCGGCGTGGGCAAAACGCAACTGGCCAAGGAGTTGGCGCGCTACATGTTCGATACGGAGGATGCATTGATCCGCATCGACATGAGCGAGTACATGGAGAAATTCTCCGTGAGCCGCCTCATCGGTGCGCCCCCCGGCTACGTCGGCTATGAAGAAGGCGGGCAGCTAACGGAGAAGGTGCGCCGCAGGCCGTACGCCATCATCCTGCTGGACGAGATCGAGAAAGCGCACCCGGATGTGTTCAACCTGCTGCTGCAGGCGCTGGACGACGGCCAGATGACCGACAGCCTGGGCCGGAAGATCGACTTCCGCAACAGCATCATTATCATGACCTCCAACATCGGGGCGCGTGACCTGCAGGAATACGGCAAGGGCGTGGGTTTCGGCACCAAGGCCAAGGAGGAAGGCACGGCCGATGCCAACCGGGGCATCGTGGAGAAAGCCCTCAAAAAGGCCTTCGCCCCCGAGTTCCTCAACCGCATCGATGACATCATCATGTTCAACTCGCTGAAGCGCGAGGACATCCACAAGATCATCGACATCGAGCTGGGCTACGTGTACAAGCGCATCGGCGAGCTGGGCTACGAGATCAAGCTCACCGACGAGGCCAAGGACTTCCTGGCGGAGAAGGGCTACGACGAAAAGTTCGGTGCCCGTCCGCTGAAGCGCGCCATCCAGAAGTACATCGAGGACCCCATGGCCGAGGAGATCATCAACCAGAACGTGGAGGAAGGCGACAAGATCACCGTGGGCCTGAACAAGGACAAGAGCGATGTGACCATCAAAGTGACCAAGGCCAAGAAGAAGCTGGCCAAGGGCGATGATGGCGGGGCGGAGCCGGAGGCGTAAGTTCGATCAGTCAGGGTTCAGCTTCCACGCCCACCACCTTCACCACCTGCTCCAGCGCCAGTTCAAACTGCTCGCTGGCCGTGAGGTCGCTGTTGTCGATCTCAAAGGCATCCACGGCTTTCAGCAGTGGATCAGCTTCGCGCTTCAGGTCGTCGTCGTCGCGGCGGGTGATGTTCTCCAGCACGCTGGCGTAATCCACTTCCACGCCCTTGCCCACCAGCTCCAGGTAGCGGCGCTGGGCGCGCACTTCGGGCCGGGCCGTCATGTACAGTTTCACTTCGGCATCGGGGAACACCACCGTGCCGATGTCGCGGCCGTCCATCACCACGCCCCCTTCCCTGCCCATGGCCTTCTGCAAGGCCACCAGCTTGGCACGCACCTCCGGCACCGGGCTTACGAGGGTAACGTGCCGGCTCACCTCCATGCCGCGGATCTTGTTCTCCACGTTGCGCCCGTTCAACCAGGTTTCGCTGCGCTGGCTGGCATCGTCGTGCTTGAAACCGATCTGGATCGTGTCCAGCGCTGCGAGCAGTTCCTCCTTGCGGAGCTTGCCCTCGCTCACCATTCCATTTTCCAGGATGTACAGGGCCACGGCGCGGTACATGGCCCCGCTGTCGATGTAGGTGTAGCCCAAGTGGTGCGCCAACTGCTTGGCCAGCGTGCTTTTTCCGCAGCTGCTGAAGCCGTCGATGGCGATGTTGATGCGGCGCATGAGATCCGGGCGGAGCGCTAAAATACACGGCAGGCCGCTGCGGACCGGAAAAAGGCCTGGGGCAGCCTTCCCTAATCCATCGTGCTCCGCTTCAGGTCCGCGAAGCGAAGGGCGAGCGTAAAGGTGTTGCTGGCCCCGGCGGGATTGAATTGCGCATAACTGTAGCTGAGGATCACGCGGCTCACCTTCATGCCTATGCCGAAACTGACGCCGGAAAGGCCGGGCTTGACATCCACCGCGAGTTCCTGGCGCCGCCGGTAATTGTAGCCGAACCGGAGCATGAAGTTGGGGCCGAAGAGGATCTCGGCGTTGGGCACCACGTGCAGCAAGGCCCGGTCCACGGTGGTCACCTTTTTCACAATGGCCTCGCCGGTGGTGGGGTCGATCTGCACCTGCTGGTTGGGGTCGTAGTAGGTGAGGTCCCACTGTTGCATGTTGTCAATGGAAAGCCCAAGACGGAACGGGGCGTGGCGGAACTTGTACGAGGCGGCAAGCTGTACTTGGAAGGGCAGTTTTTCCTTGGTGGCGGTGTAGCCGCTGCTCACAAATCCGACGTTCCGCAAGGTGGCCCCAACGGTGAGGCCCATCGATTTCTTGACATACACGCCCCCCACGTCCAACGCCCAGCCAGTGGCCGTGTATGCCTCCAAATTGGAGGTGATGAACTTCAAGTTGGCCCCCACGCTGAACACGCTGTCCAACGCGCGGCCCGCGCCCACTTGCACCACGTATTCCCCTGCGGAGAAGTTTCCTTGGTCCATGCCGGTTTCATCCCTGCGGGTAAACGTGCCGTAGTTCACGTACTGTACACTGCCGCTGAGGGTGATCTGGCTGCTGTCCAGGTAGTGTGCGTAGGCGGCATAACCGATGTTGATGCCATCCACGTACGGCAGGTAGCTGAGCGCCACCTGCTTGGCCATGGTCTCGTTCAGCAGTGCGGGATTGAAGAGGCCTAGGTTGAGGTCGTTGTCATACACGGCCACTGGTGAGCCGCCGAGTGAGGAAACCCGGGCGGAGCTGGGGATGTCCAGCACCCTGAACACGGCGGTCCCGCCCAATTGTGCGGCTGCTGGCGTGAGCAGCGCCATGACAGGCAGGGCGGCAAGGAATCGGACGGGTTGCTGCATGGGTGGTGCTGGGGCGCGAAGGAAACGCAAGATAGGCGCGCGTAGTATCCGTGCAGCGATCATGTGTTGCGCCAAAGCAGTGAACTATCCCCATAACTGAGGAAGCGGTAGTCATGTCCCAGCGCATGGTCGTACACTTCACGCCAATGCGGCCCGATCAGCGCGGCCACCAGCAGCATCAGGGTGCTCCTTGGCTGATGGAAGTTGGTGACCAGCGCTTCTGAAAGGCGGAACGTGTATCCCGGTGCGATCAGCAACGAGGTGGTGCCTTGTACCGCATCCATTGCATGGCGCTCCAACCATGCCAGTACCGCCTGCAATGCAGTTGAAGCGGAAATGGCCGGCCCTTGGGCGTATGGCCGCCATTGATCCACACGCAGGCTGTCCGGGTCATCCCCTTGGTCCAGGTCGGCCCCGAACCAGTACAGGCTCTCAATGGTACGCAGGGCCGTGGTGCCCACGGGGACCACGGGCCCCATCCCCATTTGCGCCAAGAGTTGTTCCACGGTGCTGCGCGGAATGTTGACCTGCTCACTGTGCATGCGGTGGTCCCGCATGGTGGCACTCTTTACCGGAAGAAAGGTGCCCGCCCCTACATGCAAGGTGACCTGTGCCTTCCGGATGCCCTTTCGCCCCAGTGATCCCAGTACTTGCGGTGTGAAGTGCAGGCTGGCCGTGGGTGCGGCCACCGAGCCTGGATGCTCGGCAAAGACGGTGTTGTAACGTGCATCATCAGTTGCTTCCGGAGCCCGGTGCATATAGGGTGGCAACGGCACGGAGCCAAAACGGTCCAGTTGTTCCAGAAAAGCACCCTCCCCTTCCCAATGGAATTCGATCAGGAACTCCCCCTTCTGCTCGCCGGCCTTCCGCATGGAAAGGCGGCGGCCTTCCTTTTCCACGAAAAGCTCCTCTCCTTTCCAGCGCTTGGCATTGCCCAGCATGCACCACCAGCGCGTTCCACTTGCGTCGTCCAGTGCTTGCTCCATGGGGCGATCTCCCTCCGGGGAAAGCACCATGCACTCGATCAAGGCACCGGAGGCCCGCCGGAAGGTGATCCGTGCATGCACCACGCGGGTATCGTTCAGCACCAGGAGCGCGTTCTCCGGGAGCTCTTCCGCCAAATCCTTGAACGAGGTGTCGTGAATGGCGCCATCGTGGAACACCAGAAGTTTTGAGGCATCACGGTCCACCAAGGGGTGCTGGGCAATGCGCTCACCGGGCAGCGCGTAATCCAATTCCGTAATGGCGATCAGCCGGGGATCGATGCCGGTTGTTGGATGCTGCCCCATCAAATACCCATTTCCACTTGGAGAATGAGCCCGTATTGGTTGCCGGGGTGCTCCAGGTCAAAAACACCGTTGCCCCAATCGTAGAACACGGCGGATTGCAGTTTGATCCGATGCCCGCTGATGTAATGGGTGTAGCCCAGCATGGCCTCGTCGCGGTCCTTGTAGTACGGGCTTGCGTCTGGATCCAACCGCACCATGGAATGGCGCGCGATCAGCTGGGAATGCTTGCCCAC
>CALMYC010000316.1 GCA_937873385.1 uncultured Flavobacteriales bacterium | reverse complement strand
TTGGATGGTATTTTCTTCGCGAGGTCGTATTCAAACCACGAGATGCCGCTCGCCGTCACGGGCTGCATCTTGATCGCGGTGTTCAGCTTGTTGCCAACGAAGTCCAGTTTTGACGCAAGGTCGATCGGATCAAAGTCGTCCTCATCGAAGCGTGGATAGAGCTTGTCCCAGAAGGTATCTAGCAATCCGGCCAAAAGGTCGAGGCCTTCGGCCAGTCCGGGGAATCCCTCGCGGTGGAGCAGCGCTTCCGTAACCCACGTGGCCACCTCCAGGTCCTTGCTTTGCTCACCGCTGCGCACCTGCATGGTATGTGCTTGGCGCAAGCTGGGCACATGGGCCAATAGTTCAGGCAGGCACTGCGCCATGGTGGTCTCATCGCCGAGGATGAAGAACTTGGCTGTGCCTGATCGGCCGGCCAGGCGCTGGTCCAGATGGGCAAGGGCATGGGGACCCATGAGCACCGGCTGATCGCCTGCTTGCATGATGGGTGTCAATTTGCCATGTCCGGCCATCGCTACTTTTGCCCGCTTTTCCGCGGAAGCCGGTGTTGGCCCGGCGGAAAAGCGCCCAAAGGAACGAACTTCAAGCACTCGGCGCCACTATGCAGCAAGCGGATGTAGCACGACCGGCCGGAAGCGGCCCGCTGCCCGACCTGGGCAATACCGCCACGGCCTTCGCCCACAAGAGCAGCAAGGAACTCTGGCGGGCCTATTGGCTGTTCCGCATCATCGGCACCCCATGGCTCACCAACTTGGGCAGCTCCTTTACCAAGGCGGCCCTGGCCTTGCACCTTCCCGTGAAAGGCCTCGTGAAGGCCACGGTGTTCAAACAGTTTTGCGGTGGCGAGAACATTGGGGAGTCGCTGGTTACCGCGCGCAAGCTGGCGGAAAGCGGGGTGGGCACCATTCTGGACTACAGTGTGGAAGGTGAAGGTGATGCAACTGCGATGGACGGTACCGCCGCGGAGATCTTGCGGACCATTGCCGCCGCCAAGGGCAATGGGGCCATTCCCTTCTCCGTGTTCAAGCCCTCGGGCCTGATCCGCACGGATGTGCTGGCGAGGCTTTCCGCAGGGGAACGGCTGACCGCGGACGAGGAAACCGCGTGGCAGCAAGGCCGTGAGCGGGTGATGCACATTGGCCAAGCCGCCCATGATGCCGGGGTGCCCTTGTTGATCGACGCGGAGGAAAGCTGGACCCAGGCGGCCCTGGACAAATTAGTCGTGGAGATGATGGAGCGCTTCAACAAGGAGCGCGCCGTGGTGTACAACACCGCACAGATGTACCGGCACGACCGGCTGGCCTACTTGCGTGAACTGCTGCAACAAGCGAAGGCCAAGGGCTTCCGCGTGGGGATGAAGCTGGTGCGCGGGGCCTACATGGAAATGGAGCGTGAACGCGCGGCGGAGAAAGGCTACCCCGATCCCATTGGCGCCACCAAGGCAGTAGTGGACGCGGATTACAACGAAGCCTTGCGTTTCTGCATGGGCCACATTGACCGCATGGCGGTGCTGAATGCAACCCACAACGAGGACAGCACGCTGCTTCTTGCAAAGCTGATGCAGGAGGCCGGCATCGCGAAGAACGACCCCCGCATCCACTTCGGGCAGTTGCTGGGCATGAGCGACAACATCAGCTTCAACATGGCCGCCGCCGGATACAACGTGGTGAAGTACGTGCCCTACGGACCGGTGCGCAAGGTGCTGCCGTACCTGATCCGCAGGGCCCGGGAAAACACCAGTGCACGCGGTCAGACCGGACGTGAGCTCGCGCTGATCATTGCGGAGCGCAAGCGGCGCGCGCAGTCCTGACCTTCGCCGCCTCCGGTGTGCACCCTTCTACCGGGCGATGACCAACCGGGTGGTGCGCACCGTGGTTCCCGTGGCCTGGAGCAGGTAAAGGCCATTTGGCAAGGAGGACACGTCCAATGCTGCTGTGCCAGCCGGTAGTCCAAGCCGCCTAACGGACCGTCCCTGGCCATCCCAGATCTGTATTTGCGCGGCTTCGCGCAGATCGATCCGCACGATGTCCCGGGCCGGAACGGGGTAGAGGACAACCGTGTTGGCAGGCACGTCGGTTTCCCCCAACGCCGTAGTCGCTCCGCTGCAATCGGGTGCTTGGTTGCACACTACGCTGGCCAGGAAGTGGTAAACGAAGTTGAGGGAGTTCACGGGGTCGTAGTCCAGATAGCCCACATGGCCGGTGCCCGGATATTCCAGGTAGCAATGGGGCAGGGCGATGTGGTCCATGCGCAGGCTGATGTCATGGTCGCCGGAAACCACGATGCCGGTCGGGAAGCCCAGTGCATAGGCTTGTTCGGTATAGCACGGCACAATGCCGTCGCCGGTTTCATGGATCCCCGCATAAGGCTGATCGCCGGGGTGGACCCAGGTGGTGTCCATCAGCGCACCACTGAGGCTCACGCAGGCCATGGGCACGCTGGAATAGCCAAGCGGACCGCTGGTTCCCTCCATGCCGCCCAAGGCCGCACTGTCCGCCACCAAAGGAGCAGGCAGCTCTGAAGGTTCGTTCATGTACGTCAGGTGCAATGCGCCGATGGCACCAGCGCTCACCCCGGCCACAATGATGCGGTCCGGATCGATGTGGTAAGGATTGCCATCTTCCGCAACGGTCTTGCGCAGGTACCGGATGCAGCCCTTCAGGTCATGCACGCAGCGCTGCACGGCGTGCATGGTGGTGCTGGTGTTGGGGAAGAAGAAGCCCACGCGGTAATCCGGCGCCACGGCCACATAGCCCATGCGGGCTAGTTGCGAGCACAGCGGCGCCACATCTCCGCGGTTTCCGGTGACAAAGGACCCGCCGAAGGCCACAACCACCACGGGGCGTGCCTGCAACGTGTCGTTCGCCGGGGCATACACGTCCATGCGGAGCGTTTGGTCCGTGCCGTCCACTGCGGTATTGCTTCCAAAAACCACGGCGGGGATGGTGTCGATCTGGGCGGTGAAGTTGATCGTGGAGTACCTGCCGTCCGCACATTCCTGGGCGCTGGCCAGGGCGGGAAGAAGCAGGGCGGAGATGCAGAGCAGGGAGGGGCGCATGCTGAATTGTTTGGTGACCAATGTAGGGGCTGCCGCGATGGATTGTGCGGGCCAAGCCTTGGGGGCGGTGCCGTAACCCCTGGACAGCCTACGGTGAAGCACGTAAATTCATAGGTGGGCCTACGTAATTTGAAAACCGCAATGGTACACGGACGTTGGACAGCCGACAATTTCGCGCAATTCCAAAAAAAAAACACCATGAAAAAGCAGTTCCTTGCACTGACCATTCTTTTTGTCGGGGCCTCCAGCGTGGAGGCGCAATCCACTTTCCGCCCCGCGGGCGGCGAGAAGAACCTGGAGTTGATGCTCGCCCCCCTGGGCGGAAGCCCCATTTCCATGGCGGGAATCAAGTATCGCCACTTCAGCTCCGCTTCCAGCGCCATGCGCCTGGGTGTGTTCGTGGGATTCAACAACAAGTCCACAATTACCCAGGACGAGAATAGGCAGACCAAGGCGCTTGAGTTGAAGAAGAAGGAAAGCTCGATCACCATCGCCGTGCAGCCGGGCATTGAAAAACACCTTGCCGGAACGGAACGCCTTTCGCCCTACTTCGGTGGTTATCTGGACCTGAACTACACCACGACGAACAAGAAGGATGAAACCGATCTGGTGCTGAACAATGGCAACCACTCGCTGGGCTATGACCAGACCAAGGGCGGCACCTTGGGCGCGGGGGTCAATGCCGTTGCGGGCTTCGACTACTATATGGCCAAGTCCCTCTATGTGGGAACGGAGCTTGGCTTCGGCATAGCGGTGACCATGCCCGGTAAGAAGACCACGGAAACCGTGGGCCTGAACGATGACGGGTCCGGCACGAAGACCACCAGCGGTGACAGCAAGAAGGATAACGTGAGCCAGTTCCAGGTAGGCCCCAATGTGGTGGGCCAATTGCGTCTGGGCTGGTTGTTCTAAGCTTTGCCATTCCCCAACATGAATAGGGCAATGAACCAGGGAATGCAATTTTTTCCCACACTCGCGAAGTATGCCTTGCCGCTGGCCGTTGCATCCGTGATGTTCACCGGATGCAGCAAGGAGCCCATCTCCGACCCGCTGCCAGCGAGGACGGTGACGGACCTGCACGAACAGCGGGAGATCAGGGATCTGGTGGGCAAGCTGCCCTCGGTGGGCATCTATAACCGCACGATGGACAAGGTCCTGGTGTTCACCCGGCAGCAAGGCAGCGCACGCGGCTTTTCATTCACTGCGGTGCCGGCCCAGGGCATGAACTTCGCCAGCAGCAACGGTGGGCAGTGGGTGTGGACCGAGCAGGGCGGCATGGCCGTGCTCACGGAACCTTCAGCAGGGCTGGGTGCAGGCGGTGGTGTGGTATCCGCGGGAAACACCACCTTGGACATCGACATCGCCGTTTGTTTTGCGGTGGGTGAGGATGCCATGGGCGGAGGCCTGTTCGGGCCGGACATGGGCAACGTGGCGGGCGTGATCGGTATCTCTGGCGACATCGATGCCCTGGTGAACGGTGATTTCTCCGACGGGGATAGCGATCCGTTCCAGTACTTCCACGGCTTTGCCTACTATTTTGTTTATGCCGACCAACTCGCCAATGCCAGCTATGACGTGCTCAACTGGGTCAGCGATCTGGACCAGCCGGAGAGCGACCTGCACGACTTCAGCTTCGCCTTTGTGATCAGTTTCCAGAACGGCGGGGGCATCTACCTCTCGAAGGACGGCCATATCTCGGTGAACGACGGCACCATGAGCTTCAACGGCAACTATTACGCTGTGGAAGGCGTGGGCTTCTTCGATGATAACAACAATGACGACAATGATTCCTTCTCCGTGGTGAACGGCTTTGGTGCCATGGGCTGCGGCAATTGACGCAGGCAACGGAATCATGCGGCAGGGTCGTCCTTCACCGGGCGGCCCTGTTCATTTGTGGCACCCATGATCCTTTGGGCCGGCGAATTGAAACGAATGATGTTGGAACATTTCCGGCCATGGACGGAATGCAGAACGGGCACGGCTTACTTTAGCCATGTTGCACCCAGTGCCACAATGCGCCTGTTCAGCCCGGTAGTCCTTCTGTCCGTGGGTATTTTTCTGTTTGGAAACAAGCCGTTGTGCGCCCAAGTTTCGGCCCATGCAGGAAGCGATGCGACGATCTGCGCCGGAAGCACCGTTGTCTTGGGCGGGGCACCTGCATCAGGCGGCACCGGGCCATATGTGTACAGCTGGTCTCCTGCTGCCGGGTTGAGCAGCACGGGCGTCCTCCAACCGCAGTGCAATACAACGATCACGCGGACCTACACGCTTACCGCAACGGATGTCAACGGCCTTTCAGGCACGGATCAGGTCACCATCACCGTGAACCCGTCGCCCACCGTGAACCTGACCTGCTCGAATGCCATCACCTCCACCTACGGGGGCGTGCTCACCTTCAGTGTGTGCGGGCTGGGCGCCAATCCGTACATCTTTGATTTCACCGATGCCTCCTCGGCATTGGCGGGCGCCACCTATTCCATCACCTGGGGCAATGGCCAAACAGGCACCTTTGGCGGGAACGGTTGGAGCGATACGCAGCAATTCCCATTTGGACTGAGCAGTGGCAGCTACACCGTGCAGAACCAGGCACAGGGCAACTGCAGCATCACGGTGCCCTTCAACGTGTTCGTCGGGGAGGTCCCGTTGGGCGGTTTGAGCATCGTGTCCAACTCAACCATCTGTTCGGGCAGCCCCATCAGCTTTGAGTGGAACAATTTCAGCACCAACCCGCCGGGCACCCTGTACATCGTGGATTATGGCGACGGCACGGTGGACACGTTGCCGCAGCCTCCGCAGGCTGCCTTTTCACACATCTACACCCAGTCTTCCTGTGCAGTGGCCGGCGGTGAGTATTCCATTTCCTGGCGCATCACCAATCCCTGCGACACGCGGACGGGCCAGATCAACCAGATCCGCGTCTCGGAATCACCGGTGGCAGGCTTCACGCTCTCGCGGGACACGGTCTGCGTGGGCAGCGCCGTTACCGCATCGGACGTTAGCCAAGGGCAACAGGCCCCTGCCTGCACTGCGCCCAAGCATATCTGGCGCATCAGCCCGGCTGCCGGCTGGACGGTGAGCGGTGCCTTGGGCAGCGACAACGGCCAACCCACCACGCCTTCGGTCTGGACCACAGGCGCCGCTTCGTTGGGGATCACCTTCACGGTCCCGGGCACCTACACCGTATCCGATGTGACGGGGAACATCTGCGGGTCCGATACCCTCTTCCGAAGCATTTGCGTGGAAGCCCCGCCACAGCCGGCCTACACACTTTCGCCCACCACGGGGTGCACGCCCTTGGTGGCCAACGTGGTCAACGGCAGCACCAGCCCGAACAGTTGCAATACGCGCTACAATTGGCTCGCCACCACGAACAGTGCTTCCTGCGGTGGTGCCGCGAACGCCGGTTTCAGCGGGGGCACCAGCGCGGCAAGCTTCAACCCGCAATTCACGTTCACCGGGGCGGGGAACTACACCGTCACCCTGCAGGCCATCAATTCCTGCGGCACTTTTCCCATCAACCAAACAGTGACCGTGGGCGCACCGCCACAGGTCGCGACGAACGTACTGCCCGGCATCTGCGCTGGGCAGACCGTGGGCCCCTCGGCGGTGTTCACCCCGTGCGGCACGCCGATCACCTCCTACAGTTGGACAACCGTTGGGGGCGCACCGGCAAGTGCCGGCACGCAAAACCCGGGCACCATCACCTATCCAACATCCGGTAATTTCACCATCACGGCGTCGGCCACCAGTGCCTGCGGTTCCACCGCGGCAAGCACACCTCTCACCGTGACCCCGCTTCCGGCGGCACCGGTCGTGGGAGGGCCGATCACCTTATGCGTGGGTGAAACGCTGAACCTTTCAGCCAATGCGGTTCCCGGAGTGACCTTCACGTGGACCGGCCCGAACGGATTTACATCCCAGCTGAATGCGCCCAGCTTGCCGAACATTTCGATGGCCGGGCAAGGCGTGTACACGGTTACGGCATCTTCCGGAGGCTGTTCCGGCCCGCCCAGTTCCGTGAATGTGACCGTGAACCCACCGCTGGTGGTCGGCATCTCCCCGGCGGTGCCCACGATCTGCGCCGGCAATCCGCTCACGCTCACCGCCAGCGGGGCGGGCTCGTTCCAATGGTTTGTGAACAATC
>CALMYC010000315.1 GCA_937873385.1 uncultured Flavobacteriales bacterium | reverse complement strand
GCCGCCGCCTTCGCCTAACTTCATTGCATGCCACGCATTGCCCGCCTGTTGCTGCCCCTGCTCCTGTTCGCCGCGGATGCATCCGCCCAAAGTTTCCAGCTTTCGTATGGCGGCGCCAACCTTCAGGATGCCGCAGCCACAGTGAGCGATGCCACGGGGCACAGCACCTTGGTGCGCGAAGTTTTCCCAAGCGGGGACAAGGTGCGCATCCGCCTCTTGCGCACCGACCTTCAGGGCCAAAACCAGCAGTGGTTTGACGTGGCCATGGACGGTGCCTGTTTTGTGCAGGATGCCGTGGTGTCGGGGGACGGAAACATCACGCTCTGTGGTTCACGCATTGCAACGGGCCGTTCGGACCAGGATGCCTTGGTCGCCAAGATCTCTCCCACCGGTGCAGTGCTTTGGGCCTGGACTTCCGATGCGCCGGGCACGCAGGAAGAACTCATGGGCCTGCAACGCACTGACGATGGGGGCTATATCGCCTGCGGTACCTGGCGGGGCACGGCGGACAGTGATGCCCTGCTCGTGCGCTTGGACGCGAACGGTAACCTGGTCTGGCAATACCATTATGGCACTGAAGCCTCTGAATTCGCCAACAGCGTGGCCTCGGGGCCCGATGGCTACATGGTGGCGGGGCGCATTGCCGGCTTCACCGGTGATGCGGACGCCTATGTGCTCCGCACGGACAACAATGGCGCGGAACAGTGGTGGCAAAGCTGGGGAGGCGTGAAGAACGAGTGGCTGAAGGGCATTGCCCGGAGCGGCACCGCCTATATCATGGCGGGCTACACGGACAGCTATGGGCCCGTTGCCGGTGGCCAGCATGTGCGCAGCACATACCTCCTTTCCATGAATGCGGACGGTGATACACTCTGGACGCGCACCATCGGAAATGTCGGGCAGGCCAGTACGGCGGAAGACATCCAGTTGGCCCCGAACGGTGATCTGCTGGTGGCTGGCCTGGCCGGGAACAACCACGCCACGGACGGCATGGTGATGCGGCTTACTGCCACGGGGGCCCCGATCTGGACGCGGACCTACGACTTGGGCGGCGAAGATGTGCTGCACCAGTTGGAAGTGCTGCCTGACGGCGGCTTCATTGCCGCAGGCAGGTCATTTGGCCAGCAGGGCGCGCAGGCCGTGCTGGTGCGCAAGAACAGCTTCGGAAATTGAACCGGCGCTCAGGCCAGGATCATCAGGTCATCCACGCAGGGCGGACGTTCCACGGTGAAGCCTTCGCCAAAATGCACGCTGATCAGTCGGCCCATGTCGCGTGCCCTGCCCTCCAACATGGGCATGAATTCCGGCACACTGATGGCCGAAACGGGCTCTGTGCTCGTTGGATCGAAGAATTGCGACTTGAAACAGGCCAGGACTTCCATCTTTTTCCGCCAGAAATCAGTGACGTCCACAACCAGGTCCGGATGCACCCAACGATCTTGAATGCAGTGGTAAACCGCAATCGGGCGCCATTGTTCCTGCTCTTTCCCCATGTGGGATGTGCTGATGCGGCGCAAACCGCTGAGGAAACACGCTTCCGAGACCAAGTGTGATCCCCGCCCGTGGTCCGGGTGCCTGTCCTGGATGGCATTGGTCAGCACGATGCTTGGCCTGTGCCTGCGCAACGCCACCACCACCTTCAGCAGGCTCTCCTCATCCACGCGAAAGAACCCGTCACGCAGGCCAAGCTGGTACCGGAAGCTTACACCGAGCAGCTTGGCCGCCTCCGCAGCTTCCTGCCTCCTGATCTCGCCTGAACCACGCGTTCCCAACTCCCCTGCCGTGAGGTCGATGATGCCGACCGAACGCCCCTGATGAAGATGGCGCAGGATGGTGCCGCCCATGCCGATCTCCGCGTCATCCGGGTGAGCCGTGATGCAAAGGATATCCACTTGCTCGCTGCTCATTTCCCTTCCACCCATTTGATGATCGGTTCGCTGAGCGGCTCCTGGGCGCTGGGGTACACCGTCACCAGGTGGCCTTGTTCATCAATGAGGTATTTCTGGAAATTCCACTTCACCTCACTGTCCAGCACGCCGTTCAGGTCCTTCCGCGTGAGCCAAGCATACACTGGGCTTTGCTGGTCTCCCTTGGTGTGAACCTTGGACATCATGGGAAAGGTCACCCCGTAGTTTTTTTCGCAAAACGAGGCAATGGCTTTTTCATCTCCCGGCTCCTGCTTCCCGAAATCATTGCTGGGGAAGCCGATGATCACCAGCCCTCCATCCTTGTACTGCTCGTAGAGCTCCTCCAACTGCTTGTACTGCGGGGTGAAGCCGCATTCGCTGGCGGTGTTCACCACAAGCACCTTGTGGCCCGCAAGTTGGGCCATGTCGAAACTGTTGCCGTTGATGTCCAAGGCTTTTAACTGGTGAAAATTCATGGGCGGTTGGTTCTGCTTGGCTCCCGTGGTGGCGTTGCCGCAACTTAAAAGCACCATGGGCAGTATAAGGATTGTAGTGCGCATCGGTTCGTCAGGGCCACAAAGTTGCGCGATCCTAGCCAAGACCGGCGGATAACTTTGTTCCAGCCTGTTATCCCCAAACCCCGCCCGCCATGCACCGCCTGCAATCCTCCCTTCTGTTCCTTCTCGCCTTCGCCGGTTGCCTGTCCGCCCAACAACAGGTGAAGATCACCGATGCCATGGCCTTGGCCAAGTCGCCGGATGTCCGCAAGGACAGATCCGCGCTGGAAGCCCTGAGGACCGGCGACTTCAGCAATGATGAGATCGTGCAGATCCTCCAGTACGGCGATCGTGACCAATGGCCTGCGGGCATCCGCACGGACACCGCGAGGGCATCCAATATGCCCTGGATCCAGAACTACGTGGGCTTCCGCCTTTGCGCCTTCAAGCAGGACAGCACGATGATGGCACTGGTGATGGTGCCTGCAGCCAGCAACCTCCACATGCCCGAAGTGATGCGCCCTTTGGCTGATTTTTACCTGGTTGTGCCGGAAGGGGCCCTCCAAAATGCCGAGCCCAACAAGGCCCGGCCCGCCATTAGCCGGGGACCGCACTGGAAGCGCCGCCCCAAGGTGGAGATCACCAAACCGGCCGATCTCTACGGGGCCTACGACCTTGCCAGCGACAGTGCGGGAATGGAAGCATTGTCCAAAATGGGCATGAGCGGCCCGGAGATCGATGCCGTGGTGTTCCGCAGCACGGAACGCAACTGGCCAGACGGCATTGACAACCTGGCCTCGCGTGAAGCCGTGCTCAAGAAATTCCCGAAATACCATGCCTTCCTCGGCGCACGATGGGATGACAAGGTGTTGCTGATCGTGCCGGTGGAGAAAAATCGCCGCATGCCGGTGGCCATGCGCCCGTTCGTGGACCTGTATTTCGTTTACAAGGCCTCGGGCGTTTCGGTGAAGGGCAGGGAGTGAGCAGAGATCACACCCGGGTCCGCACCTTTTCCCAGCGCTTTACCTGCCAGGTGATGCGGCCCGTGGCCAAGTGGTTGCCGGCAACGTCATGCACATGCACTACCGCCGAGTACAGGCATGCTTCGGCTGTTTGCAGCGGCAGGTACAGGTTCCGCTGGACCTCTTCCCGCGTCGGGTTGAAGACGGCGCAGGCGTTTGCCTTGGCCTGCCAGTGGTAATCCATGTGCAAGTCCATCATGATGATGCGGTACAGCTTCGGGTCCATGCGGCCGATCAGGGCCAGCCCGCTGCACAGTTCCGCCGCCGTGGCCAGGCAACACGCGTGGATGCCCCGGATGTGGTTGCGGTTGGCCCTCCGGAACGGGATCTCTACGCGCATAGCGCCGTTCGCCCCCGGTACCACGCGGAAGCCGTGCGGCCTGTTGAACGGGATGGACCAGCGCAACCCGAAGTTCAGTTTCCAGCGCGCGAATGCGGATGTGTGCGCGCGATCGATCAGTGTTGGAATGTCCATTGCTTGCGCCGCTTTTCCCCCAGCACCGAAGCGATGTCCGGCCGGAAGTAATTTTCACCCTTCAGCACCTTGCCGTCCACCCGGAGAACAGGCCTGGTGTCGTTGCTAAACTTGCCCATGTTCCTGCACTGGATCTCCTGGAACACCGCCCAGATCCTGACCTGCAGACCGTGCTTCAAGATCGTTCCACACAAAATGTAGAGCATATCCCCAAGGGCATCGGCCACTTCCACCAGGTTTCCCTGCTTCGCCGTCGCCAGGTATTCCTCATTCTCCCCGCGCAGCAATTCATGACGAAGCTGCGCTCCCTCCATGCCAACGGACCCTTGTGGCTTTTTGGCGCATGAAATGCCGAACGCCTCATGGAAATCGCGTACTTGTTCGATGGTGTCCAGCAACGTCTGTGAGGCCATTTTCGCGTCCCTGGCGCCATCAGTTCACCAAAGGTTGGCCGAAGGTATGCTTAAGCGCCCTTGCCGGTTAACACATGTTAACTGGAAAACATCGGCAAATGCCCGTCACCAGTGGCAATTTTGCAATCGCAATTCAACAACAGGCCGCTCAACCATGGACATGGACCAGACCCCTTCCCTGACCGCCACGCCATCCACCTCTGACACCCTTCGTGCGCTCAACGAACGCATCCAGCAAGCCAGTTCGTTCGTGGACCTGATCGACCAGGAGATGCAGAAGACCATCGTGGGCCAGAAGGACATGGTCCAGAAACTGCTGGTTGCACTGCTGGCGGATGGGCACATCATGCTGGAGGGCATGCCCGGCCTGGCCGTGCTGGCCGGACAGCAGGGTTCCGACACGGTCGAGGTGGAAGCCTCGGCCAACAAGCTGGTGCCGATGGTCATCCGCGCGCCTGCCGGCGCGCAGCCCG
>CALMYC010000314.1 GCA_937873385.1 uncultured Flavobacteriales bacterium | reverse complement strand
ATCATCGAGCAGGAATTCAACCGCGTCGGCGCGCCGGGCTCGGGCATGGACCGCACCCAGCTTTATGCGAACACGGCGCTCGCCTACGGCACCGATGAACTCAAGAAGACGGTGATTCCCGGCATCCTGCGCGGCGAGATCACCATGTGTCTGCTTTACAGCGAGCCGGGCGCGGGTTCGGACCTCGCCGCCGTGCGCCCCCGCGCCGAGCCGAACGGCAATGGCTGGACCGTCAACGGCCAGAAAATCTGGACCTCGACTGCGGCAACGGCCGATTACGGCATGCTGATCGCACGCACCGATTGGGACAAGCCGAAGCATCAGGGGCTCAGTTTCTTCTTTCTGCCGATGAAGCAACAGGGCGTCGAGGTGCGGCCCTTGCGGCAGATCACCAACGAATCGCATTTCAACGAGGTGTTCTTCACCGACGCCAAGATTCCGGCGGCGAACCTGCTCGGCCAACTCGGCGCCGGTGTGCGCAACCTGCCTTCGTTCCTGGTGGACTACGCCTGGGTGCCTGCCGTGTTCCTGTTGCTCCTGGTGCTGCTGTGGAAATTCCATCCCCGGCCGAAGGAACGCGTTGGTGCCCGGTTGCCGTGGTGGAAGGAAGCCCCGGTTTCAGTGGCCGGCATCGGGTTGTTCGTGCTGTTGGGCCGCGGAGGCTGGCAGTACCAGGGGCTTTCCCCGGCTTCGGCCGCGGACCATGTGGACGTGGCACTGGCACCATTGGTCACCAATTCCGCCTTCACATTCGGGTATTCGCTATTCCGGCCGGAAGTGCAACGGCGAACCTGGTACACCGCACAGGAACTGGACCGGCGCATGCCGTTGCGCTATGAACTCCACAGGGAGCCCACCGACCGGAAGCAGAACGTGGTGCTCATCATCGTGGAAAGCATGGGCCGCGAATACCTCGGATCGCCGGGCCACGCGCCCGGTTACATGCCTTTCATGGATTCCCTTGCGCAGCGATCACTCGTTTTTGGGAATGCCTTTGCCAACGCCGAGCGTAGCAACAAGAGCATGTGCGCCATCCTCGCAGGGATCCCGTCCTTCACGGACGATGCCTTCATGAACACGGCCTATGCGGGCGATCAAGTGGAGGGGTTGGGAACGCGCATGAAGCAGAACGGCTACAGTACGTCCTTCTTCCACGGTGGCCTCAACGGGGAGTACAAGTTCGATTCCTTCAGCCGGGCGGCGGGCTTCGACCGTTACCACGGCCGGGATGAATATGGCAACAATGCGGATTACGACGGCCATTGGGGCATTTATGACGAGGAGTTCCTCCAGTACTTCGCCAGCAGCCTTGATCGGGAAAGAACGCCGTTCTGCTCGGTCGTCTTCACCCTTTCATCCCACGATCCATTCCCCATTCCGGCCAAGTGGAAAAACCATTTTCCAAAGGGCACGCAGGAAATCCACGAATCGTTGGGCTATGTGGACCTGTCACTGCGTGAATTTTTCCGGCGCGCCGCGAAAAGCCCTTGGTACGCCAATACGCTCTTCGTTATCACCGGCGACCACACCTACCTGTACAACGTGCATCCACCGTGGTACACCAATGCCGCAGGCCGCTTTGCGGTGCCCATCATATTCTTCAGGCCGGACGGCAGCCTGCGCGGGCGGGACAGCACCGTGGCCCAGCACTTGGACATCCTGCCCAGCATCCTCGACATCACCGGCTTTGACGGCGCGGTGAACTGCTTTGGCCGAAGCCTGTTCAAGCACGACCGCGCTCCCTACGCGGCACAGTACCTCAACGGCCAGTACCAGATCATCGGCGATCGCCACCTGTTGTTCTTCAACGGCGAACAGGCGAAGGGCCTCTTTGCCTACAAGGAAGATACGTTGTTCCGGCATGACCTGGCCGTGCGCGAGCCAACGGTTGCCGATTCCTTGCAGATGAAACTTCAAGCCGTGGTGCAGCGGCATGCGGAGGCCCTGTTGGACAATAAGCTGGCGCTGCCGGTGCCCCAAGCACGGTAACGGAACCGGCCACCGGCATCAACCCCGCAAGATCCGCAGAGCCCCTTGCCCCGTGTTCATCAGCAGGTCCAGGATGCACATGCGCCCCAAAAAGCCATGCCGGTCGGCGAACACCTGTGGATAGGCCGCCAATGGCGGAACTTCCGGCGGCAACGGTTTTTTCGGATGCAGTGAATTCCGCAGGTCCAGCAGGCCATCTGCGTTGTCCACATGCTGTTTCCGCACTTCAACGGGCACGGCAAGCCGAAGCCATTGCAGTACGAGGCGCATGGTGGCAAGGTCCAGGTCCACCAAACTGGCATGGCGCTGGCCGAGCACGGCCTCCAATCCGTCCATGTAGTGGATGAACCAGGGCGCTTGTCCATACGTGCTGCGGATCGCGTGCAGGTGCTGGCGGTGCCACGGCTCAGCGTAGCTGAGGCCCACGGTGCACATGGGCATCTTCTCCCCGCTGCGCCGGGCAATGGCCACATTGAGGTCCTGCTTGCCGTTCGGGCCGGGCAAGCTGGTCCGCGACCGGTAGCTCTGCCGCCCGTAATGCTCGCCCACGTCGATCACCACGCCGGTGCTTCGCGCGATCAGCGCATAGTGTTCCACGCTGCCGAAATAGAAGGCGGACATCAACAGGGTCTGCGGCATGGTGCACAAAGATGGACGGGCGGCGTTGTTTCTTTGCCGGATGTGCATCCAACCGCAGCCCTGCCTGATCATCGCCGTGCTGGTCCTTGCGGCCTGCGGTGCGCCCGGAACCCACGATGCGGCCGTGGCCGTGGACGACACGACCTGGGATGGCGTTGCGCCGGATTGGACGGGTTTTTATGCGGACACGGTGCCGTGCGCGGATTGCCCGGGCATTGTGGAGCGGCTGCACCTGCGGGCGGACAGCACCTATGTGATGACCGATGCGTACCTGGACCGCGACAGTATTCCGTATGGGCGGATGGGCGGCTGGTCGGTGAACGGGGATACCCTGATCCTGCGGACCGGCGGCGATGCGCGGTTGTGGGTGACCGGCGGAAACCGGTTGGATCCCTTGGACCGGGAAGGCAAACCCCTCGCCGGCCCGCTCTCCCGGTCCATTGCAAGGGTGGACAGTTTCACGTACGGGCCCATGCACCTCAACGGCGGCTACGTGTACTATGCGGATGCGCACAGCTTCAAACCGGAGGGCAGCAGGTATGCCTTTCCCGTAGCCGCCGACAGTACCTCCGCGCAGCTGGAGGAACGCTACCGGACGCAGGTGAAGGATCCCCCGGCACCTCTTGACGTGGCCATCACCGCGGTCCTGCGGAGTGGGCCGGCCATGGAGGGCGACGGCACGGAGGAATACATCCACGTGCTGCGCGTGGACAAAGGCCGTTGACCCCTCACCGTGCACAGGCCCGCAAGGCCATCACCACAATGCACGCCAGGAACATGAAGATGCTGATGCGGTTGATGCCATGCATGAAGCGCAGGTTCACGTTGTTCTCCGATTTGCCGAAAAGCGTGGCTGGATTGAGGTAATACAGGAGGCGCTTGAGGAACATGGCGGGGCTGGCGGATGTCGGAGGGGCTTTTTTGACAAGAAAGGTGGCGTGGATGGCGGGGA
>CALMYC010000313.1 GCA_937873385.1 uncultured Flavobacteriales bacterium | reverse complement strand
AGATTAAAAGTGGGAAAAATGCCCCGGGCCAGCTTTCAGGTGCGCTGGCGGACGAAACCGCCACAGGAGACTTTCCAGCCGGTTCACCTTGGGAGGGACTGCCGGTAAAGTGGTATGCCTTGGACATGAGCGATTGGTGCAATTCCTTCACTGTAAGCTATTGCAGCCAAAGCCCTGCTTGGCAAAACACGCTGGACTTCGTCACCGACAGCTGTGGCGGAGGGAATGTGATCATGGCAGGCCCCACTGCTTGGGATACATGCCAGGACGGGAATGCCCGGTATTTATTCCAAGTTCAGCCTGGCCTGTACTATTTGCCCTTGCTGTATGACCCTGCAAATGCTGCGGACGGTAACTACACCATCACAGTGAGTTGCACGGACCTCATTGTTGTAGGGATCAAGGACGCCCCCTTACCCATGTGGACCGTTCATCCCAATCCCGGCAATGAGGGATTCTGGCTACAAACTGAGGGAACTGTGCCTGCCGTCGCACGGGTCCATGTGACGGACCTCCTTGGCCGGAAAGTTCTTCAGGCCCCCATCAACCACTCCCCTGCTTGGATCGGGATGCGTGAAGTGCCCGTTGGGGTGTACGTCATCCACGTGGAAGGAACAACGGGTGTGACTTCACAACGCTGGGTGAAACAGTGAAAACTTCGGCGTCGAAGCTCAATTCGCCCGCACGAAGACGTGCTCCGGCACTTCCCGCCCTGCCGCCTTCGCCGAGGCAAGTTCCCGCTGCAACTGCTTGCTGGTCATGCTGCTGCCGTCGTGGCTCCAGCCGGGCGGGCCAAAGATGTACATGAACTTGTTCTTGAGCCCGGGTGCCTTCTTCACGTCCTTCCAGATCTCCTGGAATTCGAACAGGTTGTGTGTGATGGGATTGTCCGTACCCGGATCGTGGTTGATGCCATAGTGTGGCTTGATGCCCTTAATGGGCGCCTGCCAAGTGCCGTAGATCCGGTCCCAGATGGTCAGGATGCCGCCGTGGTTGCGGTCCAGGTATTCCGTGTTGCTGCTGTGGTGCACAGTATGGACGTATGGCGTGTTGAAGAACCTTTCATAAAGCGGCAAGGAGGGCACCAATTGACTGTGCAGGAAAAACTGGTAAAAGGAGTTCACGATCAGGCAGGTGGCGATCATGATCGGCTCAAAGCCCACCAACGGCATCCAGATCCAGAAAATGGGCTTGTACAGTGTGATGAACCAACCATTGCGCACACTCACTGTAAGGTTGAAGGTTTTAGCCGAATGGTGCGGCAGGTGAGCGGCCCACAGCACGCGGATGTTGTGGCTCAGCCGGTGGTGCCAATAGAAATTGTGGTCATCCGCCAGGATACAGAGCACCCACACATACCAAGCGAAGCCGAAAGAAGAATAGCCCAGGTACTGCTCCCGCAACGGTTCGGCCAGGTGGAACAGGAACAAGTACAGGGTGACCTCGAACACCTGTGTGATCACCCGCATCACCGTAGCCCCCGCGGCGATCATGAAGCTGGCCCAGGTCTCCTTGAGGTTGTACAGGTGCCTGGCCTGCACATATTCCAGGACCACCAATGCGATGAGCACGGGATAGAGGTACTTGAGGCCAATGTCCTGGATCTGGAGATCAGGCAGTTGCGCCTTCATTTCCATCCATGCGGTAACCGGGTTGAATGATGCCATTGTGCAAGTGAAAATTATTGATGCAGGGCGGCCAAATGTAGGCTTCGGCGCGATGCGAAGCAGGATCCTACATTCGCCACATGGAATTCATTAAAGGGCCGGCAAGGAAAGGGTTGCGGTTCATGGTGAAGACATTGCCCTTGCGTGGCAGGCAGCGCTTGGTGGACTTGGTTGGCCCCTGGATTGCACCTCCCATCGGGGAACCCTTGGCCTTGAACGGGATGTTCCTGGTGCTTAACCACCAGGTCCGCCAGCACAGGATGATCTATTATGGCCTGTACGAAGAAGGCATGATGAATTTCCTCAGCCTTCATGTACGGCCCGGCGATGTGGTCATGGATCCGGGGGCCAACGTGGGCTATGTCACGGCCTATTGCCTGGGCCTGGTAGGACCCGGGGGCCATGTGCATTCCTTTGAGCCCTCCCCTTCCGCCAACGCCCATATCCGGCAATCCAACAAAATGGGGGGGCACGTCAATTGGACACTATGGGACCTGGCCCTCACGGACCATGAAGGCACGGGCACCTTTTATGACACTCCGCGCGTAATGCGTGTCGGCTATGCGTGCCTGGCCACCGCGGCCACGCCCAAGGATGGCATCCCCTTCGAGGTGAAGCTGACCACAGTGGACAAGTTCTGCGCGGAACAGGGCATCCAACGGGTCCGCTTTTTGAAACTGGACATCGAAGGCTCTGAGTTGCGGGCGTTGAAAGGGGCGGCGCGCATGCTTGCGGGCAATGCCATTGACATCATCATGGTGGAGACTGCAACATACGGTACAGCGAGGCCCATTGCGGAAAAGATCAACACCTTGCTGAAGGATGCGGGTTTCCGCTCCCACAGCATGCGGCGCAACGGTACGCTGCGTCCGTTGGATGTTATGGCCATGGCGCCGTGCAGGAAGGATGTGATCTGGATGCGGAAGGACCTGTAATGTCGGGCATGGCAAAATCAAAGGGCCGCCTTCGAGGCAGCCCCTTGATTTCTTCGGCGGGCAAGGTCACTCGCCCAGTTCCTTCTTGATGCTTTCGTATTTGGCCGAGTCACCATTCTTTGCATAGAGCACCTTGAGCTGCTGCATGGTGGCACGGTCCTCCGGCTTCAGTTCGTGGGCCTTCTCAAAATACGGGACCGTCTTCAGGTAGATCTCGTCCGCCTTCTTCTTGCAGGCGGTGTACTTGGCATCGTCCTTGATCTCGTTGCACTTGTCGTATTCGTAGGCCGCGCGGTTGTTGTACAGCACGCCAATGTTGTAGTAGCTGTCAAAGAACTTGGGGTCCACCTCGATGCTCTTCTTATAGGCTTGTTCCGCAAGGTCGTACCATTTCACCATGTCGGCTTCGGCCACCTTCCCCTCCTTTGGATTGGCCTTGCCGTCATAGAGGCTGCCGAGCACGGAATACAGCACAGGGTTGTTCGGGTCCTTCGCAATGGCCTCATTCACGCTGGTTTCAGCTTCCTCGGTGCGGTTGGCCTCCAGTAGAAAGGCCACCAGGTCCAGCATCAATTCCTTGTTGTCGGGGTGTTTGGCGATGCCCTGCCGGGTGGTGGCAATGGCATCATTCAAATGGCCCGTCTTTTTCTGCATGCTTGCCAAATAGCGGAACACTTCGGGCTTGTCGTAGCCGATCTTGACGCACTCCGCATAGCGTTGGATGGCCATGGCCGTATCTCCCTTGGACTCATACGCCAACGCACTGTTGAACACCGCGTTGCTGTCCACCTGGCCAAAAGCCTTGGCGATCCGTTCGCTCAAGGCATAGCCTGCAATGGCCTTGTCGTAGTCCTTGCCATTGAAGGCATCATTGCCACCATTCAGTGCAGTGACCTGCAGGTTTTTCAAGGCTTGGTCATTTTCCCCCTTGAAGTCCTTCTTGGTGTCCAGTTCGTTGGCCTTGATGTAGCTCTCCAC
>CALMYC010000312.1 GCA_937873385.1 uncultured Flavobacteriales bacterium | reverse complement strand
GTGCGGCCGGTGGCGTCCAGGATCCGGGCCTTGGCGGTGCTTGCCATGCCATCTACGCGCACCATGAAATGCCCGCTGCTGGGATTCGGGCGAACTGTCAACGCATCCTGCGCCCGCTCCACAATGCCGGAGGTGCCATAGTAGATCGTATCGAACACCATCACGGAGCAGCCCGCGGCGCTCCACACCGTCAAGCTCACCATGTAGGTGCCGATAGCGGTGTAGCTATGTGTGAAGGCGGATTGGTCCGAAGTGCCGCCATCGCCGAAGTTCCATTGCCATTGCACGGCGGTGGCGCTGGTGGCGGTGAAGTCCGTGGTGCCGTTGTTCAGGTCTGGGTCGGAATGGTTGATCTGCACGGCAATGGGGTCCACATGCACCACGTGGCTGTATTGCGTGGTGAGCGGTACCGTGCCAGCGGTGAGCGTCACGGTGTAATCCCCGCCGGCGGCATAGGTGTGCCAGGGAGACTGCTCCTCGCTGGTGGTGCCGTCACCGAAATCCCAGTGCCAAACGCCCGCGTCATTGAAGGTGGTGTTGGTGAACTGCTGCAATGCTTGGCAACTATCCTGCAGGTTGTAGGTGAATGCCGCGCAAGGCAGGTCAACAATGGTGATGTTGACCGGCACCGTTACCGAGGGTTGGTTCGGGTCGTTGGAAGTGACCTGAAGGTTCTCCTGGTAGGTGCCCGGTAGCCACGTGCCGGTGCCGAGGGATACGGAAACCACGGTGCTGCCCCCTGTAGATAGGGACCCCGACAATGGACTGATCGCCAAGGGGCCGGCATAGCCGACCACCAGTGAGGCATCATCGATCGCCCACACATCATACGTGTTGCCGCTGTTGGAAAGCTGGCGGATGCGCAAGCTGGTCTGTGTGCCAAAGGCGGCAGGAGGCAAGGCCACGTCCACCAAGGACCAATCCGAGAATGCGGCAAGGTTCGCGTAATTACCGATGATGTTCCAGGAATTTCCGTCCAGGGAATATTCCAGCATCACATTCTCCCCGTCCTCCGGGGCTTCGCAGTTGCCACCATTTCCATATTTCAGAAAGAACGAAAACCGGCTGCCTGCTTGCATGTTGAACGCTTGGG
>CALMYC010000311.1 GCA_937873385.1 uncultured Flavobacteriales bacterium | reverse complement strand
GACGACCACCATCCGGTGACAGCCCTCAAAAACGGGGTGACCATCCAATGCCAGCTGGCCAATAACGTGTACTTGGACCTGGGCTACAACAGCCTGCGCCCAGTGACGACCGGCTCCCAGAATTCAATATTCGGCACCTTCCTTTGCCAGCCCTACAGCGTAACTCAACCCGCCCGAAAAAACAACTGGAACGGCACCATCGGCACGCCCCTCACCCCGGCCGATTATTCGATCACCACCTGCGGATCGAACCTTCAGTTCATTGATCCCTCCAGCATTCCGCCTACGCCCTGCGGGCAGGTGGAATTGATGCTGGCCTCCCAATGCCCGGTGCCGCCCTGTCCCCAAGCCCAGACCCTCTTCGGGTACTGCCCCGATTGTTCCGCTGTGCTGACCGCCGGATCCACCATGGTCCCCTTGAACCTGGCCAGCCTCAATGCGCTCAACCTTGGACGCAACGACAGCCTGCCGAACAACGAGCTAATGGCCATGGCCGCCTTGCACGCCATCCTGGGCGATCCGATCCCGGCACCCAACAACCACGAGAAATTCCTGCTCGCCTATGATCGAGTATTAATGAACGAGAGCTACGGCGATGCCTTGGGGAAGGGACAGTTGGCCGTTGGCACCGATGTACCTGCAACGGACATCTATTTGGCCATGTTGTCCGATGTGCAACAGGCCGGCATTGAAGCAGCCGAACCGGGAGCGCAGGATGATTTCATCTTCTACTCGGGCATCGAAAAGGCACAAGTGCAACGCGCCGCCGGCCGGCTGAATGAAGCCCTGGTGATCTTGGACGGTATCCCCCAACCTCCCTCCGTTGAGCAACAGGATTACCTGGCGATGATCCAATGCTTCACCCAAACCGAATCGCTTCTGCACGACAGCTTGTTGGCATGGGATGAGGTGGAAGCGGCGCTATTGCAGTGCAGTGGCCACTCAGTGCCGAAAATGATGTTTGCCCAAGGTGCCGCGGATGCCGCTGCCCCGGCAGGACCACAACCCGGCCTTCAACCCAACCCGGCCACCAAGGAGGTTCTTGTATTGGGGTTTGCAGGTGAAGATTGCACCATGCGCATATTGGACATCACCGGGCGTTCCGTGGTGCCGGAAGTTCCCTTCAAAGACCGCACCGTGCTACCCCTCACAGCAGTTCGACCAGGAACGTATCTGTGCCGGATCACAACCGGTGCGGGGCGCACATGGACCGGCCGGTTGGTGGTGGGGTACTGATCGCTCGGGAATGAGCAACGCAATGGTTGTCCAGTACTGCCAACATGATCGCGGTTGTGCTTAAGCCGCAGTTGTCCGTTGTCAGGCTTTCCGCCACCAACAACTGAAATCCAACAACTGGCAACTGACAGCGGACAACTGACAACCAACATCTGCCCACACAACCCTCATTTCCCCGCCAACCGGCTGTGCCTCCTGCCATAGGCGAAGTACACCGCCAGGCCAAGCACCATCCAGCCGAAGAAGACCATCCAGCTCTTGGCGGGGATCTCGATCATCAGGTAGGCGCAGCTCAGCATGCCGATGCAGGGGGTCAACGAGTAGTTGCGCCGGAAGGACTGCACGGCGGTGCCCACGGCAAAGACCACGAAGGCCGTGAGCAGGATGGACTGGCGGTCCAGGTGCATGCTGCTAATGGCCGTGGCGATGCGGCTGCGGTCCAGTGCGATGAACGCCAACACGATTGCGGGCACCAGGAACTTGCCACTGATGAAGGGAATGCGGAAGCGCTTGCGGCCCGTGGCATCGCGGTTGTCGATGCGGGGCAACAGCAAAACCCCGGCACAGACCAGCGTGAACGCGAACAGGGTGCCGATGGAAGTAAGGTCCGTGATGATGCCGCTGGGCGCGAACAGCGCGGGGATGCCCACCAACACACCGGTGACGATGGTGGCGAAGGCGGGCGTGCCGAACTTGCGGTGCAGATGGCCGAAGCGCGGCGGCAGCAGTCCATCGCGGCTCATGCTCATCCAAATGCGCGGCTGGCCCAGTTGAAAAACGAGCAGCACGCTGGTGGCCGCCAACACCGCGCCAATGCTCACCACAAAGCCGAAGAGCGGGAGGTTCACCTTGTCAAACACATAAGCCAACGGGTCCATCACGCCCTTGAATTCCGTGTAGGGCACCATGCCGGTGAGCACCAATGCGGTAACGCAGTAGATCACCGTGCAGATCACCAGCGACCAGAGCATGCTGCGGGGCAGGTCGCGTTGCGGGTCTTTGCATTCTTCCGCCGTGGTACTGATGGCATCAAAGCCGATGTAGGCGAAGAACACCGCGCTCACGCCCTTCAGCACACCGCCCATGCCGTTGGGCAGGAAGGGCACGTAGTTGGCGCCCTTGATGTACCAGAGGCCCACCAGCGCCACCGCCGCAAGTAGCACGAGCTTCAAGATCACCATGCCATTGGCGGCCTTCTTGCTTTCGTGGATGCCGATGTACACCAAGGCTGTTACGAGCACCACGATCAGCAGGGCGGGGATGTTCATGATCACATGCCATCCGCCGATCACCGGCGCGGTGGCCCACGCCAAGGCTTCCGTGGGCTGCCCCAGTTGCACGGCATGTTCGTAGGCTTCCTTCGCGCCCAATGGATCGGTGGCCAACCAAGGCGGCAAGTGCAGCCCGAAAGCCGCGAGGATGTTGGTGAAATAGCTGCTCCACGAGATGGCCACCACTACGTTGCCGATGGCGTATTCCAGGATCAGCGCCCAGCCGATCACCCACGCCACCACCTCGCCAAAGCTGACATAGCTGTAGGTATACGCACTGCCGCTCACGGGCACGCGCCCGGCGAACTCCGCATAGCACAACGCCGTGAAGCCGCACACCGCGGCGGTGATGATGAAGAGGAACACCACCCCGGGTCCGCCCTCGTACGCCGCCGCGCCCACCGTGCTGAAGATGCCCGCGCCGATCACCGCAGCCACGCCCATGAAGGTGAGGTCGCGCACGGTGAGCGTCCGCTTCATGCCCGCACTGCCGTCCGCTTCGCGTTGCCCGTGCTCGCGCAGGATGCGCTCCACGGATTTCTTGCGGAAGAGGGGATTGGGCATGGGCGGTCGGTGGCGGGCAAAGTAGGAAAAGAGCAGTTGTCCGCTGCAAGTTGCCGGTGGAAGGTGCGCAGCGTGTGGTTCGTAGGGCGTAGGGCGTAGTTCGCAGGACATGGTTGATGGTCCTTCTGGACGTATTCCCCCCC
>CALMYC010000310.1 GCA_937873385.1 uncultured Flavobacteriales bacterium | reverse complement strand
GATCGCCGACCATCGGGTTCTTGATCAGGCCGAGCAGTTTCGCTCCCTGTTTGCGCAATTCCTTGGGCAGTTCGATGCCCTCGGCGTACATCTTCTTCTGCAGGATGGCAATGCGCGTTTCCAGTCCGGGCGTTTGCAGGTCCGCGCTCAGGCCCCATTTGAAGCGGGAGAGGAGGCGCTGCTCCATGCCGCTCATTTCCACCGGGGCCTTGTCGCTGGAGATCACCAATTGCTTGCCGCTTTGGTGCAGGGCATTGAAGATGTGGAAGAAGACGTCCTGGGTCTTCTCCTTGCCCGCGAGGAACTGCACATCGTCAATGATCAGCACGTCCATCATTTGGTAGAACTGCTGAAAGTCGCCCATGGTGTTGTTCTTCACCGCTTCGATGAACTGTTGGGTGAACTTCTCGGCAGGCACATACAGGATGGTCTTCTCCGGATGGTTCTTCTTGATCTCGATGCCGATGGCATGGATCAAGTGAGTTTTGCCCAGGCCCACGCCGCCATACACGAGCAACGGGTTGAAAGCCGTGCCGCCGGGTTTTTGCGCAACCGCGAAACCGGCGCTGCGGGCCAGGCGGTTGCAATCCCCTTCGATGAAATTCTCGAAGGAGTAGTTCGCGTTCAAGTGGCTTTCCACCTTGATCTTTTTCAGGCCCGGGATGATGAACGGGTTCTTGATCGGGCTGTTGGCCACATCGATCGGCAGGCTCACCGCGGGGTTCTTCACCTCGCGGGCATTACTGGTGGGCACGCGTACCGTGTAAGGGTTTGTGCTCTTGAAGTTGTTCTCCATGATGATGGAGTACTCCAGGCGCCCCTCGGCCCCGATCTCCTTGCGGATGATCTTCTTCAACAGGCCGATGTAATGCTCCTCCAGCCATTCGTAAAAGAACTGTGAGGGAACCTGTATGGTCAGGACGTTGTCGGCGAGCTTCACGGCCCGGATCGGTTCGAACCAGGTCTTGAAGCTTTGTTGGCTGACGTTGTCCTTGATCACATCGAGGCACCGCTCCCAGGTCTTTTCATGGTCTTTCTTCATAGCAGGTTTCCGGTGGATTTTCGGGTGGGATGGGTAGCGGTCAATTCAGCAGAGGGGTGCGTTGCAAGGGTGGCAAATATGAGCAGCGCAAAGTGAAAAAAAAAGTTTGTGCACGCTTGCTTTGATCGAAAGTTTTGACCAATGAGCAGTGCGAAGATGTTCTTTTGCAACCCGCGCCCATCAAGGGTTTCCAAGAATGGTGCACGTGCGGTGAAATGTCGCCGGGAACCGGTGGGACTAAGTGGGCAGCCGGGTGTACAACGTATCCCCGCGACACGCTTGGGCCGATGCCTGCGGCTTGGTCAGGGATGATCATGGTGCAGTGGGTCCGGCGGTGAAGTTAGTGGAACGCGGCGCGGTTGTCGAGTGTCCCCGGCATGGGCTGCAAGCACTACCTTCCCGCCGCATGTACAGCCACGAAACGAGCTTCCGCGTGCGGTATGCCGAGACCGACCGCATGGGCTATGTGTACTACGGCACTTATGCGCAGTATTTCGAGGTGGGCCGTGTGGAAGCCTTGCGCAGCCTGGGTTTGCCATACCGCCGAATGGAGGAGGAAGGAGTGATGCTGCCCGTGCATGACCTGAAGGTTGAGTACCGGAGACCGGCGTTCTACGACGACCTGCTGACCGTGCGCACCAGCATCGTGGAGCTGCCGGCCGTGCGCATCCGCTTTGCGTATGCCGTATTCAACGAGGCCGGTGACCTGATCACCGAGGCATTGACCACGCTGGTGTTCATCGACCGGGCCACGAACAAGCCGCGACGCGCCCCGGAGGCCCTGGTGGCGGCACTTGCGCCTTTCTTCAAGCGGAACGTTGCGTGATCAAGCCGGTGATCCCGGCAACGGTCGGGCTGTTGCCCCGGCAGCGTTCCAATTGGCGACAAGGTCCCCCACCATGCGCCTCGGCACGGCGACGATCAAATGGCATTGGCCCGCATATTCGGAATGCTCCACCACGCCACCGGAGGCGGCAACCTGCTTCTTCACCTCCTCCACCAGGTTGTAACTGCAATCCACTGCAGCCTTCGCCAACAGGGTGAGCTGAACGGTGGCGTTGTGCGCAAGGGCTTCCTTCGCCGCAGCGGCGAAGGCATGTGCCAGACCGGCCTTGCCGAGAAGCGTGCCACCGAAGTAGCGGACCACAACGATGGCGCAGTTCGTCAGACCTGCACCCTGCAATTGGCGCAAGATCGGACGGCCCGCACTGCCGGTCGGCTCCCCCGCATCGTACGCTCGGAAGCGGTCGCCCGCAGTGCCCAATACCCATGCAAAGCAGATGTGCCGCGCACGGTGGTGATCCGCGGCGATCTCCGCCAAGCGTGATCTGAAGGCAGGTTCGTCCTGGATCGGAAAGGCGTACGCCATGAAACGGCTCGCCTTGTCACGGACCTCACCGGTGCTTTCGCCGGACAAGGTGAGGTACTGGTCCGTGTTCATGACGCAGCGCCGATGAGCAGGATCAATGCAGCTACGGAAACCACGATCCCCGCCCAGTGCACGGGGCGCATCGTTTCACGGAACAGGAGCATGGACGCTGCTGCACCAAAGAGGATCACCGCCACATTGGCCAGCGGGAACACCGTGCTGGCCTCCAGGCCACTGCGCGACAAACCCAGCACCAAGCAGTGGATGGAGCCATAGTTGAACAGTCCCAGCAACCCGCCCGCGACCCAGGTCCGAGGTTCGCGCAGGGCTGTGCGTTCCCGGCGGAAAGCAAGCCAACAAAAGCCGATCAGCGCGGCAAAACCGAAGATCAGCGGGGTGAACGCCGCCTCGGTAAGCGGAGTGAGACGGAGGCGCTGCACCACGGCCAGCAGCAAGTCCGTGAAGGCGCTTGCAACGAAGATCACGGGCAGTGCCCAGCGCCGCTTGCCTGGCACGGACCGGCCTCCCCAACTGCCGAGGAGCACGCCGGCCAAGGCAAGCAGAATGCCTGCCCAAGCCAGTGTTCCCGGTCGCTCATGGAAAAGCAGCACGGTGCCGATCACGGTCAGGGCAAGGCTCATCTTCGCGGCGATGGTGGTGGGGGTGATGCCGTTCCATTGCGTGGACAAGCCCATCAACCGGAACAGGACAATGAAAAGCGCGCCCTCAACCAGTGCCGGCAGCCACAGCAAGCTGAGGTCCGAAACCCAAGGCCTGGACCAGGCCATGCCGAACAGGAAAGCCACGAGGTAGTTCACCACAATGGCGGGCAGCAGTGCCACCTGCCGTTTGCCGAACACCTTGAAAAGGGCATACACCGCAGCATTGAAAAGCGAGGAAAGGATCACCAAGGCCATGCGGGTTCCGGTTGCAAGGTGCGTGCGTACAGATGAATGCGGTCCACTCCGGAATGAAAGGAACGCAGCGGTTGCCGGTCCATGCGCGGTGCCGGCGTTCCCTGCAAAAAGAGCGGCCTGCCGACGATCTCGCGGGCTTCGTCCCACAGGCCTTGTGCGATGAAGTGGCCAAGCAGTTCGCCTCCGCCTTCCACGAGCAGCGAACGGATCTTCCGGTGGTGCAGTTCGGCCAACAGCATTTCCAACGGATCGCCATCACCGGAAATGAGCACTTGTTCCGTTCCCGGCAATTCACGCTTGCTGCCAGTGAAGAGCATGGTGGGCGTACTGTCGTCGTACACGTTGGATCGCACCGGCGTAATGCCGGTGCGATCCAGCACCACGCGCAACGGGGACCGCCCAGCCACAAGCCGCACGTCCAATCGGGGATCATCATTCACCACGGTGCGGCTGCCCACCATGATCGCTTGTTCCTCGCTTCGCCAGCGGTGCACCAACACATCCGAGGCAAAGCTGCTGATGCGCTGCACCCCTCGGCCTTCACGGGGACGGCGGTCCAGGAATCCGTCCGAGGATCGTGCCCACTTCAGAACGACGTACGGCCGTTGCTGCTCCAGGGAGGTGATGAACCGGCGGTTCAGCCAGCGGCATTCATCCCGTAGTACGTCGGTGATCACGGTGATGCCTGCTTCGCACAGCCGCGCAATTCCGCGCCCGGCCACCCGCGGGTCGGGATCGGTGCATCCCACCACCACGTTGCGCACCCCGCGTGCGATCAGCAACTCCGTGCAGGGCGGAGTGAGGCCTGTGTGGGAGCATGGTTCCAGTGAGACGTGGAGCACGGCATCCGCCGGGACCGGCCCCGAACCCAAAGCATTCAAACAGTGGACTTCCGCATGCGGCCCGCCGTGTTCGCGGTGCCATCCTTCGGACAATATGCGCCCACCCTGCACAAGCACGGCGCCCACCATCGGGTTGGGGGCCACATGCCCTGCGCCCTTCCGGGCCAGTTGCAGGCAGCGGTGCATCCAATGCGTGTGCTCCATGCCGCGAAGATCGGGGAATACAGGATGCTCCTGGACAGGATGGTCCGCAACTGCTCCATCAAGGTCTCCCGAAGGGGGCCTTGAGGCACCTTGAATTCAAACAAGCCATGCCTGCGTCCAGTCGGCCGCCGACCAACCGGCACCAGTCGATCGACAACGGATAACAGACAATGGACAACCTTCGCCGACCTCACCGGCTCTCCAACAACCGCTTGATCCGCTCCAGGTCATCGTCATTGCGGAAGCTGATCTCGATCCGGCCCTTGCCATTCTCCCCCTGCTTCACGGTGACACGGCTGCCGAACATGTTGGAGAAGTCCTTGGCCATTTCCTTGTAACGGCCAGCGCCCGGCTTCCTGTTCCTGCCGGAAGTGCGTGCCGAGGCATGCTTTTCCCCGCGGGCCATTTCCTCCACCTGCCTTACCGAGAGCTGGCTTTCAACGATGCGGCGGAAGAGGTCCTCCTGTTTGGCGGGATCCTGCACGGCGAGCAGAGCCCGTGCATGGCCCATGCCGATCTGCCGCTGCCGCAAGCCCAGTTGGACCTCCGGCGGGAGCTTCAACAGGCGCAGGTAGTTCGCCACGGTGGCGCGGTCCTTGCCCACCTTTTCGCTGAGCGCTTCCTGCGTCAGGTTCACTTCATCCAGGAGCCGCTGAAAACTGATGGCCACTTCGATCGCATCCAGTTCCTCCCGCTGGATGTTCTCCACCAATGCCATTTCCAGCATGGCCTCATCATTGGCGATGCGGATGTAGGCGGGTATCTCTTCCAGGCCCGCCACTTGGCTGGCGCGGAAGCGGCGCTCGCCACTGATCAGCTGGTAGCGGTCGTAGCCCAATCTGCGAACGGTGACCGGCTGGATGATGCCCAGTTCCCGGATGCTCTGCGACAGTTCCAGGATGGCTTCCGGGGCAAACGTGGTGCGTGGCTGGAACGGGTTGGGCTCGATCTGGGCAACAGGGATGAACGCCGTGGTGCCCGCCACGCGCTGGCTTCCATGTTCCTGAGCGGGGTGGTGCGCCGTAATGTCCGTGCCGGGGTTTTCCAGCAGGGCGCTCAGTCCGCGCCCCAATCCTCTTTTCTTGCTCATTGCGCTTCCGTGGTCGCGATGGTGCGTTCGTTCTCCTTGATGCGCGTAAGGTCGTTCTTCTGGAGGATCTCGCGCGCCAGGTTCAGGTAGTTGGTTGCACCCTTGCTGCTGGCATCGTGCATGATGATGGTCTGCCCGTGGCTCGGGGCCTCGCCCAGCGCCACGTTGCGATGGATCACCGTGTCGAAGACCAGCTGCTGGAAGTGGGTCTTCACTTCCTCCACCACCTGGTTCGCCAGGCGCAGGCGGCTGTCGTACATCGTGAGCAGCATGCCCTCGATCACCAGGTCCGGGTTGAGGCGCTGCTGGATGATCTTGATGGTGTTGAGCAATTTGCCCAGGCCTTCCAATGCAAAGTATTCGCACTGCACCGGTACGATCACGCTGTCGGCGGCCACAAGGGCATTCACGGTGACCAGGCCCAAGGAAGGCGAGCAGTCGATGATGATGAAGTCGTACAGCTCGCGCAACGGTTCCAGCACGTTCTTCATTTGGCGTTCCCGGTCGGGCATGTCGATCATTTCGATCTCCGCGCCCACCAGGTCGATGCTGCCGGGCAGGATGTCCAGGTTCGGATTGTCCGTTTTCCGGACCACTTCCTGCGCCGGGGTCCCATTCACGATGCTTTCGTAGATGCTGGTCTTTGTTTCACGTGGGTCAAGACCGGTTCCACTGGTGGCGTTGGCTTGTGGGTCCGCGTCCACGATCAGGGTGCGCCGCTCCAAGATGCCGAGGCAGGCGGCGAGGTTGATCGCGGTGGTGGTCTTGCCCACGCCGCCTTTCTGGTTGACGATGGCGATGATCTTGGCCATGTGCTTGAATTATGCTTGTTGGATCGTGATGCTTGTGCCAATGCCGGGCAGCAACAGGCGGAGCCCCGCTTGTTCAAATGCCCTGATTGCGCCTTGTGTGTTGATGGAAATGACCGGGAAGCTGTTGTAGTGCAGGCCCACCACGGTTCTTACGCCCATGTATCCAGCGGCCTCCACCGCGTCCTCAATGCCCATGGTATAGTTGTCCCCGATGGGCAGGCATGCAAAACGCAAAGCGTGGCGCTTGAGCAGTTGCATGTCCAGCATCAGCCCGGTGTCCCCGGCGTGGTGGAAGTTGCCTTCACCGGTGAAGACCACGAAGCCCGCAGCCGATCCGCCAGGCGCGCCGTCCGGCAGGGTGCTGCTGTGCTGGGCCATGACCATCTTCACTTGGAACGCACCCAGGTCCAACTTTCCGCCGATGTTCATCGGGTGTGATCGCTGAATGCCTTTGGCGCCGAACCACTCGCAGATCTCGAAGTTGCTGATCAGTTCCGCCCCCGTTCGCTTGAGGATGCTCTCCGCATCGGCCACGTGATCACCGTGCCCGTGTGTGAGCAGTACGTGCGTGGCCGGCACTTTGGAAACATCCACGTGCTTGGCCAACGGGTTCCCGCTGATAAAGGGGTCGAAGAGCAAGTGCCGATCACCGGTCTCCACGCCGATGCAGCTTTGGCCGTAGTAGGTGAGTTTCATGGAGATCGCCTTGCGGGGAGGGAGATGCGCCAGCCATTCAATTAGTCGTTGGGCCAACGCATGTCCGTCGGCGAAGGTAGCGGGGTCGGGTCGGAACAAAGGGCGGACAGGCATGGATACTTTTGAACGATCCAATGTCCGGCACGGTGGAGCGCACTCTTTTTCTTTCCCAAAATTCCTAAGGGTCATGGACCTTCCATGGTGTGGGACTAACTTGCGGGTTGTTGATGATCGCCGAGCCGATCAGGCGCCCGGCGACCTTTCCATTCACCGGTGGAACTTCCACCATAAAATCCCGATCCCATGTTTGATCAGATTCTTTCAACCCTCCAAAAGGAAGCCGCACCGGCCTTGATGTCCAAGCTTGGACTCAACGAACAACAGGCTTCCGGCTCCGTGAGCGCCGCAGCCGACAGTGTGAAGGAGGTTTTGGGCAGCGGCAAAGGTTTCGGACTGGACGATGTGCTGAGCCTCTTCAGCAATAACGCCAATACCAGTGGTGCCAATGGCATTCTGTCCAAGGTGGGCGATGCCCTGCACGGCAAGCTCACCAACCAAGTGGGCCTGGATGCCGGAAAGGCAGGCAGTGTGAAGGACATGGTCCTTCCCATGATCACCAACCTGGTCAGCCAGCACGTGGGGGGCGATGGCGGCAAGCTCGGCAGCCTGATCCAAGGCATGGGCGGAGATGCGGAAGGCCTGCTGAAACAGCTCGGTGGCAATGCCGGTGGCTTGGCAGATGCCGCGAAAGGCATGCTCGGAAAACTCTTCAGCTGATCGATCACCCCTACAAAACACTGGAAGATGGCCATCTTAAAAGTTCTCGAGATCTTAGCCAGCAGTAAAATCAGTTGGGAGGATGCTGCACAAGCCGCGGTGAAGGAAGCTTCAAAGACCGTGCGCGAGATCCGCTCAGTGAACGTCCAGAACCAGAGCGCCGTAGTGGTGAAGGGCAAGATCACCGAATACAGGCTCAATTGCAAGATCACCTTCGGTATTGACCGGTGAGGCTTGCGTCCGTAACACGGGGAAAGGGGCGGTGGCCCCTTTTCCATTCCCTTCACACTGCCGCCAGCTTACCATCCATGGGTTCCCTGGAAGACTTCACAGCGGCCATGCGGGCCGTATATGCCTTTCCCGGTGTTGCCGCTGAAGTGGGCTGCGCCGTCCGCAACGGGGAGTGCCCTCCCGGCGCCATTGTTCGTATCCCGCTGCGCACCATGAACCGCCACGGCCTGATCACCGGGGCCTCCGGCACGGGGAAAACCAAATCGTTGCAGGTGATCGCCGTGCAACTCTCCCTGCATGGAGTGCCCACGCTGCTCATGGACATCAAGGGTGATCTGAGCGGCATTGCGGCACCGGCCGCCACCGACGACGGGTTTTTACGACACGAAGGAATGGATCACCTCCATGGGCTTCGGCGAGGCCCTGGTATCCGCGTTGAACGAGAAGGGCATTCCCACGCCCTTGGCCTACACCCAGGTCCGCGCACCAGGCACACGCATGGACATTCTCTCACCTGATGAATTGCAGATCTTTGTCGCCAAGTCCGAGCTGGCACCGCAATACAAAGGGGTCATCGACCGCGACAGCACCAACGAGATCCTGGACAGGCGGCTGAAGGAGCATCAGGATGTGGAACCAGCCAAAGTGGAACCGGCCAAGCCTGCGAAACCGGCCAAGAATGAGCCTGGCATGATCGCGGAGATCTCCAGGAACACCATGGTGCTCCAATCGGGGCGCACGGCGATCCGCGAATTGACCCGCGGCCTGTTGGGTGTGCTGGGCATAAAAGCGGGCCGATGAAAAACCCGTTCCTGACATGCCCCGGCTTGCCGATCGTCTATTGCGCCGTGCTTGCCGGATGCGCTGCACCGGCCCCGCGTGATGTGCCCGGCGCGCGGGCACAACAGGACACCGCTGCTTCCACGCCCGTCCAAGGCACCGCCATCGTCAGCTACAACGTGGAGAACCTCTTCGACACCAAGGATGATCCCGCCACCAACGATGAAGACTTTCTGCCCCAAGGGAAGTTGCACTGGACCGCGGAACGATACCGTCACAAGCTCGAACAACTGGCGCGTGCGATCACCTGGGCTGGCCATGGGCCACCTGCCGTGATCGGACTTGCGGAAGTGGAGAACGCCGCCGTGGTGAAGGACCTGGCGCACACGGAACCCTTGGGGAAGGCGGACTATGCCCTCGTCCATTTTGAATCACCGGATGAACGCGGCATTGATGTCGCCTTGTTGGTGCGCAAAGACCTGGCCACCGTGCTGGACCAACAACCGTTGGCGGTTGACCTGGGCAGGGACCGCACGCGGGATGTGCTCTATGCGCTGCTCCGGCTGGCCGATGGCACGCACTTGCACGTGCTGATGAACCACTGGCCCAGCCGGGGCGAAGGCGAGAAAATATCAGCGCCCAAGCGCATGGCAGCCGCACACGTGGTACGGCGTAAGGTGGATGAACTATTGCGCAATGACGCACACGCGAAGATCCTGATCATGGGCGATTTCAATGACTCCCCGGCTGATGCCAGCATCCGCAATGGATTGCAGGCAGCCTGTGACGCCCGTGCGGACGCCAGCCTGGTTGACCTGATGTGCATGGACCAGCCAGCGGGAAGTGGCAGCTACCAATACGGCGGTGAATGGGACTACCTGGACCAAATGATCATATCGAAAGGGCTGTTCGAGGGCCCGGGGATCACGGTGGGAAAGGCATCCGCCTTTCATGATCCACGCTTGCTCTTCAATCACCCCAAATACGGCCCCTCACCGGACAAGACCTACAGCGGAGGCCATTACAAGGGCGGTTTCAGCGATCACCTGCCCATTGTTGCCATGTTCCAATTGCGGTAGGAGTGAAACCGTGCTAGCGTGCGGACGACCCACCCTCGCACCCTATCACCTTCCCACCCTAATCGTGATCGTCCAGGTCCGTCTTCTTGATCTCCTCATCCAGGATCTCATCGATCTTCTTGCGGGTCACATCGCTGATCTTCTCGTCCGTCTTCGCCTGTTTCTTCATGAAGCGGAACATGGCGTTCTTCTTGATCTCGTAGGCCACGTATTGCGTGTATTCCTTCGTGGTCTCGTTGTAGCGTGTCTCCTCGCCGATCTTGCGCAGGTCCGCCATCTCGGTGTTCATCACTTCGCGCACCAAGCTCTGGAACTTGTCCGCCACATCTGCGGCCTCCGCGTTTTCGGTTTGCCCGAGGTATTGGTCCGTTACCGCCCGGATGTTCGTCTTCACCTGCCCGGCCAATTGGTTCTTCGCATCCAGGTCGGCCTTGCTGCGCGCAATGTTCTGCTTCACGCTCACCCCATTTCCCGTACCCCGGAAAAAGCGGTTGTTGCTTTCGTACTTGTTTCCGGTGAAAGGCATTTTCACCTTGTCGCCGGCGGGGCTGGTGCTTTTGCAGGAAGCCAGTGCGAGCAGGCCAATGGTGGAAAATGTGGCCGCAGGTTTGATACGGGGCAGGGGCATGCTGGTCGGGTTTTACACGGGCAAAGAAAAACCATGCCGATCTTTTCACCGCAAATGATGGCATTCGGCCCCGGATCTCCCATATTTCGGAAACTTTCAACCCATGAGAGCGCTCAAAACCCTCCTGATCATTGTACTGGCCGTGGTCGTACTGGCCGTGGTGATCGGCTTGCTTGGCCCCGCACATTCCCACTTGGAACGCAAAACCGTGATCGCTGCCCCGGCAACCGTGGTCTGGGACCATGTGAAGTCACTCAAGGCGGGGAATGAATGGAGCCCGTTCCTGGCCATGGAACCCACGACGAAGGTGACCTACGAGGGCACGGATGGCGAGGTTGGCTCCAAAACCAGTTGGGCGGGTGAACAGGTGGGCAGGGGTGAGCAGGCGGTGAGTGACGTACAGCCAGGCAAGCACATTGGCATGGACCTGCATTTCATGGAGCCGTTTGAGGCAAAGGCGAAGAGCGCCATCGACCTGGTCCCGAAGGGGGACAGTACCGAGGTGACCTGGTCCTTTGACTCCGACAACGGGTTCATTTCGCGCATCATTTACGTGTTCAAGGACATGGATGACCTGATGGGGCCTGATTTCGCCAGCGGTTTGGCCCGGTTGAAATCCATGTGTGAGGCCGATGTGGCCAGTCAAGCGGCCGCCATCAAGGCGAGAACGTTCCGCGGGTACACGATCGAAACGGTGGACCGGCCTGCAGTGGACTATTGGGGAAAGAGGCAAAAAGTGAAATGGGAAAAGCTGTCCGGTTTCTTCGGAAGTACCTTTCCGATGGTTGCCCAAGCTGCATCCACAGCGGGCATGAAGCTGGCCGGTCCACCGACGGGACTGTATTTTGCATGGGACACCGTGGCTAAGCAAGCGGATGTGTTTGCGGGCATTCCCGTGGTGGCCGGCCCGGGCAATGCCGTTGCGGGGCTCCAATTGCAGGAAATACCTGCAGGCAAAGCCCTGATGGTCGTTTACCACGGGGCCTATGACAAGAGCGAAGTAGCAAACAAGGCTTGTGAGGACATGATGAAGGCCAATGGCCTTTCGCTCCGCGGAGCGGTGATCGAGGAATACATCACGGATCCAGGCCAGGAGCCGGATACGGCCAAGTGGACCACGAACATCTACTATCCGATCAATTGATCCTGTTCACGGGTGAAACGCCGAAAGCCGCGCCTATTGCGCGGCTTTCGGTTTGTTTGGCGGAGAGGGAGGGATTGCCGTGGGAACGGCTTTCCCGGAGGGGGGAGGCTTCAACGCTGCGATCCGCTTCGCGGCTTGTGCCCACTTCGGCAGGCATGCTGCTACGGGCAAGCTCGGCAGCAGGCCCGCCGAAGTGATCGCCCGCTGCGCGGGCAGCGTTGGCGGAGAGGGAGGGATTGCCGTGGGAACGGCTTTCCCGGAGGGGGGAGGCTTCAACGCTGCGATCCGCTTCGCG
>CALMYC010000309.1 GCA_937873385.1 uncultured Flavobacteriales bacterium | reverse complement strand
CCACCCGTCCACCCTGTACACAAGCACTGCGCCCGGCCGGGCAATGTGCGCTCCGGTCACTTTCACTCCAACCAAAACCCTCTCCAAAATGCACGATAGGACATTACGCTCCGGAACCGCCCGGCACGTACACAACCGAACGTGGGCAAAGCCAGTTGCGTTGGCGGCCCTCGCGCTGTGTACCGGCAGCACCTTCGCACAGGTGAACCAGTACTCCTTTACGTACAACAAGATGTTGCAGACGAGCAGCATCCTCCAAGCCGATGAGGATGCCGCCTTCCAGCCCATTACCGGCGGAACCGTGCTGGCCGATGGAGGCCAGGCCGCCGTGGCGGCGGGAACCACCTTCGGTGTGGGGTACAAGGAATATGAAACGGTTAGTAGCTTTTTCGGCAGTACCACAAGGCCAAAGAGCTTCCTCGGCAATGCTTCTTTTGTAGGCAACACCCCCGGCAATGCAGATGGCAGCCAAGCGGAGTATCAAGCCTCCGGAGCACCCTTGCTGAAAACCGGCCCCGGCTATCCCATCGGCTTCCCCTTCACCTACAACGGTGTGGTGTTCGACCGGGTGGGCATTTCCGGCCAAGGCTGGATCGGCTTCGGTAACAGCACAAACGGCGCAACGGCGGTAGGCGTGTATACCGCTGGAAATACCAGCACAAGCTACCTTCCGCTTAGCAACACCACGCTGCTTCCCAATGACGACCGGCGCAACAGAGTGGTGGCCACCGGTGTTACGGGCGGCAGTTTCAACGTGGGCACCAACACCATGCCCATTGTGTACAACGGCACCTACCCCGGTTATCCCGGTGCGGAGCTGCGCTATGAAACCATTGGTACGGCACCCAACCGGGTGTTCGTGGTGCAATGGCGCAATTACGGCTTCACCATCAACAGCATCGACCAGCAGTTATACCGCCGGATGGATTTCCAGGTCCGGCTGTATGAAACCACCAACAAGGTGGAAGTGCGCTTCGGCAAGTGCTGGCGCTCCAACACCGCCTCCGCATTCCAAACCGGCTTGGGCGGCAAGACCAATGCCGCCTATCAAACCTTCGGGTTCTACGATACCCCTACCAACACTTGGCCGGGTTGGCCTTATGCCTATACCGCACAAGCCAACCACAATGGCTATCCAGGTTCCACGGACCTCGGCCAGCGCATCCCTTGGACCGGTGTGCAGGGTTATGCACCCTATAACAACTACGGCACGGGCTCTGCTCAGGACTACTATGCCGCCATCTTCCATGAACTAAGCCCCCTGCAGGGCAGCCCCTACAACGTGGCCACGCAAACCATCAGTGGCACCAAGGCCAACACGCCGGACATGATGAGCTTTAATTGGACGCCGCCAACCTGCGTGGTGGCGGTTTCCGGAGTGACAGTTTCCAATGCGGGTCTTTCCACCGCCACGCTTTCCTGGACCAGCGGTACGACGGTAGACTATGCCGTGAGTGCAGGCAATAACCCCAACACGGCTCCTTTCAACGGCACCACTGCAGCCAGCAGTGTTAACCTCACCGGCCTTGTTGGCGGCACTGTGTATAACACATGGGTACGCACAAACTGTGGCGGCGGGCAGAGCAGCGTGTGGACACCAGGACCAACCTTCAACACGCTTCCTTGCCCAGTGCCCGGAAGCTTGGGTGACGGGGTGATGCCGATCACCTCGGTGCAGATCGCGGACATCAACAACGCGAGCACCAATACCACCTCCACCTTTGAGAATTTCACCAGCGTGGTAGGCCATGTGGAAAGCCCGCTGAGCTACCCGATCACCGTAACAGGCAGCAACCCGTACGGCAGCATGTTCGCCATCGCGTACTTTGACTGGAACCAGGACGGCATTTTCGAGGATGCTCAACAGATCGGCGGCGAGGTGACCTCAGATCCGGCGGTGTTCACCGGAACCATCAACATTTCCGCAGCTGCACTGGCCGGCAATGCCCGCATGCGCGTAGTGACCAGCTACTATGAGCTTCCGGCGAGTGCCTGCTCCGGCCCCACCTACGGCGGCCAAACGGAGGATTACCTGCTGAACGTAACCCCCGCCACGTGCATTCCGCCGGCCGCTGCCAGCATGGCCATTACCAACATTGGTGCGCATAGCGCCAATTTGGCCTGGGGCGCAAGCACCGGCGGCAACATTGTAGGCTACGCTTGGGAAGTACGCAGCAGTGGCACACCCGGCAGTGCGGGCGCCGCAGCCAGCGGCACCACCGCGCCGGGCACCACCACGGCCTCCGCCATCGGCCTAACGGCCAACACCACCTACACGCTGTATGTGCGCAGCGATTGCGGTGCCGTGGACGGCCAAAGCGTATGGATGTCCAAGGCCTTCACCACCGAACTGGGTTGCGGCAGCACCTGGGTAAGCCCGGGCGGAGCCGCGGCCCTCAGCGATGTGCAATTCACGCAAACCCACACCGTGTGCCCGGACGTTGCCACCGACAAGGTGTCCATCAACTTCACCACCTGGAACGGTTTGCGCTGGAATGCGCCGAACGCCTCCCGCATGTACATCTATGACGGGAACAGCACCGCCGCGCCCATGGTGCCCGGTGGAAATGGCCCGGCCTACAGCGGGACTGAATGGACGATCCCCGCCGGTGGCTGGACCTCCACCAACACCGCGAACAAGCCCCCGATGTACACCTCCACGGCCGCCAACGGTTGCCTTACGGTGCAAGTGTATTCCGCAGGAGTCTGGACCGGTGGCATGGGCTGGAGCGCTGACCTTACCTGCGCCCCCGTGCCCACCTGCTTTGCGCCCACCAACCGCACGGTAACCGGCACCACGGTACACGGGGCCAGCTTCAGTTGGAACCCCGGTGCCTCGCCGAACGTGCAATACAAGGAGGGGGCAGGCGGCGGCATGGCCACCGATGCGGCCATCACCAGCGGCACCAGCGCCACGGGCAGCGCCACCACGGCGGCCGTGCTCGCGGCCAACACGCCCTACACGGTGTACTTCCGCGGCAACTGCGGCGGTGGAGACCTGAGCACCTGGAGTGACCCCGGTGTGAATTTCCGTACCATGGTGGGTTGCGGTGGCTCGTACGATATGTTCTACCGCCCCTCCGGAAACGTGGCTCCGTTTGATTCGGTGATGACCATTTGCCCGGACAGCCCAGGTGACGTGGTGACCTACACAGTAGGTGCTCCATTTAGTTTGGGCGCTGTCTACCAAGGCACCGCATTTTACGTGTACAATGGCCCGAACACAAGCGCTGAACTCTTCAGTTCAGGTGCTCCGGGCTTTACGGTGGGCGCCAACACCATCCCTGCTGGTGGCTATTATGGCTCCACCGTGCCGGGTCCGTTCACCAGCTCCCACGCGAGCGGCTGCCTCACATTGCGCTTCCGGTCGGTGAGCATTGACACCTACTACAACAAGCCTGTGAAAGGAACCGTTTCCTGCGCGGCTGCACCAGCATGCACTACGCCCAACAACGTGAGCTTCTCCAACATCGGAGGCACCTCCGTCACGGTGAGCTGGGGCAACACCACGCAACCCTGCATCATTGAGTACGGCCCAGTGGGCTTTACCCCAGGCACGGGTGCCACGGCAGGCACCAACGGCGTGGTGCTGAACAACCAATCCTCGCCAGCTACGCTCAGCGGCCTGAGCACAACCACCACCTACCATGTGTTCGTGCGCCAGATCTGCAGCGGCCCCACCTATTCGGCCAACAGCTTCCGCACCAGCTTCACCACCAGCATGGACTGCTCCACGGCACAAGTGCTCAGCTGCGGCCAATACGTCTCCGATGATGGCGCACCTGCGGAATATACGGGTGGCAATCCTGCCTACGAGAACGGCAACTACACCAATGCCGCAAGTTGCTTAGGCGGTGGTGCTGCGGCCAACGGCCCCGAGCGGCTGTACCGCTTTACGGCGAGCCAAGCCGGCACGTACGCCATTTTGGCCGGCAGCTCCGACCTTGGGACCAGTGCGATCGGTTATGTGATCACACCGGTGGCGAATGGATGCGCGGCCTCGGCCTTCACCTGCATCGGCACGGTACCGGCCAATACAGGCGGTACCCTGAGCTTCAACGTGCCTGCGGCCGGTGACTATTACGTGATGAGCGATGCCAACTATGCGGTGCACAAGCGGCCCTTCACCTTGGCCTGCCCAGGCGTGCCGATGTGCGTGAGCAACCCCACCAACCCGGCCAACGGCGGCACCATGGCGGTGAACACAAACAACATCGCCTTCAGCTGGCCCGCCAGTTTCGGAGCTACGGGCTATGACATCTACTGGAACGGCTCGGCCAGCCCGTTGACCACGGTGCCCACGAACTCCATCACGGCCCCGGGTTACACCACCGCCGCCGTGAAGGCCCTGGTGGGCTTGGGCAACCCGGTGAGCTGGCGCGCAGTGCCCAAGAACAGCTATGGCACCGCCAACTGCCCCACCAACTGGAACTTCCGCGTGGGCGGCAACGGCTCCACCAATGCCATCCCACTGACCCAGAACGTTCCCAGCCCGGGCACGCGCCGCACGGCCAATGGCTATTCGAACCTGTTCGGAAGCACCGTGAGCTACTACAACCAATACGGAAATCCCACCACAGGCAGTTTCTGGGGCAACGATTTCTGGTACACGTTCACAGCCAGCAATTGCGCCACCGGCGTTGACCTGAACCTGTGCAGCACGGGCAGCTTGGCGGGTCAGGGCGACAACATCGCCATGATCCTGGTGCGCGCCTCCGACATGACGCAAGTGGGCGTGGCGGAATACGCGGACAACCTGCTCGCACCGGCGTGCCTGCAGCACAAGACGTACAACCCGGTCACGGATGATTTCGACTATTCCACGCCGCACTACACGGTGCAGCCGGGCGAGACCTACTACGTGATCATGGATGCGTACGGGTCGCAGAACGACTTCACGTTGACCTACAATGAGGTCGTGGATCCCGCGGACAGCGACGGTGACGGCATCCCCGATTGTGCCGACAGCTGCCCCTTCACCCCCGGACAAGAGGGTGATGCGTGCACTGCCGCCGGTTATGGGGCTGGCCAGATCATCAACTGCGAGTGTGTGGGCGGCAACATGGCCCAGGTACGGATCACCACGGACGCCAACCCGGACCAGATCACGTGGGAAGTAACGGATGCTTCCGGTTCAACGGTGCTGGCCAGTGGCGGCCCAACGGCCCTGCAAGCGAACCAGACGGTGTCGCAAAACGTGTTCCTGCCCGGTGATTGCTACGGCTTCAAGCTGATGGACAGCTTCGGCGACGGCCTTACCGGCATGGGCGGTTGGGAACTGCGCACCACCGGCGGCCAGTTGATCCTGCGCGACGACTTCGCCAACGGCAGCGTTTCCCCCGCCAATCCTGCGGCCTCGCCGAGCTATGGCACCAGCCACAGCTTCTGCCTGCCACTGGGCCCGGCGAACATCGCGGCCACCGAGTGCGGCATCTTCAACAATGCGCTCGGCAACAAGGTGTACTGCAACAAGGTCACCGGGGCCACGCAGTACCAATTCGAGTTCAGCGACCCCGATGCGGGCTTCATCCGCCGCATCGCCGTGAGCACGAACTATGTGATCTTCAGCCAAATGGT
>CALMYC010000308.1 GCA_937873385.1 uncultured Flavobacteriales bacterium | reverse complement strand
GCACTATCAAAGTTGTCCTGCTGCAAATAGGTGAGGATCTCCATTTAGCGGGCATCGGGCGTGCGCAACACTTGCAGCGTGGCCCGGATGCTGTCCACGGGAACACCGGTGGTGTCCGCGTTGTAACTGGCCAGCACGTGATAGATGGCCTGGCTCATTTCCCCACGGCTGAAGGACAGGTTCTCTTCCAAGGTGGAGCGGTAGGTCTTTTGGTCCCAACTGGCCGCAATGTTATCGATCAAGTACTGGGGCATGTTGCAGGGGGAATCATACTGCAGCCATTTGAGGAAGCCTTCCTTTTTAGTGGGCGGTATGCCGATATTGTTCTTCTGTGTGTTCATGGCAGTATGATCAGTTTGCCGGAGTAGAGCATTCGTTGCCCTTTTTGAACGCGCACGATGTACGTGCCTGGTGCCAAGGTTCCCGCAGGTAAGGTGTAGCGTGTACCGGATGGCCACGGGACACGCAGCGCCATACGGCCACTTGGGTCGTGGATGCTGAGTATTCCTTGCCGCACCGGCGTACCTGTGGAAAGTACCGTTTGCCCTGCGCTGGGGTTGGGGGCAATTTGCAACGGTTGTACGGAGGCAATTGTCAACTCGCCAATCCCCACTGTGCCCTCTTGGAAAATGATGTCATCCATGTAATACTGCCCGCTGCCCCCCTCAATTCCTGATCCGGAGGTGAGGCGTAGGGAGCCCAAGATGTTTTGTGACGGACTCCCGTTAGGCATGGTATCAAAATCCCATGGTCCGAGTGTGCTGTCATTCACGGTCAGGGAAGCGGTCCGGGCATCCAGGTCAAAGGCCAAGGTTACCGTGAACCAAGCATTTTGTGGATAGCAATCACTGGTCAGTTGGCTTCCTCCTGCATTGCAATGCACAGGGTTGTTCCCGGGATAGGAGGTGGGGTAGAACGTGATCACTGCTGCGGGTTCCGCACTGGGAATGTCCTCCCCGTGCATCAGCACCATGAACGCACCGCGCCCTGTGGGGACGTACATCTTCCAACGGAGCGTATAGCTGCCCCAAAGGTGGTAGCCCAATAGCAGCACTTGGTCCTCAGGCCCGCCTTGGTAGCCACCGATCTGTTGCACGAACGCCAAGCTGTTCGGTGGGCTGTAGGCCATTGTGTCGGTAATGGGGGCATCTTCCCCGGTCCCCACCGCGCCGCTCCAAGTGCGCCAATGTGCCGGGTTGCTACCCGCGATGCGGTCTCCCGCTTGAAGGCTGTCGAAATTCTCCGAAAAGATGACCTGCCCGAAGAGCGAACAGGGCAGCAGGACGAGCGGAAGCAAAGCCCACCTCATTCCAGTATGATCTTGGTGCCGGTGAGGATGCGTTGGGCATCGCTGATGTGGGCACTGTACAATCCCGCAGGCTGACCGGTCAAGTCCAAGGTGATGGTTCGCGCCAACTGGTCGCCGAGATCGCGACGGACCACTAAGCGGCCCCACGCATCGAACACTTGCAACAGCAAATGACCCTCCAAGGGCAAGCCTTCGGGTAGGTCCAGCGCCAGGTTGATGCGACCGCTACTTGGATTGGGCCAAACGCGCAGCGCATGCTCCAGCCCATACGCGATCTCATTGATGCCCACATATTGGCAACCCGGCACCAAGCAGCCCATGCTGTCTAATTTCAGTAACCACATGTTTACATCGCTAAGTGGAGGAATGGTGTCGCGGTTCCAGGTCTCACCGGTAAGCACCATGCCCCCATCGCTGGTGGGTTCGATGTCCCAGGGAATTTCCGGATAGATGTTGGCCAGATTGGCAAAGTGTGCATAATCGCGCCTCCACAGGGAATCACCATCCGCCGTGAAGCGGTAGATCACGGCCCGGTTCCAGTATTCCTGCTGTATGGCCCCGCAAACAATGAAGGTGCTGTCGCCGTCCTGGTAGCCATCGGTAAAGGCGGCCCAAGTATTGGTGGTCGGCTTGCATTTCAGACCGCTGTACTGCCATTGGAAGTTCCCATTGTCATCATACATCACCAAGTACATGGTGTTGTCGTAAGGTTGACCCGGAGGGGGAAGGATATAGGTTTGCCATTGCCCCATGCAAAGGAGTTTATTAGCGAAGACATGCTTTACCCCGAACCAGATACCCTTCGGTTTGGGCAGGTATGCATCCCACAATTCGTTGCCCATACTATCAATCTTGAGCAGATAGCCCTTTCCATTGCCAATTTCCCCGCTCTTCCCGCCCAGATACATGTTTCCTTGATCATCGACATCCATTGTCATGGGTAAGTCGAGCGTAGCGTTCATGTGAAACAGTTCCATATTGGCCAATGTGTCCGTGCGCATAACATACGCGTGGTTTCCGAGAAGAACACCAGAAGCCTCCAAGCCAACGAAATAGAAATGACCATCCTTCGCAACCGCTTTAGACGCATAGGCGAACGTGTCCGAAAGGATTGGTTTAGTCCAAAGCGTGTCTCCGACTGCATTGAACCGTACTGCAAACACCGTATCCACGGCTTCACCTCCCATGAAAGTGGTTTCGGCCCCTAAAAATCCTCCGACAGCAATTGTCCCGATCGGGTCGGGACTGCCAAAACCCTCAAAACGGGGGCGATGCAGGTAGTACTCCCCTATAAATGCACCTGCTTCATTGAATGTGGTAACGCTACAGTCCTGATTGACGGTATCCAATTCCGTTTGTGATCCGAAGACGATGTATCCGTTTTGCACCTCTCGTACGGAATATCCAGTGGCAAAGCCACTGGATATGTTGTAATGAGCTATGTCGAAAGTGGTTTGGGCCGATACATGCATCAAGCCCAAAGAGAGGCTGGCCACCATGGCCAGCCTCTTCAGTTGGGTGCAGTTCATCGCACAATGGAGAATGAAGCGCAAAGGCCGGTGTCGCTCAAACACACCTTGTACAGGCCGGCAGGGAGTTCAGTCAGGTCCAATCGGCTCAAGCCGTTCTCCTCGGCTTGGTGTTCCAGCAGTACCCGCCCTTGGGTATCCATGATCTGGATCAGGCCGCCCTTGTGTTCCACCGGCCACTTCAGGTAGGCTTCGGTACTGGCCGGGTTGGGGTAAAGGGCCAGGGCGGGCCTGGCAACAGGTGTACTTGGTTGAACTTGGACAAGCCGTTGTTGGGGGCCTTCACGCGGGAACTGCACTTCGGGCAGGTAGTCGGTAAAATGGTTTGATGTTCGCATCATGGCCAGGCAATTTTGGTGTGCGTTAACGGCAAGGTACAGGTGCGTTTGCTCAAGGCCGGCAGAACTTCAGTTATGGTCGCATTCGTGCAGGGAAAGGGTGTGGGCGCCCTGTTATTCTTGAAGGTCAGCCACGAGATCTTCTATGGTATTGCCACCAGCCTTCCGCTATACAGTTCCGTGCTGCAACGTACCCGAACGATGTAGGTGCCGGGTGCCAAGGCATCAGCAGGCAAGGTGTAGCTGATCGCCCCCGTTGGCCATGCGGCTTGCCGCACCACGCGCCCGCTGGCATCGTGTATGCTGAGCGTGGCGTGCTTGGGCACGCAGCCTACCGATAGCTGA
>CALMYC010000307.1 GCA_937873385.1 uncultured Flavobacteriales bacterium | reverse complement strand
AGCCCGGTCTTCCACCCGAACAGAAGCCCCGTGAGGGGCTTTTTGTTTGGGTGGAAGGCTCGTCGCGGAGCGACGCGAGGATTGCGAAGCAAGCCGATGGCTGGCAGTTTATCCCGCGTAAAGCCGCGGGAAGTCCGGTCTTCCACCCGAACAGAAGCCCCGTGAGGGGCTTTTTGTTTGGGCTTTTGTGCGCCGGTGGCCAAATCACCCGATCCGCTAGCCTGCCCTTGCAGCCCCGGTCTTTGTCCGGTATGGTCGGTTTCGTCCACCTTTCCATCCTGGAACTCTTCCGGGTTGGTCGGGCTGGCGTTGCGGGTTCCCTCAACCCGCCGGTTCAACTTCGCGGGCCGTGTGCCGCTCGTTGGCCAGCACCGTGCCAAGGCTCCACGGAACCCGCTGCACAAAAGGAGATCGACGCACCGGGCAATCCGTGAGCTGACAAACGGAACAGGACACCGGTACACACGGGTCCATGTGGATGAAGAACTCCACCTCGCGCCCCGAGGCAATTTTCACCAGGTCCGCCAATTGTGAAATTTCCGCATGCCCGGCCTCCACCGTGAAGTACCAGGGCAGTGTGACGTGGCAGTCGATGTGAAGTGTGCTTCCGTACTTGATCACACGGAAGTTGTGCATGTCGATCCAGGCCGTTTTCCGGTGTGCGTCGATGATCGCCACCAGGTCGCCCGCCACGGCCATGTCGGTTTCATCCATGATGCCTCCGATGCTGCGCCGCACCATCCGCAAGCCCTGCCAGGTGATGAACAGGGCAAAGCCGATGGCAAGCACGCTATCCAGCCATTGCAGGCCGGTGAAATGGATGGCGACCAGGCCGGCTACCAGCGCTGCCGTGGTCCACGCATCGGAGAGCAGGTGCATCCCACCGGCCACCATGGTCAGTGAATGGCTCTTTTTTCCGTGCCTGCGCAGCACAAGGCCCATCAGCAGGTTGGCGGCACCGGTGGCGGCGATCAGTGCCGCGCCCAGGCCGATGCGGTGTACCTGGATCCCGGTGAACAGGGCCTCCACGGCCCGGTAAATGATCAACAGGCCGGCCATGGCGACCATGCCCCCTTCCAAGGCGGCACTGATGAACTCCACCTTGCCGTGCCCGTATGGATGGTCTTTGTCGCGCGGCTTGGCCGCCAGCATCAGGCTGTAGAGTGCAAAGGCCCCCGCCGTGACGTTCACAATGCTTTCCATGGCATCACTGAGCACTGCATTGCTGTGCGTGATCCGCCATCCCAGGAACTTCACCGCCATCAGGACGAAGCCTGCAGCCAACACCCAGGCCTGTGTGCGGATGTTCCCAACCCGTCCTGACATGCGGCCAAGGTAGCCGCGCGGATCGGCATGTATACTTGCGGGCCCATTTTCACAGCGGGCTTGCATGGTGAAGAAGCCTGTGGACCTGTTCCTCGATCTGCTGGAGAACGAACGTTCATCCGGACTCCTGCTGGTTGCCTGCACGGCAATTTCCCTGTTCCTCACCAACTCGGCCTGGGGTGTCGGATACACGGCGTTGTGGCAAACGGAGATCGGTGCCGCAACCGTTGAACACTGGATCAATGATGGCCTCATGACCATCTTTTTCCTGATGGTGGGGTTGGAGCTGGTGCGGGAAGTGCACATCGGTGAACTTTCCGTCGGGAAACAGGCCTTGCTTCCTGCGATCGCGGCTTTGGGCGGCATGCTGGTGCCCGCAGGGATCCACGCGCTCTTCAACCATGGTTTGCCTACTGCCTCCGGTGCGGGCATTCCCATGGCCACGGACATTGCCTTTGCGGTGGGCGTCTTGTCCTTGCTGGGCAACCGGGTGCCCATGGCCCTGAAAGTCTTCCTTACCGCGCTGGCCGTGATCGATGACCTCGGCGCCATCCTCGTCATTGCCGTCTTCTACTCCGCAGGGCTGCAATGGGGCTGGTTGCTTGCCGCCCTCGGTGTTTTTGTCCTCCTGCTCCTGCTCAACCGGCTCAAGGTCAATGTTCTGGTTCCATACCTGCTCTTGGGTGTGGCCATGTGGTGGTGCATGCTGCATTCGGGCGTTCACCCCACCATGACCGGTGTGTTGCTGGCATTCGCCATTCCCTTTGGCGACGGTGGCGCAAACAGTGTCTCATTCAACCTTCAGCATGTGCTGCACAAGCCGGTGGCGTTCATCATCATGCCGCTCTTCGCCCTGGCCAACACCTGTGTCCACCTCGGGCCGGAATGGTACAGCCACCTGCTGAACCCCAACAGCTACGGCATTTTCCTTGGGTTGGTGGCAGGTAAGCCCGTGGGCATCGGCCTGTTCTGTGCCGCTGCCGTCGGCCTCGGATTTTGTGCCTTGCCAAAAGGCATCGGGTGGAAAGCGTTGATGGGGGCGGGTGCCTTGGCCGGCATAGGCTTTACAATGAGCATCTTCATCGCCATGCTGGCGTTCAGTGATGCGGGGCACATCCTTGCCTCCAAAACCACCATCCTGCTCTCCTCGCTCGTGGCGGGTTGCATCGGCTACCTGTGGTTGCACACCGTGCTCCCTTCCGCGGCCCGCCAAATCCGTAAGCGCAGTGCGCACCCTGGGGCGGAACACTGAGGTCGCCGCATGCAGGCGCTCCAAACGGCCGACCTACCTTCGCCACAAGAATTTTCGTCCGCATGGAAGTGAGATTGATCGAAGCCGCATCGGAGATCGGTGCGGGCACACGCGGCACAAGCATGGGCATGAGCGCCTTGCGCGTGGCCGCTTGGAAAAATGGCAGTGAGCTCTTCGGCCACGCCGAGGAAAGCATCCTGCGCGATGAGAATGACGTGCTTTACGAGGACGACAAGGCCTCGCCCAACGCGCACCACATCGACGGGCTGATCCGCTTCGAATCCGATCTGGCCTACGAGGTGTACAAATACCTGCGCAACAATGTGTTCCCCATCGTCATCGGCGGGGACCATTCCATCGCCATCGGTTCCGTGTCAGGTACCAAGATGGCCTTCCAGAACGAACGCATCGGCGTGGTGTGGGTCGATGCCCATGCCGACCTGCACAGCCCATGGACCACGCCAAGCGGCAACGTCCATGGCATGCCGTTGGCCTTGTTGATGAACATTGAGAAAAAGGGCAGCAACCGCCCGCGCATGTTCACCCTCGATGTGTGGGACCGCCTGCGGAAAATAGGTTCCAACGACCCCAAGGTGCTGCCCTCCGACCTGGTCTTCATTGGCCTGCGCGATTATGAAGAGGAGGAACGCGCCATCATTGAGGAGCATGGCATCAAAGTGATCACCGTGGAGGACCTGCGGGTAAAAGGCGCGCAACAGGCCGTGCAGGAAACCCTGCAATACCTCAGCGAGTGTGACAAGCTCCACATCAGTTTTGACGTGGACAGCCTGGATCCTTCCATCTCCGTGGGCACCGGCACCCCCGTGCCCAACGGATTTTTCCTCGATGAGGCGCGCGACCTCCTCACCGGGTTTTGCGCCGACCCCAGGACTTGCACCTTGGACGTGGTGGAGATCAACCCGGCCCTGGACACCAGGAATGCCATGGCTGAAAGTGTCCTCACCGTGCTGGAACCCCTGTTCCATATCCTGCGCGGCCGCTGACGTTCCTTGCCCTGTCGCGTTCTTCAATTGTGCCACTGCCCAAGTCCTTTGCGTAGCCCATGTTCCAAGACCGTCTTCAAGCCATGCTTGTGCCCGCTGTCCGCGCGGCATTCCTGGACCTGTTCAACCAAGCTCCTGAGGCGGGCGCCATCGGGTTCCAGCCCACGCGGCCGGAGTTTGAGGGCGATGCCACCATCAATGTCTTTCCTTTCCTGAGGCTCAGTGGCCAAGGACCGGAACAAACGGCACGTGCCGTGGGCGGGCACTTGGTGGCGCATGTTCCGGAAGTGGAAAGGATTAATGTGGTAAAGGGTTTCCTGAACATAGTGATCAGTGATGCCTACTGGCTCACCTTCCTTGGGGAGACCACGGGGCAGGACATCCTTCAATTCCCGCCAACCGGGAAACAGGTGATGGTGGAGTTCGCAAGCCCGAACACAAACAAACCGCTCCACTTGGGCCATTTGCGCAATATCTTCCTGGGTTGGAGCGTGGGCCGCATCCTGGGGGCTGCGGGCAATGAAGTGGTCAAGGTGCAGGTGGTCAATGACCGGGGGATCCACATTTGCAAAAGCATGGTGGCCTGGCGGATGTTCGGCAATGGGGAAACTCCACAGGGCAGCGGCCTGAAGGGCGACAAGCTGGTGGGCAAATACTATGTGGAGTTCGACAAGGTGTACAAGGCGGAAGTGGCCGGGTTGATGGCGGCGGGAAGCACGCAGGCCGATGCGGAAAAAAAGGCGCCGATCCTGTTGGATGCCCAGGACATGCTGCGCCGCTGGGAAGCCCACACCCCCGAGCTGCGCGCGCTTTGGGCCATGATGAACGGCTGGGTCTATGATGGCTTCAATGCCACATACGCCCGCGCAGGCGTATCCTTTGACAGAAACTACTACGAGAGCGACACCTACCTGCTCGGCAAGGAGGATGTGCTCAAAGGCGTGGAGAAAGGCGTCTTTTTCCGCAAGGAAGATGGAAGTGTGTGGGTGGACAACACACCCGAAGGCCTCGATGAGAAAGTGCTGATGCGCGCCGACGGCACCAGCCTGTATATGACCCAGGACATCGGCACCGCCATCAAGCGTTTCGAGGAATTCCCCGGATTGGCGAGGATGATCTATACGGTGGGCAATGAACAGGACTACCACTTCAAGGTGCTGTTCATCATCCTGAAGAAACTGGGCTTTTCCTGGGCCGATGAGCTGTACCACCTCAGCTACGGCATGGTGGACCTGCCCGGCGGCAAAATGAAGAGCCGCGAAGGAACTGTGGTGGATGCGGACGACCTGATGGATGAGGTGGTGGCGGAAGCCCGCAGTGCCGGTGAGCAGCTAAGCAAATTGGACGAGTTCGGCGAGGAAGAGAAATCCGTGCTCTTCGAAATGATCGGCATGGCCGCATTGAAGTATTTCCTGCTGAAGGTGGACCCGAAGAAGCGCATGCTCTTCGACCCCAAGGCGAGCATCGACCTGCAAGGACACACCGGTCCGTTCATCCAGTACACCTATGCACGGATCCAATCTTTGCTGCGCAAGGCCGGCAAGTTGTCCACACCCACCGGGCAACTGGCCATTGACCACTACCGGTTGCTGCCCGAAGAGAAGGTGGTCATCAAGCTCCTCCACCAATTCCCGGCCGTACTGAACGAGTCTGCCACCAAACTGGATCCCTCGGCCCTGGCAAACCACACCTACGACCTGGTGAAAGCGTACAACACCTTTTACCAGACCGTTCCGGTGCTGAAGGAAGAACAGGAGGACAGGCGAGCGTTCCGGCTGGCCTTGAGCATGAGTGTGGCCTCAACCGCCAAAAAGGCCATGTGGTGCCTGGGCATGGAAGTCCCGGAGCGGATGTAAACCAGGCCTTGCTCAGAATTTCGGGCAGGGGATGGAGCGGTACTTCCGGTTCTTTCCATGCTTGGGCCACTCATAGATCACACTCACCTCGTGGGCTCCGCCGCTCTTCATGGTCAGCTTGGAAACCTTGACATCGTAACTGTAGGCCACCTTGAGCTGGTAGGGCGTTTCATAGCCCAGCAACAGCACCACGGCATCATCGTTCGGATAGCCGGGCTTGTACGCTTTCAGCCCCGGCAGGCCGCGGTACCAAAGGCCAAATGAAACGGACTGGTGGTCCACGTAACCACCAATGTCCATCTGGTCCCATTTTTCCTGTGCCTTGTAGTGCAGCGCCAAGGTCATGGTGGTCTCGCTGTACCTGAGCCTGCGGCCGTCCATCGCGAAGCGATAACCCACATGGGCGCTTGTGCGGATCGGCAGGTGGGCATTCCCGTCCAGGAACAGGCTCTGCTGGGGCCTGTTCAGGTGGTTCACGGACAGGCCACCCCACAACTGCTCCGTGTAGTACACCACCCCCGCGGAAAAATCAAAGTAGGACACGCCCTGCATGAGCATCGGCTCAATAGTCGATGCGGCATTCTCGCGGATCACCTGGTCGGCAAACAGGACATTGCCCCAGTCGGCATTGCGCATGGTGTATGCAGCGCGCAATCCGCCGCGCAACGCGTGCCGCCTGTTCAAGCGGGCCTCATAGGAATAATTGAAGGCCGCTTGGGTGAATGACAGTCCCTGCGTACCCGCACGGTCGTGCATCACCATGCCGCCAAATCCGCTGTTCATCTCGGCGCTGTGGTGGTCATAGGCAACAGCATAGGTTTTGTAACCGGGCCCGATGGCCGGCCACTGGAGGCGGTAGTTCAGCGCAAGGCGGTCCTGCACGGTATTGCCTGTCAGTGCAGGGTTCAAGTACATCGGGGCGGCATAGAGCTGGGAGAGTTGCGGGTCCTGGGCCATGGCACAAGTACCGATCCACAGGGCAGGTAACAGTTGAAGGCGGTAAAGTTTTCGCATGGCCTATCGGAACAGGGTTATATCGCCCATGCGTTGCACTTCCTTGTTGTCCACGAAGCGAACCCATAGTTGGTACACGTACACATCCTGTTGGCTGAGCTTCCCTTTGTAGTACCCGTCCCAGCCCTGGCGGATGTCGTTGCTTTCAAATACGAGCTCACCCCAGCGGTTGAACACGCGCATGCGGAAGTTTTTCACGAAGCGCACAAAGGGGTAGAACACGTCGTTGCTGAGGTCATTGGGGTCGAAGCTGCCGCCACTTCCGCCATTGCCTTCGGTATCTGCCTGCCTTCGTCCTCCCTTCGATCGACCCTGCCCATGGAGACTTCGCAATGAGCCTTCGCACTCACTCCCGGTTCCACCGCCTCGTCGGCCGGATCGCCCTGACCGCCGGCCTGTCAGGCTTCGCGACACCGACGCTGCGCTGGCCGTTCCTGCTGCTGGACGCGCAATTCACGCGGCGCGCGCGGCCGCTCGTCATCGCCGGCCCCGATGGTATCGAGGCGAAGCTCGCCAATCTGATGGAAGCGCTGTTCGAGCACTCCTCCAGGACCAGGCAACGCTTCGACCTCTCGGTCGTCGCGCTCGCACCCGGCCAGATCAGGACGTTCGGCGAAATCAACGTAACGCCCTATCCCGTCGTCCATGGCGAATCCGGCGGGCCGTTCCTGGCCTATCGCGTCGAGGCCGAAGGCCGCACCATCACCTACAGCGCCGATACCGAATGGACCGAGACGCTGATCCCGGCGGCGCGCGGCGCCGACCTGTTCATTGCCGAGGCCTATTACTACGACAAGGTCGTCAAGAATCACCTCAGCCTGACGACGCTGGAAGCGCATCTGCCCAAGATCGGCGCCAGGCGCCTGATCCTGACACACATGAGCGAGGACATGCTCGGCCGGCTGGGTTCGCTGTCCTACGCGACCGCCGAAGACGGCATGGTGGTCGAGCTCTAGGCATGCATTCTCCCGCGCCGGCATCGAAAGTCACGACGGCACAGGTGTTCGCCATCGCGGGCCCCGCGATGGTCGCGAACCTGACCACGCCGCTGATCGGCATCGTCTCGACCACGGCAATCGGCCGGCTCGGCGACGCCACGATGCTTGGCGGCGTCGCGATGGCCTCCGTGCTGTTCGACTGCACGTTCTGGCTGTTCGCGTTCCTGCGCATGAGCACGGTCGCGTTCGCCGCGCAGGCGCTGGGCGCGGGCGAGAGTTCGGAACTGCGCGCGATCCTGATGCGCGGGCTGATCGTCGCGGCGCTGGTCGGCGCGGCTCTTATTGCGCTGCAGATACCGCTCGCGGCGATTCTGCTGGGTGCGATGGGCGGCAGCGAAGGCGTCACACGCGCCGCCAATATCTATTTCACGATCCGAATCTGGTCCGCGCCGCTGGCGCTCGGCAATTACGTCGTGCTTGGCTGGCTGATCGGTCAGGCCCGCGCCAGGCTGGCGCTGGGCACGCAGATCACCATCAACCTGATCAACATGGCGGCGACCGTGCTGCTGGTGCTGGTGTTCGACTTCGGCATCGCGGGTGCTGCGATCGCCGCCGTCATCGCGGAGACGGCGGGGCTTGTGCTCGGCATCGTGATCGCACGGCGGCTCTCGCAAGGCCAACTCGCGGTGTCCCGGGCAACGCTGCTCGAACGCGCCAAGCTGACGCGCATGCTCTCGGTCAACCGCGACATCATGATCCGCACGGCGTCGCTGATCGCTGCATTCCTGTTCTTTACCGCGCAGGGCGCGCGCGCCGGCGACATGACGCTGGCGGCGAACGCCGTGCTCAACAATTTCCTGCTGATCAGCGCCTTCTTCCTCGATGGTCTCGCCAATGCGGCCGAGCAGCTTTGCGGCCGGGCCTACGGTGCGCGCGACCGGAATGCCTTTGCCGGCGCAGTCAGGCTGGTGGTGATCTGGGGCTTCGGCTTCGCGCTCGCGGTCGCCGCCTGCTTCCTGCTGTTCGGCCCCCCGCTGATCGACATGATGACCGCGAGCGCGGACGTACGGCGTATTGCACGGGATTATTTGCCGTTCGTGATCTTCGCGCCATTGCTCGGCGTGTTCGCCTTTGCCTATGACGGCGTCTATATCGGCGCGACCTGGGCGCGCGACATGCGCAACCTGATGGTACTATCGCTGCTCATCTTCCTCGCCGCATGGTTTTCGTTGCGGTCGTTCGGCAATGCCGGCCTGTGGGGCGCGCTATTGGTGCATTACGCCGCGCGCGGCGGACTGGAGGCGTTGAGGTATCCGGCGCTGCTGAGGAAGTCGTTCAACTAGCTGGCGCAGGCCGGTGCTGAAACTACACCACCGGCCAGTCCTCGGCCGTGATCGTCGCCGCATCGGCGCCGACAATTTCCGACAGCGAGTCACGTCCCGTGCGCAGCAGGGTAGAGGCGAGGTCGTTCTTGATGGTGTCGACCAGCCCGAGGCCCTTGTAGACCAGCGAGGAATACAACTGGATCAGGCTGGCGCCGGCGCGGATCTTGGTCAGCGCGGCGCCGCCGCTATCGATGCCGCCGACCCCGATCAGGGGAAACGCGCCCTCGGCGCGGACATAGGTCTCGGCCACCATGCGCGTCGACAGCCGGAACAGCGGCCGCCCCGACAGGCCGCCCTGTTCCTTTGCGCGCCCCTGCTCGCGCAGGGTCGAAGGCCGCGCCAGCGTGGTGTTGGCGACGATCATGCCGTCGATGCGGCGCGAGCGCGCGATCTGAACCACGTCGTCGAGTTCTGCCAGCGTCAGGTCCGGCGCGATCTTGAGCAGCACCGGCGTATCGCCGGCATTCTGACGGACCCGCTCGCGGGCGTCGATCACCTTCGCAAGCAGTTCGTTGAGCGCATCCGCCTGCTGCAGGTTGCGCAGGCCCGGCGTATTGGGCGACGACACGTTGACGGTGAAGTAGCTCGCCACCGGTGCGAAGATTTCAATCAG
>CALMYC010000306.1 GCA_937873385.1 uncultured Flavobacteriales bacterium | reverse complement strand
ACCGGCCACATATCGACCTCGTTGGCCGATTTCCACCTTGTTTTTCGCCATTAGGCCGGAAAGAACCTCCTGGAGCAGGTCGCGTTCCCGCTTGTCCAGGCCCACTTTCAGCATCAGTTGTTGGGCGGTGATGCCCGTTGGGCCCGCTTCGCGGACAAGTGCCAGGATGTCGTTTCCGGCGGGACCCTCCGCGCGTCGCGGCTTGTTCTTCCTCATGGGTGCGAAGTTGGCAAGAATTGCGGGGGGGCATGAACAGGCCGCCGGGGCGGCTTAAAAAAGATCCCATCAACGATCGTTGATAACCGGCGGAGGATCATTACATTTGCGGCCCTTTTGAGGGGCTTCGACCCCAAGCGGCATGGACCACAACGCACTCGACAGCGCCAAGATCTTCGGCGGCACGGCCACGCGTGACCTTGCCGCACGGATTGCCGAGGTGGGCGGCCAGCGGTTGGGCCAGGTGACGGTGAGCCGCTTCAGCGACGGGGAGTTCCAACCCAGCTACGAGGAAACCGTTCGCGGCAGCGTAGTCTTCATTGTGCAGAGCACAATGCCGCCCAGCGACAATTTATTTGAGCTCCTGCTGATGGTGGATGCCGCCCGGCGCGCCAGCGCAAAGCGCATTGTGGCGGTGATTCCCTATTTTGGTTTTGCCCGCCAAGACCGGAAGGACAAGCCCCGCGTGAGCATCGGGGCCAAGTTGGTGGCCAATATGCTCACCGCCGCAGGCGTGGACCGCATCATGACCATGGACCTCCATGCGGACCAGATCCAAGGTTTCTTCGAGGTTCCCGTTGACCATCTTTTCGCCAGCAGCATATTTCTGCCCCACATCCAAAGCCTGAAACTCCAGGACCTGGTGATGGCCGCACCGGATACGGGCGGCACCAAGCGCGCCAATGCCTACGCCAAACACTTGGGCGTGGACATGGCCATTTGCTACAAGCAGCGCAAGGTGGCCAACAAGGTGGAAAGCATGACGGTGATCGGTGACGTGGCGGGAAAGCATGTAATCCTCATGGATGACATGGTGGATACCGCCGGCACACTCACCAAGGCGGCCGCCATGATGATTGACCAAGGTGCGAAAAGTGTACGGGCCATGTGCACGCACGCCGTGCTGAGCGGTGATGCCTGCCAGCGCGTCCAGGACAGCGCCCTGGAGGAGCTCATCGTAACCGATACCATTCCCGTGCCTGCCGACCACCTGCGGACCGCCCCCAAGATCAAGCAACTGTCCGTGGCGCAGTTGTTTGCCGACGTGATCCAACGCGTTCGGCACCATGAAAGCATCAGCAGCCACTTCATCATTGCATAACACCCCGAGGTAAATGAAGAACGTCGAACTCATCGGCACCAAGCGGCCGGACATCGGCACAAGCAAGGCGAACGCAACCCGCCGCAACAAGCAAGTCCCCTGCGTCCTATACGGTGGCAAGGATGTCCTGCATTTCAGCGTGGAGGAGCGCGCGCTGAACAAGATCATCCACTCGCCTGAGGCGCACTATGTGGAGTTGAACATTGACGGTGAAAAGCGCCAGGCCGTGCTGCAGGACAAGCAATTCCAGCCTGTTACGGACGCGGTGATCCACGCCGACTTCCTGGAAGCCGTTGCCTCCAAGGAAGCCCGGCTGAACCTTGCCGTTCGCGTAACCGGACAGAGCGCCGGGGTGCGCAAGGGCGGTAAGCTCAACGTGACCATGCGCAAGGTCCGCGTGAAGGGAATGCCCGACAAGCTGCCTGGATTGATTGAACTGGATGTTGCCGGATTGGACCTCGGCGACAGCATTCATGTAAGGGACCTGAACCTGCCCGGCGTTACCGTGATGGAGAAGCCGGAAGCCGTGGTGGTAACGGTGAAGATGGTGAAGAAGGCCGCCGAAACACCGGCTGAAGCCGCAGCTGCCGCGGCACCCGCCGCCGGAGCTGCTGCACCCGCCGCTGCCGCCGCCGGAGACAAGAAGGCCGAGCCCGCCCCGACGAAAAAATAAGAACGACATTGGTCAACCGGTGGGGTTTCCCTGCCGACCCCCGTACAAGCCCCGCCATGCGCGGGGCTTGTACATTCACCCCGTATCATCCCTGAAGCATGAAATTCCTGATCGCCGGTTTGGGCAATCCTGGGCCTGAATACGAAGGCACGCGGCATAACATCGGTTTTGAGGCATTAGATGCCCTGGCCACCAGCTTTGAGACTGCATTCGCTCCAGGCCGTTATGCCGAAGCGGCCCAGTTTCGCCACAAAGGGAGAACGTTCATTTTGATCAAGCCGCAAACGTTCATGAACCTGAGCGGAAAGGCCGTGCGGTACTGGCTTGACCAGGAACGGCTGGACCCGGAACAGTTAATGGTCGTGGCGGACGACCTGGCCTTGCCCTTCGGCAAGGTGAGACTGCGCGCCGCCGGGGGGGCAGGAGGTCACAACGGCCTTACCAATATCATTGAGGTATTGGCCACGGAGGGTTTCCCAAGGCTGCGTTTCGGCATCGGAAGCGATTTTGCGCGGGGCCGGCAAAGTGAATTCGTGCTGGGCAAATGGAACGAGGCGGAGCGGAAGGAATTGCCCGGCCGCATTGATCAGGTGGGCAAGGCCATCCTGCAATTCGGCTTGCTCGGCATAGCGGACACCATGAACCATTTCAACAAACGCTGATCAAATTGCTACCTTCACCAGCGAACCAATCCCCCCTGCAAAATGGTATCGAAGAAAGTGGAAAACGCCCTCAATGAACAGGTCGCCAAAGAGGCCATGAGCAGTCAGATCTACTTGGCCATGGCCTCATGGGCCGAGGTACAGGGCTTGGAGGGCGTGGCGGCATTCCTGTACCGGCACAGCGATGAAGAGCGCATGCACACGCTGAAAATGATGCACTACATCAACGAACGCGGTGGTCATGCAGTGGTGCCCGCCTTGGCCAAGCCCCCAAAGGACATGAACGGCATCATGGATGTGTTCAAGAGCATACTCCAGCAAGAGATTGAAGTGACGGGTGAGATCAACGCGATCGTGGACCTGTGCTTGAAGGAGAAGGACTATACCACGCATAATTTCATGCAGTGGTATGTGTCCGAGCAGATCGAAGAGGAGCGCTTGGCCCGGACGATGCTGGACAAGCTTAACCTGATCGGAGCCGACAAAGGCGGATTGTACCTGTTTGATCGCGACCTCAAGACACAAAAAGGAGGCGATCTGACGTTCTAAGGAAAGCATTCCCCATCCGGCGGACAGCCTGCCTGGCCTAGTTGGACCACGTGGGAGGTGGTGGCACGGGAATTTCATGCACAGCCCGATGTGCAAAGCCCGTTTGCCACTTGTGGAATGGGCTGGATTTCGGGGGCCTACTTTGGCCCTGCTCCGCCCCAGAATGCTCTCCCCTACGCACACGAGTGCCCCATTTTCCCGCCGTCCGGTGTTCATGCAAGCATCCGTGGCCGCCCTGTTGTTTGCCTCGGTAATGCTGTTTGCCGGGGCCGCCCAACGGGAACCCGACAAGGATACCACGGCCATCATAGAGGCCAGCTACATTTACAACATCGCCAAACTGGTGGAGTGGCGCGATGCGGAAATGCGCCAAGGGCCGTTCATAATCGGTGTGCTGGGCAGTGGCAACCTGTACCAAGAGCTTGTAAGGAAGTATTCCACGCGATCCATAGGAAAGCAGCCCATTGAGGTCCGCAAGCTCCCGGAAACGGCGGACGTTGACCGTTGCCACATTTTGTTCGTTCCCGAGGAGGATAAAGCACTGCTTCCGGGCATCTTGAAGGACGTGAATACCCGTTCCACCTTGGTGGTCACGGATTTTCCGGATGCCTTGTCCAAGGGTGCGGTGGTCAATTTCATCGCCGCGAAGAATACCCTGAAGTACGAGATCAGCCTTACAAATGCGGAGAAGCACCGGATCGACATCGGACTTACACTGAAGCAACTTGCTGAACGCGTAGAGGAATGACCATGAAGCATACCATCTCCATGTTCATTTGCACCTTGGTCTTGGCCTCGATGGCCGTGGCCCAGGCGGACCTGCTGGGCCAAGCCAATGAAAAGTACCGCGAAGGTGACCTGCGGGGCGCGCAAGCAGCAGTGGACCAAGCAGTGAAAGACCCGTCCCTGGCCAAGTCCGCTGAAGTGTGGGTGTTGCGCGGATTCATTTACAAGGACCTGTACAAGCAGGCGAAGGACAAGGAGGGAGGTGTGTTGCGGGACGAGGCGATGGCCAGTCTCCATGCAGGTATTGCCGCCGATTCCACCCACCAATACACCAGCAGCAGCAAGGCTGCCTACTTCTTCCTTTCCAGAACATTGTACAACGATGCCGTACATGCCTTGAACGAGCTTCAACCGGACCGCGCCACCGGGTTGTTCGGTAAATACAAGGAATCCCTGGTGCGCATTGTTCCGGACACGGTTCTCCTAGGCCAGGACATCGATTTTGAAAATGCCCTGGGAACCGTCTATGTGAAACTCTTCAACCGGAACAGAGACCAGCTTGAGTGGTATGACCATGCCGTGGGGACATACAAGCACGTGCTGGACCTGGACAGTACCAACTACGGGGCAAATTACAATTTGGCCACCCTGTACTACAACCGGGGCGTCTACAACATCCAACGCATATCCGCCGAAAATGACATCCCCAGCCTCCAGCAGATCCAGGAGGCAAGCAGGGAATTCTTTACACAGGCGCTTCCTTACATGCTCAGGGCGCATCTCATGAGGCCGCACAGGAAGGAAACGATCCTGGGGCTGGAGGGAATCCACTACAGCCTTCAGGACGAGGAACAAAGCCGGCACTACAGGCTGCTCTACGAAGAGTTGGACCACGACGAGCAGCAGGAGAAATAGCCGTCCATGCGGGTACGAATGACCATCGGCCGCCGTATTGGACTGGGCTTCGGCCTGTTCATCTTCTTTGCACTGGTGGTGGTGGTGCTCACGAACCGGGCCATTGGCGACAGCCGCTCCATCAATTCCCAGATCAGCAACGTATACGGCCCGTCCGTCGACGCACTGGTACGCCTTCGTGGCCTGGTGGTGAATGCACGCACATTGGTGAAGCATTGGGCCTTGGTGGAAAGCATTCCGGACGCCCCTGAAAAGACAACCCTGGTGGCGCTTACGGAGCACGATCTGCCCGAAGTCATAGACCGCATTGACACCCTCCAGGCATTTTGGGACAAGGATGAGGTTGCCTCCATGAGCCGTGCGTTCCAGGATATGAGCGTGCTGTTCACCATGCATGACAGCATCAAGCGCATGTTGCCGACGTTCGAGAGCTACAAGGACCCCGTGGCCTATTTCAAAGCCCGCGGCCTGGCGGAGGAGGGAGGGGCGCTGGACGCCCAAACGGACAAGGTGCTTAAGGACCTGGACGGATTGCTGGAGGCGCAAAACAGAAAGATGAGGCTCTTGCGGGCGGACATGATCCGGAACCTCAATACGCTCCGCTTCTTCGTGCTTTACCTCGGCTCGGCCTTGGTTCTGGTCGGCATTGCGATGGCCATCATCATCGTGCGCCGCATCGTTCGGCCGGTGCGGCGGTTGCGTGCCATCCTGCTTCAACTTGGGAAGGGCGTGTTCCCGCGGGCGCGGATCGTATCAGGCAACGATGAGATCGGCGACATGTCCCGGGCCTTGATGGGCCTCGTGGACGGCCTTAAGCGCACCACGGATTTTTCCCGCGCCCTGTCCGCCGGGAATTTCAATGCGGAGTACCAGCCCATGAGCAAGGAGGACGTTCTGGGCCACACCTTGCTGATGATGCGCAGGGAACTTGGGGAGCGTGAACGGATCTTGGAGGAAAAAGTGCGCGAGCGAACAGAGGAAATGGTGCGACAGAAAGAGGAGGTTGAGCGCCAGAGCAAGCGGGTGGTGGAGCTTTACAAAAACGTTACGGACAGCATCCGCTATGCGAAGCGCTTGCAGGAATCGATCCTACCGTTGGACGAACGGATCCATGAACTGATGCCGGGCAGCTTTGTGCTCTTCAGGCCAAAGGATATCGTGAGCGGTGATTTCTACTGGGTGGAACAGGTGGGTGGTAAAACCGTGTTTGCCGCAGTTGATTGCACCGGTCATGGTGTGCCCGGGGCCTTTATGAGCTTGGTGGGCCACAATGGCCTGAACAGGGTGGTCAAGGAAGGCGGGCGCACCAGGCCTGGCGAGGTGTTGGATGTTTTGAACAGGATCGCATTTGAAGCGCTGCACAAGGACCGCGACCAATATGTGCGCGACGGCATGGATATGGCCTTGTGCGTCTATGACCCCATTTCCCTGATCTTGGAATATGCGGGGGCCAATTGCCCCTTGTATGTGGTACGCAAGGGTGAAGTCCTGCAGTTTCCACCCAACAAGACCTCCATCGGCGGATTCGCGATGGCAGGCCGATCGTTCAAGGACCACAGTATCCAGCTTCAGGCGGGCGATGCCATCTATGTGTTCTCGGACGGTTATGCGGACCAGTTCGGGGGACCCAAGGGAAAAAAGTTCCTCTACAGGCAATTCCGCGAACTGCTCGTCCGGATCTCGCAAGAGACACCCGATCGGAAAAAAGTACTTCTGAACCAGGCCTTCAACGACTGGAAAGGAACCCAGGAGCAGGTGGATGACATCCTGGTGATGGGCATGCAGGTATAAGCACGGGGCTTCGTGTGCCTTTCGGTGGCCTCCGGAATTCGCCCGGCGGCTTATTGGAAGCTCCAGCCACCACCGGCAGTGGATTCCCGGGGATTCAGCAGCATCACCGGGATCATGGCCTCGTTGGTGATCACCTCCTGTTCATAGGGAACTCCCAATACGCCAAAGATGTTGCCCCTAGCCAAGTTCATGATCGTGATCAGGTCCGCGTCAACCTGCATGGCATAACGCGTCACTGCCGACACAAAGTTTCCGCTGTCCCCGTCCGCAATGGTGGCCTCAAGTTCCACCTTGCGCTCCCCGAAATACTGTTGGGCAAAGCGGATGTTGTTCTGCAGTTGCTGGTGAAGGAATTCGTCGCTTTCGCGTGGAACCACCACGTGTACTTTGCTGTCGAAGTATTGGGCCATTTCCGCCACTAGCGCAACTTTTTGCCTTGTTTCGCGCTGCAGGTCCATTGGAACCACGATGTTGCGGTAGCCCTGCTCGCGGATGTTGCGCTCCTGCACAACGATGAACGGCACGTGGCCATTGGTGATGACGCGCAGCGCCCGGCTGCCGGTGATGAACTGCATGCCCCGCATGCCATGCGTGCCCATGATGATCAGTTCCGCGCCGATCTCCGAGGCCGTGGTGCCGATCTCGTCATAGACCGACCCAACGCGTACCTGCGGCTTCACCTTGATCCGGTCGTTCCATCGTTTGGCGCGTTCCACTTCCATCTTCACCTTGTCCCGTGCTTCTTCCAAGTCCGCTTGGCGCGATACGATGTGCAGTATGTTCACTTCGGCATCCATCCGGGCAGCCATGGTGGCGGCATGGTTCATGGCGCAGTCGGCCACCTTGGTAAAATCAGTGGGGACAAGGATCCTCTTCGGGTCGCTCATGCGGGCCGTATAGTTTGGGGTGGGGGGCTAAGATAGGGCAGAGAGTGTGGCCGCGGAGGCACAATGCTGTCGAGGAGTTTTGCCGTTGACAAACGGTTGCGAACGCTTATGAACGCCTGCAAACGATTACTGGCCGAATGGACGTGAAAGGGCGGTGAATGTTTGCGGCGGCCAACAAACAACTGGCCGCACCGATAAACGAACAACTAAAAACCAACAAACATGGAAACCGCTGAGAAACTGATCCGAAACCGCGTTCAACTGATGGGCAACTTGGGCAAGGACCCGGAGGTGCGTGAGTTTGACGGGGGCAAGAAGATGGCCCGCTTCAGCGTGGCCACGAATGAACGCTTTGCATATGGTGAAGGGCAGTTCAAAGAGGATACCCAATGGCATGGTGTCGTGGCCTGGGGCAAAGTGGCCGCACAGGCTGCCGAACAGCTGCGCAAGGGCAACCGCATTGCATTGGAGGGCCGCCTGGTACACCGCAACTACGAAGCCAAGGATGGCACTAAACGCTACATCACCGAGGTGGTCATGAGCAGCTTCCAAGTACTGGAAGGCAGTGCCGCCGTTGCTGAGGCGGCATAATTTGCCACCAACAATCGGAATGCCCAGGGGGGCCGCGGCGGAATGCCGAGGCCCCCTTCGTTTGTTGAGCACTGCGGTAGTTCGAAGTGCCTAAAACTGCTATGCGGAGATCATCCGCCGACCTTCACCAACCGCACCACCTCCGCTCCTTGGGCGGATATGATGCGCAACAAGTAAGACCCCGGGGCCAGGCCAATGCCCGCAACGATCAGGGCACCCCCGTGTTCCAAGGCCCCGGAACGGCACACTGCCCCTACGGCATCCACCAGCTGCCAGGTCGCCGGGACTTGAATGCCCCCCACGGTGAACCGATCCATGAACGGATTCGGACCTGCTTGCAGTTTTTCCGTTGCAACGGTCCCTGCAACTCCCAATGACAATTGAATGGCAACAAACTGGCATATTGTGGCGGTGCATGTATCGGGCGTCAGTGGTCCCCACAGGCGGACCGTGGCACACAGCTCGTAGTAGCCCTCGTTGTTGTAGGTGTGGATCACCGCATTGCCGCTACTGCCGGTGCCGTCACCAAAATCCCACAAAACGGAGGCGTTCATGCCCGACAAGATGCTTTGGTTGAACGCCGCCACACTATTACCGATCTGCAGCAAGCCAACTTCCGCGTGAAGCAACGTATCGCAGGGCACCTCCGGCGGCCCCAAATAGATCCAATTGCACGCTGTTGCCGTGCAAGTGGCCGTGGATGCCGTGAGGCAGGCCTGGAAGGGGCCCGGATCACTGTACTGATGTGACGGGGATGTTTCCGTGGAGCTTGCCCCATCGCCAAAATCCCAATGCCAAGCCGTGATGGGCGTACCTGATTGCGACAGATCAACAAAGTGGATGGCCCCGCCTTGCGGTTCAATGGTGAAGGCTGCCACCAGGCCGGCACAGAGGCTGTCAACCGGAACGGTGACCAGTTGGCAGGAAGTGGAAAGGCAGTAGCCTTGCTGGTCGTCCTGCACGGTGGCATTGAGGCATACCAAATAATCTGCCGGGCCGGGGAAGGTAAATTGCGGTTGCTGGTCGTAGCTGTGATCCAGCAGGCCCACACCGGCAATTCCCCATTCCGTGGACCATACGGCTGCGCCGGTGATCGGATTGCCGGGGCTGAAGGTGAAGGTATATCCGCCGTTGGGCTGAAAACTGAACCCTACTTGGTGCAGACTGTCGCACGGAACTTGTGCCACGGCCGTGCCGGCCAAGCAGAGGCACATCCCAATACAAAAGCCGGTGGCGTGGCGCGGGGTCATTCCGGGTCAGTGGTGCAGATGATAGGACAGGCCGAGGCGCAAGCCGGTGCGGTTCGGCAGGGCTACGGGAAGATCGTCTGATGGCAGCAAGGAAAGCAGGCCGAACTCGTGCACGGGCGACACCCATGCCACCAGGTGCTCCGTTAGCACAAAGCCAACGTCCGCAGCTACACTTCCCGCCAGTAGCGAGGTGCAGGAAACTTGCGTGGTCGCCACGTCCGCGCTCTGCGTCCCTTCACTGCCCCGGACCAAGGTGGCTCCCGAGTGCATGGCATTCAGTTCCAAGGCCAAGCCGGCACGTGCCCCGAGGCGGAATCGCCGCAATCCTTTGTGCCAACCAAGTTCCACCGGTATGCGCCACGTGGAATAACGGTTTATCGCGGAAACCGACCGGTTCACGCTGGAAAACGTGGTGATGGTGTCGGTGATGGTTGCCAGCACAAGCGAGTTGAAGGTGAGCACTTGGGAAATGATGGAATCACGCCGGACCTGGAACCGGTCCGCATGGCGGAAGTCAAAGCGTCCCACGCGGTATTCAACCCCTGCACCCAAGCTCCATCCGCCAGGCAGGTCCACTCCCCCCATTAATCCGGCACTATAGGTTGAATGTGGCACTTCGGTGCCATTCAATGCTTCCCGCAATTGCCCATCGCCGCCGACCCAATGCCTGGTTTCGCGGTATTGTCCGGCCAGGGCTGCGATCCACAGGTTATGCCGCCGACCGGCGAAGTTGATCCCGGGTGCGTGGGTTGGTGTCGGTGTGGGAGGGGGGGGTGCCGCATAGCCACCCCGAAGCGTGAGCCGGAAGGCGCGAAGTGCTTCGCCTTCGGCACGGGTGCCAACAGGAACCGGCACCCGGATTCCTTCTCCGGCCACCTGCATGGCTGATGTGGTGGATTGAATGGTCTTCCCCGCGTTATCCGGGGCGACGGCAACGCTTCGCGGCAACTGCGACCAATCCGAAGCCGAGGCCCGTTCGGACCTTTCGATTTCCGGACGGCCCCGGTCCACATTTTCAGGCACTTGTGCGGGGTGATCCCGCAAGGGTTGCGGGCCTTGCCCGGTTGCTGGTTGGGCCGCGGTTATTTGGTTGTCCGGCCCCCTGGAGGTCTTGTCGGCGGCATGGTGGCCGGGCACGAGCGCAGGGTTCAAGGAATCCATTGCAGGATGATCGGTTCGAAGTGCGGGGTTTCCTGTAGATGCAAGTGAACTGAGGGTTCCATTGCCCGGAGAGGCGGCCAAGGCTTGGGTTGTGATGCCTTGATCTCCGCGACCGTCATGCCGGGCCAACAGCACCAACCCGGTTGCGCCGCCCAGCAGAAGGAGCATGGGCAACCACCCCCAACGGCGCATGCGGCGTGCCATGCGGCCTTTTACGATGCCCTCCCACGCCTTTGGCGGCGGCTCGGCTTCGCCATCCCGCAGCATGCGGGCAAACAACTCATCTATGGGATGCTGCTCTTTCATGTTTACTGGTCGCGTTCAGGTCTTCAATTCCGCGCTGTAGTTGGCGCCTGGCTTTTGCCAACTGGCTGCGCGAAGTGCCTTCATTGATCCCCATCATGGCGGCTATCTCCGCATGGTCGTACCCTTCCACGGCATAGAGGTTGAACACTGCGCGATAGCCATCGGGCAGTTGCTGCACCAGCCTCAAAAGTTCCTCTTGTCCAAGGTTGCCCGGCGCTTCAGGGGTGGTTGTGCCTTCCAAGGCGATGTCCGCACCAAGGACCTCCTTGCGCACGGAGGGTTTCCGCAAGTGGTTAATGCACGTGTGCACCATGATGCGCCTGATCCATCCCTCCAAAGAACCCTCCATGCGGAAAGCCTCCAATTTGTCGAACACCCGGATGAAGCCCTCCTGCAGCAAATCCTCCGCCTCGGGCCGGTGGCGTGCATAGCGGAGGCACACGACGAACATGCGCCGTGCAAAGCGGGTGTACAGCGCCTCTTGCGCGCTACGTTCCCCGCGCTGGCACCGGTGTGCCAGCTCGTGCTCATCCAGCTCTCGCACCGGTCGGCTTGGGTGTTGTTCCAAAGGGAAGACACGGCAAGTGCAGTCCGCGCTGCCCGAGGGAAGGATTTTTTGAAAGATAAGCCCGATCATGGAATGGTGAGCGTCGCGAAGTCCTTGCCGCACGCATTTGATACTGCCCATGGCCAAGAACCATCAAGCGTCAGACAAACGCTTGCAAACAACTATGAACGATTACAAATGCAAGATCAACCGGATCCGGGCAGCCGGGAGATGAAGGTTTGCAGCGGAGTTCAACAGCAGCGGCTCCTTCAAAGCGAAACACATCAAAACCACACGACACATGAAAACGCTGAACAACAATGTCCGCCTGATCGGTAACCTTGGGTTTGACCCGGAAGTACGGGAGATCGCCAAAGGACGCAAAGTGGCCCGCCTTAGCTTGGCCACCCATGAGAGCTACACCAACGGGGAGGGTGAGCGGGTGACCGACACGCAATGGCATACGGTGGTGGCCTGGGGCCGCATCGCAGACCAGGTGGAGCGCCTGTTGGGCAAAGGCAGTCCGGTGCTGGTGGAAGGACGCTTGGTACACCGCACGTATCCCGGCAAGGATGGCGTAAAGCGCCACATCACCGAGGTGGTGCTCAACGATTTCAAGCTCCTCAACATCCGCAAGGGCGATGCTGCGGAAGCCGTCAAGGCAGCCTGATCGCACAACGGAGCAAATGAAGGGGCGCACGCTTGTTGCGCCCTTTTCTTTTTGGCGCAAATACAGGGAAATGAATGCTCCCGGCAGCTTCTGATCACCTTTGCGGCGCAATCCCAACCTTCCTTTCGCCAGCTGCGTTCAAGCGGACGTTCCAGTAAAAACATCAATTCGGATGAGCATTCCCCCCTACCTCAAGTGGCTGCATGAAGTTGAACTCTCGGATATCCCCACGGTGGGCGGCAAGAACGCGAGCCTGGGGGAAATGATCCAGAACCTCGGCAAACTGGGCGTTAGCGTGCCTGGTGGCTTCGTTGTGACCGTGGCGAGCTATGAGGCGTTCATCAAGCACAATGACCTGGGGCAAAAGATCCGTGACATCGTGGCCGGCCTGGACGCGGATGACGTGGAGAACATCCGCCGCACCGGCCTTGCGGTGCGCACGCTGATCAAGAACGGCAAGTTCCCGGAAGAGATCTGGAAGGGCATCATGGCCCGCTACGACGAACTTTCCAAGCAATATGGGCAAGAGGCCACCGACGTGGCCGTGCGCAGCAGCGCCACCGCCGAGGATCTGCCCGATGCCAGCTTTGCCGGCCAGCAGGAAACGTTTCTCAACATCCGCGGGCACCAGGACCTCATTGCTGCGGTGCGCAACTGCTTTGCCAGCCTGTTCACCGACCGGGCCATCGTGTACCGTGAGAGCCGTGGATATGACCACTTCCAAGTGGGCCTCAGTGTGGGCGTTCAGAAAATGGTTCGCTCCGACGTGGGCAGCAGCGGCGTGGCCTTCAGCCTCGATACCGAAAGCGGATTCAAGGACGTGGTGCTGATCAACGGCAGCTACGGCCTGGGTGAAATGGTGGTGCAAGGGGCGGTGAGCCCGGATGAATGGTTGGTGTTCAAGCCCACGCTGGCCGAGGGCTTTAGCAGCATCATCGAGAAAAAACTCGGCAACAAGGACCGCAAAATGGTCTATGGTGTGGAACCCGGAAAACCCACCCTCACCATCCCCGTGGAACGCGCCCAGCGCAACCGCTTCAGCATCAACGACGACCAGGCCCTGGAGGTCGCCCGAAGCGTGGTTGCCATTGAAAAGTATTACAGTGACAAGAAGGGCCACTGGTGCCCCATGGATGTGGAATGGGCCGTGGACGGCCTGAGCAAGAAGCTCTTCATTGTGCAGGCGAGGCCGGAAACCATTCACAGCCGCAAGGCCACGGACCGTGTGGTGGAGTACAAGCTGGACAAGCCGGAAAACGCCAAGGAGATCACACGCGGCATTGCCATCGGGGACCGGGTGGGTGCAGGAAAGGTGCGCATCCTCTTCAGCTTGGACGGCCGTGGCGGGGATGGAGACGGCAAAGATTTCCAACAGGGCGATGTGCTGGTGACGGACATGACCGACCCCGATTGGGAGCCGATCATGAAGAAGGCCAGCGCCATCATCACCAACAAAGGAGGCCGTACCTGTCATGCTGCCATTGTGGCGCGCGAAATGGGCGTGCCCGCCATCGTGGGTTGCGGCGATGCCACCGACCTGCTGGACACCGGGATGGAGGTGACTGCAAGCTGCTGCGAAGGGGACACGGGCATCATTTACCACGGGCTGATCCCCAGCACGGTGGAGGAGACCCTGCTGGCCAACCTGCCCGCCACAAAGACCCCGATCATGCTCAATGTGGCCAGCCCGGACCTCGCCTTCAAGTTCAGCGGCCTGCCCAACGCCGGCGTGGGCCTGGCCCGGGAGGAGTTCATCATCAACAACTACATCCAGGCGCATCCGCTCGCACTTCTCCAACACAAGGAACTTGGTGACGTGGCGCTTAGCGGCAAGATCAGCTACCTGATCAATGGCTACGAGGACGAGGAATCCTTCTTCGTGAAAAAACTCAGCTACGGCATCGCCAAGATCGCCAGCGCCTTCTATCCCAACAAGGTGATCGTGCGGTTCAGCGACTTTAAGAGCAACGAGTACAAGAACCTGTTGGGAGGGGAGCACTTCGAGCCCGAGGAGGAAAACCCCATGATCGGCTGGCGCGGTGCGAGCCGTTATTACAGCGATGCCTACAAAGAGGCATTTGGGCTGGAATGCAAGGCCATCCGACGGGTGCGCGAGAAAATGGGCCTGAAGAACGTGGTGGTGATGATCCCCTTCTGCCGCACCGTGGAGGAGCTGAGGAAGGTTTTCGCCGTGATGAAAGAATATGGCCTGGAGCGTGGCAAGGAGGGGTTGGAGGTCTATTTGATGGCCGAGATCCCCAGCAACATCATCCTCGCCGAGGAATTCGCCAGGTACATCGACGGCTTCTCCATTGGCAGCAACGACCTAACGCAGCTTACACTTGGTTTGGACCGTGACAGTGCGCTGGTCAGCCATATCTACGATGAGCGCAATGAGGCTGTGAAAGGCATGTTGCGCAAGCTTATCGAATCCGCGCGGAAAACCAAGACCAAAGTGGGCATTTGCGGCCAAGGCCCCAGTGATTTCCCCGATTTCGCACAATTCCTTGTCGAGTTGGGCATTGGCTCCATCAGCGTTACACCGGACAGCCTGTTGAAGACCAAGCGCGCCATTGCTGAAGTGGAGAAGCAATTGGAGAATTCAAGCGCGAAGGCCGTATAGGACGACCCGGGAAAAGGATGGTGCCGATCGAGGGTGGAGCCTGACACTGCACAGGGCGGACTACCCGCCGCCCTGATTCAATCCAACGATCAGCGCGCGCACTTCCGCTTCATCTGTCCGGAACCCCCCGGTGCCGCCAGTGATGGCTGAGCTGTGGAACTCCCGCGCCCCCGTGGCCAACACCAGTTCACGGATGTTTGTGGAGCGCACGCCGCCACCCGGCATCACCGTGATGCGGCCACCCGAGCTTGCCACTAACCTGTGCAGTGTGCGTGCCCCGGACAGGGCATTGGCGGCAAGCCCGGATGTGAGCACGCGCCTGCATCCTGATCCAATCAGGGTTTCCAGGGCCTCATCATCATTCGGAACCTGGTCAAAAACCTTATGGCAGGTAACGGACATGGGGCCTGCCGCATCCACAATGCGGCACATTCGGCCCGCATCCAGGCGGCGATCCGATAGCTGGGCCCCTGCAACCACCCCCGGGCAGCCCAGCCGTCGGCACATGCGTACCGTGCGCAGGAGTTCCACCCATTCATCGGGTCCATACAGGAAATCCCCGCCGCGGGGCCGTGCCAATGGGAAAACAGGAATGCCCAGCTCCAGGGCCGCGATGATCGATCCTTGCGCCGGCGTGGTGCCGCCTACTTCCGGTCCGGCGCATAGCTCCACGCGATGTGCGCCCGCCTTTTGGGCGGTGATGCACGAAGCCAGCGAATAGGCACACACCTCCAACAGCATGCTAGAAAATGTGCTTGGCCGCCACCAGCTCCTCCTGCACGCCGCTTTTTACGGCATAACTGAACCCCTCCTGCAACGCATAAGCCCCGATGGCGCCATCGAGGCGCAAGGCGAGGAAGCCTACTTGGATTGTTCGGGCATAGGCGGGATCGCGTCGTACTGCGCGCTCCAAGGCCTCCTTGCAGGCCTCCTCCGGGCCGTACCCGTGGCGCATCAACTCCACCACGGTATGGCTGCCCGCGATGCGGATGACCTCCTCGCCAACGCCCGTGCTGGTCGCAGCACCCACCTCGTTGTCCACAAACAGACCCGCACCAATGATGGGCGAATCACCTACACGGCCGTGTAATTTGTAGGCCATGCCACTGGTGGTGCACGCCCCGCCGAGGTCCCCGGCCCCATCGAGCGCCAATATGCCAATGGTGTCATGGTTTTTTTCATCACCCGGCATCCGGTCCTCGATGTTCGCCACAGGTGCGTAATGCGCCGTTTTGAGCCACTCTTCCCATTCCCTGCGGCTCGGGTCGGTCAGCAAGTTCTGTTTAATGAAGCCATTGGCCAGCGCAAATTGCAATGCCCCATCACCCGCAAGCATGGCATGCGGGGTTTTTTCCATCACCGCGCGGGCCACGGAAACGGCGTGCATGATCTGCTCCAGGCAGGCTACTGCACCACTGCGCCCCTTGGCATCCATGATGCATGCATCCAATGTCACAATGCCGTCACGGTCCGGCCTTCCACCGTAGCCCACGCTTTGGTTTGCCGGATCGGCCTCGGGCACGCGCGCACCGGCCTCCACCGCATCGAGTGCGCTGCCGCCGGGTTCAAGTACGCCCCAGGCCACGGTATTGGCCGCTTTGCCGAAAGCCCAGGTGGATATCACCACGGGGGCCTTCACTTTCCGGGCAGGGAGTGTGGATTCCTTTTTCCCGGTGGCCGGTGTGGTGCAACCGGCCAGCGTGGCAGCGGATGAAATCGCGGAAATGCGGAGAAATTCCCTTCTGGTGGGCATGGCTTCTGGCAATTGGGCTGAAAAAGTACTGTTCTGCGAACGGGTTCCCCGGCAGGTCGGATAAATCCCTGGAAAAGTATCGGAACAGATGGGGCTGTTTCCTGAACCGGACCCACCTTTGCCCCATGGCAGAAGATCCACTTATGGCCACTGCATGGGTGCGCGTTGTGAACCGCAGTCAACATGCTTTGCCACAATATGCAACGGGGCACAGCGCCGGGCTGGACTTGCGTGCAAACCTCGGGGAGCCCGTCACGCTGGCTCCCGGCGATTTCCGGCTGATCCCCACGGGCCTGTATCTTGAGTTGCCCGAAGGCACCGAGGCGCAAGTGCGCCCGCGCAGCGGGCTGGCTTTCAAGCACGGGGTCACGGTGTTGAACTCGCCAGGCACCATTGACGCGGATTACCGCGGTGAAATTGGTGTGTTGCTGATCAATCATGGCAAGGCGCAGTTTGTGGTGAACGACGGTGAACGCATTGCCCAGTTGGTGGTTTCCAGGTACGAGCGGGTCAGTTTCGTTGAAAACGCGGACCTTCGCGCCTCGGAAAGAGGCGCTGGCGGCTTCGGCCATTCCGGCACCCATTGACCGAGAAAACCTCAGATGAAGATCATTGTACCCATGGCCGGAATGGGCAAGCGCATGCGCCCGCACACCCATACCACCGCCAAGCCTTTGTTGCCCGTCGCCGGCAAACCCATTGTACAACGCCTGGTGGAGGACCTGACCGAAGTGGCGGGCGAACCGGTGGAGGAAGTGGCCTTTGTGACGAATCCCGCGTTCGGTGCCGCTGTGGAAGTGGAATTGCTGGCCATTGCCAAAGGCGTGGGTGCCAAGGGCAGTATCCACCACCAGGAGGAGGCACTCGGCACGGCGCACGCTATCCTCTGCGCAAGGAATGCCTTGAAGGGAAGAGTGATCGTGGCATTTGCCGACACGCTCTTCCGCGCCGACATGAAGTTGGATACGGATTGCGACGGTGTGATCTGGGTGAGCAAAGTGGATGACCCACGCGCGTTCGGAGTGGTGAAGTTGGACGGCAACGGCATCATCACCGAGTTCGTTGAGAAACCCCAGGAATTTGTCAGCGACTTGGCCATTATCGGCATTTACTACTTCACGGACGGGGAACGGCTCCGGGAGGAGATGCAGTACCTGATCGACCACAACATCCGTGACAAGGGCGAGTTCCAGCTTACGAATGCCATGGAACAGATGAAGCAGAAGGGGGCGCGCTTCAAGGCCGGTGCGGTGGACACCTGGATGGATTGCGGCAACAAGAACGCCATGGTGGACACCAACGCCAAGGTGCTCGGGTTCCTGCAGGACAGGAAAGACCTGGTTCACCCCAAGGCGGTGGTGAAGGACAGCGTGGTCATACCACCTTGCTTCATCGCGGAAGGCGTAACGCTGCGCCAAGCCGTGGTGGGGCCATTTGTTTCCATTGAAGGCGGAACCACCATCACCGGCAGCGTGGTGCGCAATGCCATTGTGCGCAGACAGGTGAACATTACCGATGCCGTGGTGGCCAATAGCATGCTCGGCGAGCGCACCACCGTGCGCGGAAAGGCCCAGGACTTGAACATCGGCGACGATTGCACTGTGGAATGACCAAACTGACGCACCTCTTGACGGCCTTGCTCCTGCTTGCCCTGCTGGCTTCATGTGGCGGAGCGAAGCCCGTGGCCGGAACTGCGTTGCCGGTGGAACCTGAAGGGGTGGCACCAATGGATGACCGCCAAGCCACGGAAATGCGCCTCTTCCTGGATGCCACGAATGCCAAGCTGCAAGGAGATCCCGGTAAGGCGGTCCAGTTGTACCAGGCAGCGTTGAAGGTGGCCCCCTCCAATGCCGCGGCCATGTTCGAACTGGCCAAATTGATGCATCAGGCCCAACGTGGAAATGAGGCTTTGGCCTATGCAAAAAAAGCGGTTGCCACGGACAAGGAGAACATCTGGTACCGGTTTTTGCTTGCGGACTTGAGCACCCAGCTGGGCGACCTTTCCGGAGCGGCCAAGGTGTATCAAGGAATATTGGACCAGTGGCCGGACCGTTATGAGGTGTACTTCGGCCTGGCAGACATACTCTCGAAACAAGGTAAGGTGGACGATGCCCGGAAGGTATTCCAAGACCTGGAGAAACGCATCGGGGCAAGCGATGAGCTGGTGATGCGCGAATACGACATGTTGGTCGGTGCAAACCAACTGGAAAAGGCCCGGGACCTTCTGGAGCAGACCATAGCGGCAAACCCGCAGGAAACGCATTACTACGGAATGCTCGCGGACGTGTACCAGGAACTGGGCAACAAGGACAAGGCGCTGGAATTG
>CALMYC010000305.1 GCA_937873385.1 uncultured Flavobacteriales bacterium | reverse complement strand
GCACACAAGCACCAGTCTGCCCACGGGCGTCATCATCGCTCCTCCGATCCCTTGCAAAACGCGCGATGCCACCATCATCCCCAAGCTTACCGATGCACCGCACAGCAGTGAACCCAAGGTGAACAAGGCCACGGCCGCACGGAACACCTTCCGCGTACCGAAGCGGTCCGCCACCCATCCACTGACGGGGATGAACACGGCGAGGCTCAGGGTGTAGGTGGTCACAACCGATTTCATGCTCAGCGCTTCTACCCCCAGGTCCCTGGATATCACCGGCACCACGGTGTTGAGGATGGTGCTGTCCAGTTGCTCCATGAAAAAGCCCACCGCCACCAACCACGGAGCGATGCGCTTGATGCGAGCCAAATGAATCTCGGTGACCGATCGTCCGCTGGGCATGTTCGGTGCAAAGATCGAGCGCCCCCAATTTCACCATCACGGCTTAAGATCAACGAATGCGGCCCAAATTTGCCGCATGGAACCCCGCTCCCACTTCAACAAGACCTTCGAGAAGGTCAGGTGGACCGGCCAGGGCGTGCCCGATCGCGAGTTCGAGGAGTGCACCTTTACGCAATGCGACCTCTCGCAGAGCGATTTTGCCCGAGGCCGATTCGCGGAATGCACCTTCAAGGGATGTGACCTTTCGATGATCAAGTGGGCGGCAGCGGCATTGCAGGATGTGACCTTCACGGAATGCAAACTGCTGGGCGTGGACTTCAGTGCGTGCAAGGAAATGCTCTTCAGCGTTTCATTCGATAACTGCATGATGGACCATGCCGTGTTCCACAAGCGGAAGATGGACGGCACACGCTTCATCCGCTGTTCGCTGAAAGGAGCGGACTTCGAGAACGCGCACCTGAACAAGGCCGTGTTCGAACGCTGCGACCTGGAACGTGCAGTGTTCGTGAACACGCAATTGCAACTGGTCGATCTCAGCAGCTCATACAACATCAGCCTCGACCCGGACCGGAACAAGCTCAAGGGGGCCAAGTTCTCTGTGGAAGGTGCACTGGGACTGCTGGCGAAGTACGGGCTGCAGGTCGGACCTTGATCAAGGACGGCCCGGACGATGAATTCGCGGCACGTGGAAGAAGTGAAGGTGGACAAACTGATGACGGGCGGGCAATTCGGCAAAGCCAAGCATGAACAGCTCATACGTCGCACGTTCCCAGTGCCTTGCGTGAAGAGCCCTGCCCATGTCAGACCGCACAAACCTGTAGTCCCCTTGCCGCAGTAGTTCCAGTGCCTTTCAATTGCCTTATGAGCGCATCTTGTCAAGCCCGAGGTTCATGGCGGCGGCTTCCGATATGGACAATTTCCCGGCAACAGCCTCCAGGCCGTCCATGCCATGTGCCCCGATCTGGTCCAGCAGCTCATTGCCAGCTGTACTGATCAACAGGTGTACCACCCGGCGGTCCGCCTCACTGCGTTCACGTAACACCAGGCCCTTGGAGATCAACTTATCCGTAAGGCGCGTGGCATTCGGGGCACGATCGAGCATGCGTTGAAGTACTTCTTGCATGCACATCCTTTTTCCCTTGGCTCCCCGCAGGATGCGCAGGATATTGTATTGCTGGGGACTCAATCCGAATGGCTTCAACCGTGCACCGTCCATGTGCTTCAGCCAGTTGGAGGTATAGATCAAGTTCAGGAGCAGCTTCTGATGCTCGTTCTTGAACTCCATGGCCAATTCCTTCCCAATTCCCGGCATGACACAAAGGTATTTGCAATTATTTTACATGGTAAACAACTGCTCCCCACCCGGGGCTTCGCTTTCACGGTTTAATTTGGCCTCCTCTCATGCGGCATCAACTATTCCCTTTCCTGGCTTGTGGCCTCTTGCTCGCCGGTTGCAAAAGTTCCACCACCAATACCAACAACCAACCCGCTTCCGCCCCTGTTGAGGCAGGAGCTTCGGCTGTTGCGCCATGGGACAACCAGCAAGCCCTGGATTCACTCTTGAGCGTGCTGGGGCCATTGCAAGGAAAAACCGTCGCCGACATGTTCGCGGGAAACGGCTTCTATGCATGGGGCCTGCTGAAGGCCGGGGCGCGTGTGCTGGCCTTGGATGACAACCCGTCCAACATCGCCGCCTTGGAGGCGCGCAAGAAAAGTGAAGGCATTGGTGACGACAAGCTGCTGATCCGCCAAACAACCCCCGGTGTTCCCGGATTGCTTGCAGATGAAGTGGACATGGCCTTGATCACGCGTGAATACGCCAAACTGGGCGATCGGCCGGCTTGGTTCGGCCAGCTCATGGCAGGCATTCGTTCCCCCCATTTGTTCTATTTGGTGAATTTTTTGCCTGGTCAAACGGCCGCAGGCCCGCCTTTGTCTGAACGGATGGGATACAACACCGTGTCCAACGAGGTCAGTGGTTTTGGATTTCAGGATGTAGGCATCTACTACAAGAAAATGCCCTACCGCTATATCCTCTTTGGATCAGTGCCTCCCGAAACGCCACCGGGCGCGGAATAGGCCAATGGATGCAAGGCATTGCCCGATGCGCAATGGGGTCTGCATCCTGGTGCTGTAGTTGTGGGGACCGCAAGGCATGCAGTATGCCACTGCATGTTCCTGCGACATGCACCGATGGCATTTATTCCCATTTTGGTGCATTGGCCCCAGCGGGTTGAATGTGGAACCGCTACAGGTAAGTTTCGCTTGACCTTCGTACGATGCGCTTGTTTGTTGTAAAGTGAGGAGCATCAAGGTACCGCTGGAGCGGTTGGCATTGCAATTGGCACGGCCCTTGGCTCGGGACCTGGATCAAGCGACAAAGGCGGCTCGTGATAGCCGTTGGACGAAAAAAAAAGGGAGAACCGAAGTCCTCCCCTTTTTAAGGTTATGCGTGATCTGCCCGCTTACTGCAGGAAGGTCACCTTGAATTCCACGCGGCGGTTCTTGGCACGGCCAGCAGCCGTGGCATTGTCGGCGATCGGCATGGTTTCGCCATGCCCGAAGCTTTGCAGACGCTTGTCCGACACGCCTTTGCCGATCAAGTAGGTTCGCACTGCCGCAGCGCGTTCCTCGCTGAGCTTCTGGTTTTTGGCATCATCACCTTGACTGTCCGTGTGCCCATGGATCTCCAGGTCGTAGCTTGGGTTCTCGTTCATCACTTGCACCACTTGGTCAAGGATTGAATAGCTGGTCTTCTTGATCACACTCTTTCCCGTTTCAAACTGAATGCCGGTGAGTGCCTTTTCAAACAACTTCTTGGTTTGTTCGGACACTTCCGGACAACCGTTCATGCTGGCAACTCCTTTGACCGTGGGGCAACGGTCCAGGTTGTCGGGGATGCCGTCACCGTCCGTGTCCGGGCAACCATTGAACTGGGCCGGGCCGGCTTTGTCCGGGCAGGCATCCATATTGTCCGCAATGCCGTCCCCGTCGCTGTCCGGGCATCCTTGCAAGGAAGGCAGGCCGGCCACGTCCGGGCAACGGTCGTCCTTGTCCGGTACACCGTCATGGTCGCGGTCTTCTTCCGGGTGCATGACCAGGCTCACGCCATCGATGTAGTAGTAGGCCCGCTGGTTGTCGGGACCCTCGATCACTTTCTTGGTTTCAAAGCCACCATTGGGGAATGCGCCCAACACCAGGTATTTCTCCGTGCCGTCAGCGGTGAAGGTGCCTTTCACCTCCGTCCAGTTCTGTTTGTCGTCCACGATCTTGGTGATGGACACCTGAGGCTTCTCCGCAAGCTGGTGCCGATGGTGGTATTTGAGCTCCACGGGCGAGAGATAGGCCCCGATGCCGCTCACTGCCCGGTCACTCGCATTGGCCAGTTTCACGCGGAAGGTCACGTCGTATTTCTGGCCGGCGGTCAACGGCCCTGCCAAGGCTGTTTCAAGGTACTCTGAATACTTTTGGTAGGCCGGTTTGAAGGGGTCCTCCTTACCGCTGAGGAATCGCTTCCAATTGTGCCGCTGGTCGTCCTTGAAAGCAACAAACCCCGCAAAATGCTCACCATCAAAGGCGGATGCTCCCGTGCCCATCAAGCCGTCCGGGATGCCTACCGTATTGTGCCGGGCGCCTTTGGCATACAGGTCAACGCTTCCGGCGTTTGCGTTGATCCATCCAGTGGAATGGTCCAATTGGTTCCAGGTCCTTACCGGTTTCACGATGTCCTCGAACCCGCCGTTCTTTACCAGGTCAGGGCCTGCTGATTGGGCCATTAGCCCGGCGGAAAGGAGGCCCCCCGTCATCAAAGTGGCGCAATGAATTTTCATGAGGCTTGGTGTTGGTTTTTCAATGTGGGCCCACGTGTTGCCGTGGATACCCAAGGTTAATGGGTGCAAAGGTATGCGCGCCAATCATTTCTTCATCAGTTCACCGGGTACTTCCTTCAGCGAAACCTGGTCCAGGTAGAAGTAGGCGTACTGGTTGTCCGCACCTTCAATGATGCGCTTGGTCTCAAAAATGGCCGTGGGGAATGTGCCAATGATCAGGTACTTCTCCCCGCCATCAGCCTTGAACGTGCCTTTGACCTCCACCCACTGGCCACGCGCCTCCAACAGGTCGGTTTCCACCACCTGTGGACGCTCCTTCAAAAAGCCGCGGTTGGGGTAGTTCAATTCAACCGGTGAAAAAAACGCCCCAATGCCACTGATGGCCCGGTCGCTGTTCTGTGCCAACGCCACGTGAAAGCCAAGCTCGTAGGTATGACCCTCTTGGAGGGGTTCATTCAGCCTGACCCAGGGATATTCCGAATAACTGTTCCAGCCGGGTTTGAACGGATCCTGCGCATCACCCTCAAAATTGAACCGTTGGTCATCCTTCCACGAGAAGAACCCCGCGTAGTGCTCCCCTTCAAATGGCTCGATCTTGCCGTAGTAGTTTTCCGGGATGCCCACGGTTTTCACGGAAGCTGTTCGATCAAAGAGTTCAGCAAGGCCCAACGTCACCGTGCCCCAATCCTCTGCCCTGCCCAACTGATCAAATGTGGTTGGCGGCTTGTTCACCAACTCAAATCCTCCATTGAACACAAGCTCCTTGCCTTCAGGTGCTTGGGCACTTGAAGTAAACGCCGGAATGAAGGTCAATAGAACAGCCCAGATCATTGGACGTGCGGGATGGCCATGCAATCGGGTCCTTACTGAGTTCATCCAATTTTTCCTGTTGCAATCGTTCGGTGCCTGCAATTCCGGGCAATTACCGGGCTAATGGTCCACAAAGTACATACTGCCCGCTTGGACGGGATAAAACCGGTTGTTGCCTCCCTGGGGCAACCTTCATTGACCGGTTAGAACAACAAACCCCGACTTGGTTGGTCGGGGCTTTGAGCGGGAAACGGGATTCGAACCCGCGACCCTCAGCTTGGGAAGCTGATGCTCTACCAACTGAGCTACTCCCGCTTGAGGGCGCGAATGTAGTGCCGTGTGGGGATACGGCGTGAACAGGCGCGGTTATTTGATCTACCCGGATGCAGGTTCCATGCGACGGCTATATTTGCCGCCCGTTTCAGCACTGAGGTGTTCTCCTTGGCGGCCGAAACGGGCTACGGGGTGTAGCTCAGCCCGGTTAGAGTGCTACGTTCGGGACGTAGAGGCCGGTGGTTCGAATCCACTCACCCCGACCAGGACCAAGCCCTTGCGACGCAGTCGCAGGGGCTTTTTCATGGGCGGCCAAGCCAAGCGCAGCTTGAGCGAAGGCCACCCGTGAAAAAGCGGCGAGCGGAGCGAACAGGGCTTGGGCCTGAAGTCCCCCCCCTTCATGGATGGCCCGACTCGGGCAATCCACTAACCCCGACCAGGACCAAGCCTTGCGAATTCTTCGCAAGGGCTTTTTCATTCGTCACCAGGCCAGGCGAAGCATGGGCAACGGTGATCCGTTGCAGCTCCAATAAGCAGATCGGGCCGGCTCCAGGTTAAAGCCCAAACGATGATATCCCGGCCCACAACCCCTCGGCATCAGGCAGGGTATCGGCCCGGAACAAGGCTAAGGCGCCAGGACGGGCAACCGGTGCAGGGTTTGAACCTACCGTTCCTTGAATATTGCATGGTGGAGGCATCCCTTCCCTGCCGGCAAGCGTCTTGTGTTTGAAAGCCATGTCACGCTCCTACAAAATAGCCCTCATCCTGAAAAGCCGGAACAGCCTTCCGGTGTATGAGGACCTGTCGCGGCTGACCGATGCGGAACTCGATGCCCAAGTGCGCTCCATGGTACGCCGCATGAGGACCAACGAGAGCAATGTGATTGCCCGCATGGTGCTGCGCCACCCCACCTTCAGCCTGAATTAGGCGGAAGGAGAACGGCGGTGGGGCAAGTGCCTCGAACTTCTATATTCGCCGCACCAAACGAAGCGAACCATGTCGGCCCACGAAAACGAAGGACATTTCCCTGAGGAATCGGAACAGAATGAGATCGGAGGGCCCGTTGTGCTTACGCTGATGATCTTGGGCATGGTGATCCTGATCATCTGGGCCAGTTGCTGAGCCTGGTCAATTTTCCCCGGCACGCTCCAAGTATTCGTCGCGGCGCACCAGGGCGTACCAATCACCGCTGAGCTCCAAGTATCCGTGTTCGAAGCAGAACACGTACACATTGCCCACCTTGGTGCGGTAAATGTTGGTGTGGTACATGAAGTTGTAGCCGCGTTCCACCAGCTTGTCACGGTGTACCTTGGCTTTTCCGCCAGGGTTCAATTCACTCAGGATGCGCCGGTTCCGTTTCAGCGTGTTCACCACATTGCGCACATAATTGATCGGTGCATTGTTGGTGCGGTAATGGAAGAGGTTGCGGCAGGCATCCGAACAGAACTTCTTGTCCGTACGGCCCTGGATCGGTTCCCCACATTCCATGCACGTCTTTTTCCCGGTGGAAGTTTCGGCCAGCATGATGCCGAATGTAGCAGGATTCCATGAAAAAAGCCCACTTCGCGCGCGAAGTGGGCTTTGCAATGATGGTAAAAGTGATCTTACTCGCCAGCTTCCGCACCGGCTTCCTTGGCTGGTGCCGCGGTGCTCTTCAGGTCCTTGTGCTTGGCGAAGCGCTTCTTGAACTTGTCCACCCGGCCGGCCGTGTCGATCAACATCATCTTGCCGGTGTAATAAGGATGTGAGGTGCTGCTGATGTCCAGTTTCATTGCCGTCCTCCCACTTCATCGTGTCCTTCGTGTTGGCGCAGCTCTTGCCCAGGAACACGTCGTCGTTGCTCATGTCCTTGAAGATCACGGTCCGGTAGTTGTCGGGATGGATGCCTTTTTTCATGGTCGATCTGCTTTGCCCAAGGCACGTATGCTGCCCAATGGGGGTGCAAATGTAAGGAAATTCCACTTCCTGCAAACCATCCCGGGCGATCACCCGGACAGGCTGATGGCGCAATGATCTGATGGGTGATCACGTAAAGCGACGGTAACCCATCTTTGTACGCTTTGAAATTGTCTCACTCTTCCCTTCTGCTCCTTTTTGTGACAGGTGCCATGCTGGGCTGCCGCAAGGACCAGCTCTTCACGGATTCCGCCGGGGCCAAGCTGGTGCTCTCGCAGGATTCCATCCTGTTCGATACGGTATTCACCACGGTGGGCACGGTGACCAAGCGGTTCACGGTCCACAACCCCGGCAGCATTGGGGTACGCACCAACATTGCCTTGCAGGGTGGTACGCCCTCCCCCTACCGCATGAATGTGGACGGCAGCACCGGCGTGAATTTCAGTGAGGTGGAGATCCCGGGCGGGGACAGCATCTACATTTTCGTTGAGGCCACCATCGATGGTAGCAACGCCAACAATCCGTTCATCGTGGAGGACCACGTTCTGTTCAACACCAACGGCAATGCCCAGCAGGTGGTTTTGCAGGCCTGGGGCCAGAACGCACACTTCTTCCATCCCGACCAGCATGTACAGGGGTTTCCCGCATTCAGTTACATCGCCGGGGGGTATGACAGCTTGGGCAACCAGATCTGTGAAACGGTGCATTGGACCAATGACAGGCCTTATGTGATCATGGGTTATGCCGTGGTGGACTCGTGCTGCTCCCTGGTCATCGACCCCGGCGTCCGCGTGTATTTCCATGGTGGAGGCGGATTGTGGGTGTACCGGGGCGGGAACATCCAAGCCAACGGCACGGCTGATTCACGGATCACTTTCCAAGGCGATCGCCTGGAGGCCATGTATGCCGACCTTCCAGGCCAGTGGGACCGCATTTGGATCAACGACGGGCCGGCGGACAACAAGTTGACCCACGTGGACATCAAGAATGCCTTGATCGGGCTACAGCCCCAAAGCTGGATCGGCACCCCCGGGCAGCCCACTAGCGCCAACTGGCTGAAGTTGAACGGTGTGAGCATCCGTAACTGTTCAGCTGCGGGCATCCTTTCGGAGAACTACCGGGTCAAGAGCACCAACTTGCTGGTGGAGAACTGCGGTCAGTATTGCGTGGCCCTCACGGGTGGCGGCCAGTACGATCTCAATTACTGCACCATTGCCAACTACTGGGCCTATGGCGTGCGCCAGGACCCAGCCTTCATCATGACCAACACGTTCACGGACATCAATGGCGCCACGCAGGTGCGTGACATTGCGACCAGCCAATTCCGGAACGGCATCATTTACGGCAACAACGGAAACGAATTCCAACTGGCCTTCAGCAACTTCCTCTTCCGTACGGACCAATCCACCAGTGATCCGGCCCACTTCGCCACGGGTTCCATTTACCGCAACCAGGATCCGGGTTTCGCAGACCCGTACAACGGCGACTTCCACCTACCCTTTCACACACCACCGGTATTTTCCGTGGGCAAGGGCGTGGCTACACCCGAGGACCCGGAATCCCTCTTTGACCTGGAGGGTACTTTCCGGATCAGCCCGGACTTGGGCTGCTACGAGGGAAGTCCGCAGTAGGGAATGCTCAGCGCAGTTCCAGGAGGAACTGCATGGTGTCCACATTATCGGCAAATTCACCCGGGCCGGGGCGTTGGGCGGTGCCGAACGGTACATGGCCATGGCCCACGATGCACTGCAGGCTCTCCTCCAAGCCGCGCAAACGCTCTTCCACCGCGTTGCGATCCGAGTAGCGCTCATACAGCAAGGATGCCACGGGGCTATTGACCCCCTGGTCTTCCTTGAGCAACAGGAATCCGTTCTCGGTGATGGGCACGCGGTCCATCAACCACACGGCCTTGTTGTAATCGTAGTTGTTGGCGTACTTGTGGTGGTTGATGATGTCCTTCCATCGGAAAAACGCGCGGAATAGGCGGTCCAGGTCAAAGTTTTCAGGCATGTAAACCTTGCTGACATTGCGGCAGCCCATGCCGAAGAAGCGGAATACATCCTCGCCCAAGGCATCCAGCTCTTCCGCGGTTTCGGTCCCGTCGAGCACAGCCACGCTGGTCCGGCCTTTGCGCACAATGCGCGGCAAATTGCCGAAATAGTGCTCGAAATAGCGGGCTGTGTTGTTGCTGCCTGTGGCTATGATGGCATCCAGGGCCCCCATTTTGCCGTCCACCAGCGTCACTTGTGCAGCAAGGTCCGGTGCCAAGCAGGCAAGCACGGCCAGCAATGCGGGCAGCAGGCCCGCATCATCGGATGAGGGTTTCACCTTGGCGAGATGCCCCGTCAGGAGCACGCACAGCAGGTCATGGAAACCTACCAAAGGCACGTTGCCGGCCATGATGATCCCCACCTTTTTTCCGTGCCCGACGTCAGCAATCATGGGATAGTTGGCCAGCCATTTCTCCAGTGCTTGGGGGTGCAGCATGGCTGAAAGCGCTGATAAAGCGTGGCGGACCTCAGGTTCGGTGTACCAGCCGTTCAACACGTGTGCCCGGGATACGGCCTGGTCGAAGGCATTGTACTCCGGTCCGGTCAGCCCGCAGGTGTGCCCCGGCCATGGTTGTTTATTGCCGAAGGCACCCAAGAGCAGGCCCAATTGGGTAAACGCTTTGATGCGTGCGGGCAGGCCGGTCGGTGCAATTGTGGACATGGATGATGGCGGGCTCTCTACTTTTGTGCTTCCACCGCTGGCCGGCTTGGTTGAACAGGCTTTGGAACGAGGCGGCGAATTTACCTGAGTTATCATGGCCATCATCATCACCGACGAATGCATCAACTGCGGAGCCTGTGAGCCGGAATGCCCCAACAACGCCATCTATGAAGGCGGTGCGGAATGGAGGCTGAGCGACGGCACCAGCCTCCATGGAAACCAATCCACCCCAACGGGCAATACCTACGATGCCGACTCGGCACAAGCGCCCGTCGCGATGGACATCTATTACATCGTTCCCGACAAATGCACTGAATGCACCGGATTCCATGATGAGCCGCAATGCGCTGCGGTGTGCCCGGTGGATTGCTGCGTGGACGACCCCGACCACCGGGAGACGAAGGAGCAATTGATGGCGAAGAAGGAGTTCATGCACCTGTAACCGGGGGGCAAGTGCCTTCCAAAACGGCTTGCCCACTGCGGACCCGTGGAGGCCGGTCATCAGGGCTTCCTCTTCTGAAGGGCGCCCCGATCAACAAACCGCCCGGGAAAGTTTCTTGCCTGGCGGGGCTTGGAATGGCCTTGGGGGTGCCACCTTGCCGTCCATGGCAAAGGCCAAGGTGACCATCGGGCGCTCCGAGTACATTGCCCTTCCCCAATTGGGGGTGGGGCGCGTGGAGGCCAAGTTGGATACCGGCGCCTACCGAAGTGCGCTCCATTACCAAAAGATCGCACTGCGTGTGACGGATGACCACGAAGAACTGGTGGTGACGTTTGCCATGGGCCGCAAACGGGCCAACATCGTTTTCAGGCACTTCAGCCGGGTGATCGTAAAGAGCAGTACCGGCCAGCGCACGGAGCGGTTTCTGATCGCCACTGCGGTGCAACTGAACGGGCACAAGGTCAGGACCCAATTCACCTTGTTTGACCGCAGCGACATGAAGTTCCAGGTGTTGCTGGGAAGGAAGTTCTTGCGTGGACGCTTCCTTGTGGATGCAGGCAAGAGGCGTGTGCTTGGATAGGAACTCACCCCGTTCGGGGCAATGGGGCTACGATGCACCAGGCTCCAATAAATACCGATATGTGGGTATTGTGGGACGGTAGATAAGCCATTCCATTTGTAGCCTGAACCCAAATCCGAAAATACCATGACCCACCGATACCTTCAATCACGGGGTGCCATACTGGCTTTCTTGTGCCTTGCCCATGCAGGATTACATGCGCAATGCACCGGAAACCGTGTAGTGGTGAACATCAACTCCGATTTCATTCCGTCGGAGACCACCTGGCAGATCCGCACTTCCGGGGGAGCGTTGCTGGCTTCCGGCGGGCCCACGGCACCATTCTCGTTCAAGTCAGATACTGTTTGCCTGGGCGCTGCCCCGATCTCCGCCTGCTATTCGTTCAAGTTGTTCGACTCCTTCGGGGACGGCATGCACGGCCTTGGTAGTTGGGAATTGCGCACCACCGACGGAAAATCCATTCTCCGTGACCAGTTCAAGAACGGCAGCCAATCGCCTTTGCCCGTACCGGCCAGCCCGGGCTACGGGAGCAGCCACACATTCTGCTTGCCCCTGGGCCCCGCCAATATTGCCGCAGATGAATGCGGGGTGTTCAACAGCGCGTTGGGAAACAAGGTCTATTGCAACAAGGTGACCGGTGCCACGCAATACCAGTTCGAGTTCAGCGACCCGGATGTGGGATTCCTCCGCCGGGCTACCGTGAACCGCAATTATGTGATCTACTCCGAGATGTTGACCAACCCACTGGTCCCCGGGGTGCCCTACTTCGCCCGTGTGCGCAGCAACGTATCCGGACCGTTGGCCAGTGCCCATTGGGGCAGTGGGTGCGAGATGGGCCTTGGCATTGCGGAAACCGTTAGCTGTTCGCAACTGATCCCGGCACCGGCATACGGCCATAGCTGCAACGAAACCCGGGCATTCAACCCCAACGCCAACAACAGCTTCATTTATGCAACACCTGTAGTTGGCGCCACGGAGTACCAGTTCCACATTTTCAACCTGGCTGAAGGCTATGACCAAACGTTCATCCGCAACACGTACATCCTGCAGCTTAAGTGGAACATCGACACGGCTCCGCCGTTGGTGAACGGCAGTACGTACAATGTGGAGGTAAACGTAAAGGTGAACACGCTGTACAGCGGCTTCTGCGGAAACTCGTGCACCGTTACCATCGACAACAGCTTGCCCAGCATGGAGCAGGTGGGCCTGCCGGAAGCCACGCTATGGCCAAACCCGGTGCGTGACGGCCAGGTGAACCTGAGCATCGGAGATCTGACGGACCCGGAACAACGCATTGTCGTGGACATCATGGACATCTATGGCAAACACGTTTTTGCCCAGGAGTTCAATAACAGAGGCTCGCGCTTTAGTACCTTGCTTCAATTGCCGGGCGAAGTGGCCAGTGGGGTGTACCTGGTCAACATTACCGCGAACGGGAGAAAGACCGTCCAGCGTTTGAACCTGATGCGCTAGACGCGCACATTCCGCCGTCCGGCTTCTTCGCAGCAAGCCGTACCGCGCATAGGATCAGCATGAGGAGCCAAAGGGCCGCCCCGTCCGGGGCGGCCCTTTGAGCATGGGCCCATGGTCGGGCTTGGTGGCAGTACCGGACGCTTACAAGCGTGAGGGCCTTGGATGCCGGTCGCAAGGAGCATTACGGGGATTTCCCAAGGAGACCCTCGCGCGTTGCAACACCACTGGACCGATCTTGGGAATTCCGGCGTAAAAAGGAACCGGAGGACCTCATGCGGGACTACATTTGGGCACATCCGCACCTTGCCATGGCCGGTACACCAAAGGCTGATCCACCGGAATTGTTCGGTCCCATGTTCTTGGCATCCCTGGAAACACCCATTGGCAAAATATGGGTGGAAAGCGACGGGGAACGGATCACACGCACCACCTTCAACAATCCGGGAAGGGGCCGGCACAGCAAGCAGCCCAGGGTGCTCCAGGAAGCCGTGATCCAACTGCGTGCATACATGGCCGGCACGCGGAAGAAATTCGACCTGCCCCTGTACTTGGTAGGTTCCCCTTACCGACGGCAGATCTGGGACAACCTTGGGCAAATTCGCTTCGGGCATGCTTCGACCTACGCCGCTCTGGCGTTAAAGGCAGGCGGCTCGGCGCGTTCGGTGGGGCAAGCTTGCGCGGTAAATCCATTGCTGATCCTGGTCCCGTGCCACAGGGCGATGGGTTCCGATGGCTTATTGACCGGATATGCCGGGGGCTTGTGGCGGAAGAAGTGGCTGTTGGAACACGAAGGCATCCTGGAGAAGGAGCTGCCATAGCACGGGCTAAGGAGCTCTCACAGCATTCCCCCCCGCGACAATATCATTGCGCTCCCCCGGCAGGGTTCCATGTCGAAAGGGCATGTCCGCTGATCGCCGGGTTATTCCCGGTGGGCGGGCACGCCGTTGAAATGATCCAAAAGCACGCCGCCTAGCCCAATTCCCAAGGCTTGCCCGTGCGGAAGACCATGCCCTTGAACAAGGCCACCGTGGTCCCCTCCTGGTTGGAAACAGTGATGTGGTACACGGCGATCCGCGTACTGCGGCTGGCCTCTTCGGCCTTGGCCGTGAGCACATCACCGCTTTGAACGGGCTTCACGTGGGAAATTGACGTTTCGATGGAAACAGCATGGATCCCGTGCCAATTGGACGCAAATGCCAGGGCACTGTCCGCCAAGCAGTAGCTTATTCCGCCATGGGTAACGCGGAAACCATTGTTCATTTCGGGCCTTACAGCCATGCGAACCACACTCCCGCCCGGTGATGCGTCCAGCACCTCAATGCCCAACCATTGACTGAGGGCATCGTCCTGCATCATGCGCGCCACCACGCGCCGGGCCAGTTCAGTTTGATCCATGTGCACGAAATTAGCAGGGGCGGGACATAAGGGATGGTTTCACGGCAACAACGACATTTGCCCCCATGAATGATGCATATATCGTTGATGGCATTCGGAGCCCCATCGGTGCATTTTGCGGCGCGCTTTCGGAGGTCCGTGCCGACGACCTGGCCGCGCATGTGATCCGTGCCTTGGTGGCCAAGCATCCAGGATTGGACCCTGCAGCCATCGATGACGTGGTGATGGGATGCGCCAACCAGGCCGGTGAGGACAACCGCAACGTGGCGCGCATGGCCCTGCTCTTGGCCGGCTTGCCCGCTTCCGTACCGGGTGAAACGGTGAACCGCCTTTGCGCCTCCGGCATGAGCGCCGCCGTGCAGGCCGGGCGTGCCATAGCCGCAGGACATGGCGACCTGTTCATTGCCGGTGGTGTGGAACACATGACGCGCGGACCTTGGGTAATGAACAAGACCAGCACCCCTTACGGCCGGGATGCCAAGCTCCATGACAGCAGCTTTGGTTGGCGGTTTGTGAATCCTGTGATGGAGGAGCGCTACGGCATAGATGCCATGGGTGAAACGGCTGAAAACCTGTTGGAAACGCAGGCCATCACGCGTGGGGACCAGGACCTGTTCGCCTTGCGGAGCCAGCAGAAGGCTGCGGCAGCCCGGCAGTCTGGGCGTTTGGCCAAGGAAATCGCCCCGGTTTCCATTCCCCGGCGCAAGCAAGACCCGCTTGTCGTGGAAATGGACGAATTCGTGAAACCCGGCACCACCCTGGAAATTCTGGCCGGCTTGAAGCCCGCGTTCCGCAAAGGAGGCAGCGTAACGGCCGGCAATTCCAGCGGCTTGAACGATGGTGCCGCAGCCTTGCTGGTGGCCAGTGAAGCGGGCCTGCGGACGCATGGATTAAAACCGCTGGCCCGTATCGTGGGCAGCGGTGTGGCAGGCGTGGAACCCCGCATCATGGGCATCGGCCCCGTGAGGGCAAGCGCCTTGGCCTTGAAACGCGCCGGGCTCACCCTGGACAACATGGACATCATCGAGCTTAACGAGGCCTTTGCGGCACAAGCCCTTGCCTGTACCCGCACCTGGGGCATGGCCGATGATGATCCACGCCTCAACCCCAATGGAGGGGCCATCGCCCTGGGGCATCCCTTGGGCATGAGCGGGGCCAGGTTGCTGCACACGGCCTCCTTGCAACTGCACCAGACCGGCAAACGGTATGCGCTTTGCACCATGTGCATCGGCGTTGGCCAAGGCTATGCCACCATCCTGGAAAGGGCCTAAGCCAAGTCGTGGTTAACTTCACCTTCCCAAACCCGCTCCAAGCTCGTATGATCCATCCGTTCAAGCCGTCCATAGCGGCAATTCTTTCAGCAGCATGCTTTTCCCTCCATGCGCAGGACAACAACATCAAGGTAAAGGTGAAGGCCGACCTGGCCGCACCACCCGACCGTGAGATCGGGGTGGCTAAAACCGCGTACGGTGATGACGGGTGCTTTGTCGCATTGAAGACCCTTGGGGGACAAACCGTGCTCGGTGGGCTCACGGATGCCCAGTTGGGCTGGCAACTGTACGTGATCGGTTCTGACAAGATGAACGAGATCAAGCACGACAAGCCCAAGTTCGTGTGGGGTATTGGGCCTGTCGCCATGGAGACCATCGAAACCTTCAACAAGCAGTTCCATGTGGTCCTGACCAAGCCCGATCCGGAAAATGGGCGGCTGTTGCTCATGGACCAGGTGCTGAGCCCGCGCAGCCTCACCGGCCGCGCTGCAGCCTTGATCACCGGCATCCCCTTCGACCGGTTCGGGAAAAGCCCTGACTACTTCAAGCCGGGCATGACCGTGGGCTTCACCACCTTGCCCTCCCCGGAAGGCAAGCACCTGTGGATCAGCATCAACCCCTCCACCACCACCCGCTCGGCGGGATGCCCCATCCTGGGTGTAATGGTGGACGGGCAAATGAAGCCCATGTGGACAAACACCTTGGCATTGCCCGCGGGCAATGTGCGCACGGACATCATCAGCACCACGGTGGACAAGACCGGGGCCGTGTGGTACCTGGTCAAGAACGTGACCAATGCCGCGCCGAAGACCAAGGAGGAACTGGGCTACAATTACAGCTTGTACCGCTTGGACAGCATAGGCCAAAAAGCTTGGCCGCTGGACCTTGGGAAGAAGGACTTTGTTCAGGAAGCTGCCTTTGCCTTGATGCCGGGCGGCCAATTGGCCTGTGCAGGCATCTATTCCAACAACGAAGCCAACCGGAACGAATCCATCGGCATCTTCAAGACCACGTTGGACACCACGACGGGGAAATGGGCCGTGGCCGAACGTACACCGTACGACATGCAGGTCGTGAAGAAAGTGCAGCGGCTGCAGACCAACATGCACTTGGACCAGATGTGGCCCAAGAAGGACGGAAGCCTGTACGTGGTGACCGGCCGCTCCGGAATGGAAACGCACCAGGTAAGCGACCTCAGCGGAAAAAAGACCGACAAGACCGAATGGGTGAACGGGGCATTCCACATCATGGAACTGAACCCCACGGGAGTGAAAAAATGGTACACCATCGTGCCGCGTGACATGAGCTTCACCAACGACGGGCCCGGGAAGGCATTCTCGCTCGCCTACGCCGATGTGCTCTATGTCTTCCTCAACGACGCGGCCACCAATACCGAACTACGCAAGAAAAAGCAGGACGTGGAGCCGGTGGACAAGCCCAAGGATGCCCTGATGCTCGAATTCAAGAACGACGGTGGCTACAAGGAAAAAGTGGTGCTCCAGGAAGGCAGCAAGCAGGGATATTTCGATGCGGACCATCTTTGGCCCATGAACGAAGGCCTTTATGGTACGGTAGGCGCACCTGACTTCAAGAAGGACCGCACCTTCCCGGTGCTGATCGAACTTGGCAGCACAGCCCGCCGTTGATCAACCTCTCCACCCCTCCCCATGCAAACCCAGGAACAGATCAACCTTTACATCGCAAGCCATCCGGAGTGGCAGCGCAAGCTCATGGTTCGGATCCGGCAGCTCGTCCATACGACGAACGAAGACATCCAGGAAGCTTGGCGCGGACAAGCGCCGCACTTCGACTTGGACGCATCGCCCCTGTTGGGCATCACCGCGTCCAAAACATCGGTGAGCGTAAACTTTCCCCAGGGTGCCAACTTCAAATGTGCCAAGCTTCCATATGAGCCAGCCGCGGAAGAGAAGCCTCATCGCACCGTGAAGTTCCACGAGCATGATGCGTTCAACGAATCCGCTTTCATCACCTTGTTGCAGCGTGCGGCAGCCTTCAACCTCAAAGGCAACTCACCCGATGGTGAAGGAGGCAAACATGCCGACCATGCGGAACTGGAGAACATCCTGCGCAAGGATCCCAGCGCATGGGTGAACTGGAATGCATTCGGCAAGGCGGACCGCCAGGAGTATGCCGAATGGGTGGCCGACGGCAGGAAGGAGGAAACGCGCAAACGCCGCATTGCCCAGGCGTTGGAGCTGATCAGGGAGGGCTTGACCAGGACCGAGGCCGCGCACCGCGTGAAAGGAGCTTGACCAGAGACCGCGCGGGGCCAACCAGCCCGGCCGCCTGCACCATGGACCTGCGCACCGAGCACCTCACCAAGCGCTTCGGTCCGCAGGTTGCCGTGGACCAAGTGAGCTTTTCGGTCCAACCCGGCGAAGTGGTCGGGTTCCTCGGACCCAACGGTGCCGGAAAAACGACCACGATGCGCATGATCTGTGGCCTCACCGCCCCGGACGGCGGCACGGTGTTGCTCGGTGGAAGCGCGATGAGCCCGCGCTCAATGGAACTCCGGCGGAACATCGGCTACCTGCCGGAAGCCAACCCACTTTATGAAGACCTGCCGGTGTTGGACCTGCTGCGCTTCGGCGCCCGGTTGCAAGGAGTGGACCGCACGCTGATCGACAATCGCGTTGCATGCATGGTGGAGGCTTGCGGCCTTGGTGATGAAAAGCACAAGCGCACCGGTGAATTGAGCCGCGGCTACCGCCAACGGACCGGACTGGCCTTTGCATTGGTCCATGACCCCGCCGTCCTGATACTGGACGAGCCCACGACCGGCCTGGACCCCAACCAGATCGTGGAGATCCGGGCGCTGATCAAGGACCTGGGCAAGTCGAAGACGGTGGTGTTCAGCACCCACATTCTTTCCGAAGCTGAAGCGGTGTGCGACCGCCTGCTGATCATCAACAAGGGAAAGCTTGTGGCGGAAGGCAGGCCGGACCAGTTGCGCAGCAAGGGCCTGGGGGGGGCAACCTACATGGTTCGCATCCCCGCGGCCCCGCTGCGTGACGCACTCCGGCTCCTGCAAGGATTGCCCCATGTGCTGGGCGTGGAAAAAGGAACGGCGGAAGGCGCGTATGAAGTCCGGATGTCCGTGCCTGCGGCGGAATCCATTTCCGCAGCCTGCTCGGCGCAAGGTTGGGACATCAGTGAACTGCGCCTTGCAGAGAACCGACTGGAGGACGTATTCCGCGATGCCACCTTGAACTGACCCCTGGAATGCGCGCCGCCTGCCTCATCGCCCGCAAGGAACTCGGCAGTTTCTTTGATTCACCGATGGCCTATTTGGTCATCGTGGCCTTCCTTGGCACCAGCGGCTTCTTCACCTGGTGGTTCGGCACGGATATTTTCATGCGGGGCATTGCAGACCTGAGCACTTTTTTCCAGGTAGCCAACTGGTCTCTTTTTATCCTGATCCCGGCCATCTCCATGCGCACGCTGGCCGAGGAGCGCAAAACGGGGACCCTGGACTTGTTGCTTACGCGGGCGGTTTCTCCCCAGCAAGTGGTGAACGGGAAGTTCCTCGCTTGTACGGCCCTCATCTTCCTCACCCTGCTTTGCACGCTGCCGTATTACATCACCGTGGCCCGGCTGGGCCCCGTGGACCATGGGCCTGTGGTGTGCGGCTATGCAGGCCTGATGCTCATGGGCGCGGCCTATCTGGCGCTGGGGATCTTTGCCAGCAGCCTCACCTCCAACCAGATCAGTGCCTTCATCCTGGCCCTGGTGCTGATGGCGGTTTTCCACTTCGGCACCTCCGTACTGGCCGCAAACACCACCGGCACCCTGGGGCAATTGTTCCAATACCTCAGTACAGGGCGGCACTTCGAAAGCCTGGGCCGGGGCGTTGTGGATAGCCGCGACCTTGTGTATTTCTTGAGCCTCACGGCTGCCGGACTGCTGCTTGCAGGCCGCCAGCTAGCGCGCAGTGGCGCAAAACCTGCATGAGCAAGCGGGGCATATCCCTCATCAGCCTGGTATTTGCCATTGGCATCGGCGTGCTTGCCAATTTGTTGGCGCAGCGGTACAAATTCAGGATCGACCTGACCAGCGACAAACGATACACGCTGGCCCCCGCCACGCTGGGCCTGCTGCAACACCTTCCCGAGACCGTTACGGTAACGGCGTACTTCACCAATGACCTGCCGCCGGAGATGGCAGTGGTGCGGCAGGATTTCATGGACCTGCTGGTGGAATATGCCGACCGCTCCGGGGGAAGGCTGGTCTTTGAATTCCTGGACCCCGGCAGCTCCCCTGACATGGCGGAAATGGCCGTGCGTGAAGGGATACGGCCTTTGTTGGTGCAGACCCGGGAAAAGGACCGGAGCGAGAACATCCAAGTGCTGATGGGCGCAACCGTGCGCATGGCCGGCAGGAAGGCCGTGATCCCCGCGTTCCAAAAAGGCCCGGGCATGGAGTGGACCCTCACTTCGGCCCTCGCGCAGCTGCTCACCGTGGAAAAACCTTTGATCGGCGTGTTGCAGGGCCATCAGGAACCCTCCTTGCAGGCCTTGGATGAACTGGCCGCCCAGCTGAATGCACAGTACGATGTGGAGGCCACTGCCATCTACGACTCCTTCCCCATCAACGACCGCTTCACCTCCCTGCTCATCATCGACCCCAAGGACAGCATGCCCCCACAGCATCTGCACCGCATCAACGAATACTTGGCCAAGGGGCACGGCGTAGTCCTGGCCTTCAGCGCCATCGCCTCGGATTTCGGCATGGCGCCAAAGGCGGAAATGAGGGACATCGGCATGGGGCCATGGCTTGCTGGTCATGGATTGACCATCGGTCCGGGGGCGGTGGTGGACAGGCAATGCGGACAAGTGGGTGTGGTACAGGCCACGGTACAGGCTCCCGTAGCGCTTGATTTTCCCTTCTATCCGTTGATCAGTAAATTCGGGGATCACCCCATCGACCATGGCCTGGACCTGGTGATGTTCCAGTTTGCATCACCGATCCATTTCACGGGGGACACCACCGGGGTGCGCTTTACGCCAGTTGTTTCCTCAAGTGCGAAAAGCGGTGTGGTGCAAACACCGCTCACCATTGTGCCAACAAAAATGTGGACTGACACAGACTTCCCGTGGGGTCCCCAAACCCTTGGCGCTGCCTTGGAGCCCGTGGACAGCAGTAGGGGCCGTTTGGTCGTGTTCAGCAACGGGTCCTTTTGCACCG
>CALMYC010000304.1 GCA_937873385.1 uncultured Flavobacteriales bacterium | reverse complement strand
GCGCGGAACAAAGCTGTGCTGTTCTACTTCCCCATCCGAAAAATGACCACGCTGGAGTGCGGGCCCCTGGAGGTTGACGACAAAGTCCCGCTGAAGCACAACTATGCCCGCCTGGGCGTCCGCGTGGTGCCGCACGCCATTGCGCGGCACGGCAGCTACCTGGCCCCGGGGGTGATCCTGATGCCCAGCTATGTGAACATCGGCGCGTATGTGGACGAGGGCAGCATGGTGGACACCTGGGCCACCGTGGGCAGCTGTGCACAGATCGGCAAGCACGTGCACCTCAGCGGCGGCGTGGGCATCGGCGGTGTGGCGGAGCCCGTGCAGGCCGCCCCGGTGGTGATTGAGGACGGAGCCTTCATCGGCAGCCGCGCCATTGTGGTGGAGGGCGTGCGCGTGGGGCGCGAAGCGGTGCTCGGCGCCAACGTGGTGCTCACCGCCAGCACCCGCATCATTGACGTTACCGGGCCTGAGCCGCAGGAAATGAAAGGCCGTGTGCCGCCACGCTCGGTGGTGATCCCAGGCACGGTGCCGAAGAAATTCGCGGCAGGTGAATATGGTGTGCCCTGCGCGCTGATCATCGGCCAGCGCAAGGAAAGCACGGACCGGAAAACGAGCCTGAACGAGGCGCTTCGCGAACACAACGTGGCCGTGTAGGTGATGGAACTCCTGGTGATCGCCCTGTTGACGCTGCTGAACGGCTTTTTCTCCTTGAGCGAGATCGCGCTCGTGTCCGTCAAGCAAAGCCGCATGCAGGCCTTAGCGGACCAGGGCAGCAAACGCGCCGGGACCATCCTGCGCTTGCTGGCCAAGCCCGAGGACTTCCTCAGTTCCGTGCAGGTGGGCATCACCCTCATCGGCATCGTTTCCGGTGCATACGGCGGTGCCGCGCTCACCGGTGATGTGGAAGCCTGGTTCCTGCGCTGGCCGCCACTGGCGCCGTACGCACATCCCGCGGCCCTCGTGCTGGTGATCGGCGGCATCACGTACTTCACCATCGTGGTGGGCGAGCTGGTGCCCAAGAGCATTGCACTGAACAGCCCCGAAAAGATCGCCTTGTTCGCGGCGCCCGTCGTGCAGGTCTTCACCCGGGCCACGCTCCCCTTGGTGAAACTGCTTTCCGGCTCCACCTCATTGATCCTGAAACTGCTGCCCCTGCGTGAGGTGAAGGACGAACCCGTCAGTGAGGACGAGCTGCGCGCCATGCTGCGCACCGCCAACTTGGAAGGTGTGCTGGAGAAGCAGGAGACCGAGGCGCACCAGAACCTGTTCCGCTTCACCGACATGACGGCCAAGACCTTGATGACCCACGCCAGCGAGCTGGAATGGATCGACAGCGAACAACCCCTGGCCGGGATCATTGACCAGGTGAAGGAAAGCCGCTATTCCAAATTCCCCGTGTGCAAGGGGCGCGTGGAGGAAGTTTGGGGCATCCTCACCTTGCGCGACCTGCTGGACCACTATGCCGAGCCGGGTTTCACCCTGCAGGACATCGTCCGGCCACCCATCTTCATCCCCCAGGGCACGCCTGCGTTCACCATCATCAACCGCTTCCGCAAAAGCAAGCAGTACGTCGCATTGGTACTGGATGAACACGGATCGCTAAAGGGCATGGTAACACTGCACGACCTCACGGAAGCCATTGTAGGCGACCTTCCGGACGATGACGAGGATGCCATTCCGGAGATCGTGCAACGCGCCGATGGGAGCTTCCTGGTGGGCGGGCAAGTGCTGGTGGGTGACCTCAACCACCGGATCGGGCGGATGGTGGTGCCTGAAAACACCCAGGCATACGCCACCGTGGGCGGATACTTCATGAGCCGGCTGGACCGGATACCCGCCGAGGGCGACAAGGTGCAGGAAGACCGGTTCATGGGTGAAGTGCTGGACATGGACGGCAATCGGATAGACAAAGTGCTCATCACGCCCCATATCGATCCCTGACGACCCATCCACGGAGAAACACCCACTTCCGGCACACGCGCCGCGAACTACGGACCCTCGCCAAGGACGACCATGGAAATAGCCGCAAACCGTAAGATCCTCGTCGTGGAGGATGACCCGCGCCTCTCGCGCTCCTTGTGCGAACAATTGGAAGCTGAGGGTTTCGGCACCCTGCCCGTTTACGAAGGCAAGATGGCCCAGCGTGCCATCGCCCACGGCGGATTCGCGCTGGTGCTGCTGGACCTGAGCCTGCCCGCCGTGGACGGGTTTGAGCTGTGCCGGGAGATCCGCCGGAAGGACCGCAATACGCCGGTGATCGTGCTCACGGCCTTCGGCGACATGGACAGCAAGCTGAACGCATTCAAGCTGGGTGCCGATGACTACATCGTGAAACCCGTGCACTTCCAGGAATTGTTGGCCAAGGTCCACGTGTTCCTCAAGCGCGCCGAAGCGCATCCGCTGGCCGTGGAGCACATCACCGTGGCCGACCTGTCCATCGACCTCAACACCAAGGCCGTGGTGCGTGCAGGAAAGCCCATCGACCTCACCCCGAAGGAATTCAACCTCCTGGCCTGCCTGGCCCGCAACAAGGGACGCGTGCTGAGCAAGGACCAACTGGCCATGCAGGTATGGGACGATGCCTACGGCGTTTCCCCCAATACCATTGAGGTGTACATCAGTTTCCTGCGCGGCAAGGTGGACAAAGGGCACCTGGTGCCGCTCATCCACACGCGGCACGGCTTCGGCTATACCCTTGACGACAAGCAACCATGACCACCCGGGTCCGGCTTTCCATGCTCTTCGCGGCGTTCTCCATGGCGCTGCTGATGGGCACACTGGGCACCATTTACTACTCACACTCCCGCTCCCGGCAAAATGAATTCTTCAACCGGCTGCGCACCCAGTGCTTCCGCACCGCGCGCCTGCTGGGCGAGGTAAAGGCCACTGACCGCGACGTGCTGCGCATGCTGGACCGCAACAGCATCCACAGGATCTACGACGAAAAAGTGCTGGTCTTCGGCAAGGATGACGAACTCATTTACAGCAGCCTGGATGACGAGCCCATCCACTATTCCAAGGCCTTGCTGGACAATGTGCGCAAGGGTGAAGAGACCAGCTGGCGCGACGAGGACGGGGATGAAGTGGTGGGCGTGCATTACACCGACCAGGGTGCGGACTATGTGGTGCTGGCCTCCGCCTACGACCAATATGGCCGGCGGGAACTCCAGAACCTGGCCGGCACGCTGGGCCTCACCTTGGCGCTGGGCACCCTGTTCATCTTCGGTGCAGGCTACTTCTTCATCGGCCTTGCGTTCCGCCCCCTGGAACGCCTGAGCACGGCCATCGGGCAGATCGACATCGACCGGTTGGACCAGCAAGTGCCCGTGCGCGGCACCAAGGGCGAAATTGACCGGCTGGCCGCCGGATACAACGCCATGCTGGCGCGACTGCGCAAATCACTGGACCTGCAGAAGGCCTTCGTGAACAACGCCAGCCATGAACTGCGCACGCCTTTGGCACGGATGAATGCCCAGGTGGAACAAACGCTGCGCCTGCCCCCGGGCGATCCCCGAACGGCCCTCGCGCTGCAAACGCTGCAATCCGACATCACCGAACAAGGGCAATTGATCGAGTCGCTGCTGCTGTTGCAACAATTGCAGGCCCACCTGCCCATGGCGCAGGAAGCCGTGCGCCTCGATGAGCTGCTTTTCGCCGCCGTGGAGGAGGTGAAGGCAAACCAACCCGCCCTGGCCACCACGGTGGACATGTCCGCCACCATCCGCACGGAGGCACAGTTGACGGTGAAGGCCAACCGCATGCTCTTGCGCACCGCGTTCCGAAACCTGCTCTCCAATGCAGCCCGCTACTCCCCTGATTCCTCCGTTGCGATCTTCCTGGAGGCGGGAAACGGCAGCATAAGCGTACGGTTCACCAATCCGGGCGATCATCCCCTGCCTCCAGACCGTGTGTTCCAACCTTTTTTCAGGAATCCTGAGCATGCCCGCCAACCCGGCAATGGCCTTGGCCTCTCCATTGTGCAGCAAGTTGCCGAGCATGCCGGCGGCAACCTGGCCTATGCATACACCGGGGCGCACCGCTTCACCGTCACGCTGCCCTTGGTGGCCGACCGCCGGGAGGCATGTGCATGAGCGCTTTGCAACGCGGCTTCCGGAATGCAGTGCCGGCGTGCCTTTGGGCGGATTAAGGAAGAATTAAGCCCTGCTTCAAGGAATGCTTAAGGAGCGGCTCCTCCCTTTGCGCCATGCGGATCACACTGGCCGTGCTTCTCTGCTGCCTGACCCCCTTGCCGCGGCTGATGGCGCAGGACACTTTGCGCATCACCCTGCACCAGGCGGACAGCTTGCTGCTGGGCCGTTCACTTGCCCTGATCGAAAAACAACTCGGCATTGACCAAGCCGAAGCTGACCGTGTGCAGGCCAAGCTGTTCAACAATCCGCAGTTCAGCAGTTCATGGGTGGTGGGCGGCCAACAGCTGCCCTACCTGGACATCGGCCCCGACGGGGAAAAGGTCATGGCCGTGGAGCAACTCTTCCGCATTGCCGGCCAACGGTCACTTGCGGTAAAGGCCGCCACGGAAAGGAAACACGTCAGTGAGGCGGAGTTCGCGGAGCTGGCCGCATCCCTTCGCATGCAGTTGCACACCGCGTTCTACCAGCAGTACTTCGCGCAGCGATCCGCTTCGGCCATCGCCTCCCAACTGGCCTTGCTCAATAACCTGCAGGCCGCTTACGGCGACCAGTATGAAAAAGGGAATGTCTCCTTGAAGGACGCCACCCGCTTGCGTACGGCCTTCTTCGCGCTCAACCAACAGCGCATCACCCTGCGCCAACAGATCATCGCCCTGCAGGAACAAATGGGCAACCTGCTCGTGGAAACCCGTCCGATCACGGCCGCGCCTTCGGCTTCCGAACTGGCCACGCCGGCTCCGCTGCAGTATGCACCGGACACGCTGGTGGCCATGGCGCAACGCCAAAGGCCCGCCGCGCTGGCCGCACAAGCCGCCCTCGAAGCCACCGCGCTCGACCTGAAGCTCCAGCACCGGCTGGCCGTGCCGGACCTTGCCATCGGTGCGGAGTATGACCAGCGGGGCAACTTGCATCCCCAGCAGACTTCCGTGACCCTCGGCTTCTCCATGCCCCTCTTCGACCGCAACCAGGGGCGCATCAAATGGGCCGAGGCCGCCAACAAGCAGGCTGATGCCGAAGTGCGCCAGTCCAAGCTCACCATCGGCAACGAGGTGCGCAAGGCCCTGGACAACATGGCCGTGCTCCAGGAACAACTGAATGCCACCAACCCGGGATTCGATGCACAATTGGACCAGCTCAGCGAAAGTCTGGTGACCAACTATGTGAAGAACAACATCCAACTGGTCGAATTCACCGACCTGTTCGATTCGTACAACACCACGATCATCGCCCTCAATCAACTGAAGGCCGACCTGCAAAGCGCCTATGAACAACTCGAATTCGCCACAGGGCAGCGCCTGTTCAACAGGTAGTGCTGCCGTTGCCCGGCACCTGGTTGCGGCCTGCGTGGCCGTGCTGGCCGCCGCGGGCCTCGCCGGGTGCGGCCCCAAGGAGCCGCCCAACGCGGACACCAATGCCTTTGTGCTGAGCGACACCATGCTGAGGCGCATCCAATTGGACACTGTGAAGGCGTGCAAAGTGGAAGGCGTCATCGACCTCAACGGCCGCATCTCCGCGGATGAGAACCGGATGGCATCCGTGTTCGCCATCATGAGCGGCCAGGTGGTGAGCGTAAAGGCCGAGCTCGGCGACCACGTGGAGAAAGGCCAGGACCTCGCCGAGATCCGCAGCAGTGAAGTGGCCGACCTGGAGCGTGAACTGATCGACGCGCGCGGGGAAAAGGACCTCGCCCAGAAGAACCTGGCCACCAAGGAAGACCTCTTCAAATCGCAGTTGCTCAGCGAACCCGAGCTGGTGGAAGCCCGCTACCAACTGGAAAAGGCCGAGGCCCAGTTGAAGCGCATGAATGAGATCTTCTCCATCTACACCTTCGAATCCGACTCCCGGTACGTGCTGCGCGCACCCATGAGCGGATACATCATCGCCAAAACCATCGCGCGGGACGTGACCCTGCCCGCCGACCAGCAAAACCCGGTGTTCACCATTGCGCAGCTGGATGAGGTGTGGGTGTTGGCGGATGTGTACGAAAGTGATATTCCAAGGGTGAAGGAAGGCATGGATGCGGAGGTGACCACGCTCAGCTACCCGGGAAAAGTGCTGCACGGCAAGGTGGACCGCATCTTCAACATGCTCGACCCGGACACACGCACCATGCGGATCCGGATCACCCTGAGCAACCCGGGCGTGCTACTGAAGCCGGAGATGGTGGCCCGTGTCAGGCTCTCGTTCCAGGAAAATGAAAGCCTGCCATCGATCCCCGCCGGTGCCGTGATCGCCGACATGGGCAAGGAGTACGTGATGGTGTTCAAGGACCGCTACAACATTTCCACGCGGGAGATCACCACCGAGCGCACCACCGGCAACACCACCTGGGTGGCGGACGGGCTGAAGCCCGGTGAAGTGATCATTGGCCGCCAGCAATTGTACATCTACGACGCCCTGAACGACAAATGAGCTTCATCCGCGCCATCATCAGCTTTTCGCTGAAGAACCGGTTCTTCACCTTTTTCTGGGTGGCGATCTTGGTGATCGCGGGGATCGTGAGCTTCCGCAACACGCCCATTGAAGCCTTCCCGGACGTCACCAACACGCAGATCATCATCGTTACGCAGTGGCCGGGCCGCAGCGCCCAGGAAGTGGAGCGCTTCGTCACCGTGCCCATCGAGGTGGCCATGAACAGCGTTCAGCGCAAGTCCAACGTGCGCTCCATCAGCATGTTCGGCCTCAGCGTGATCAAGATCATCTTCGACGACGATGTGCAGGACTTCTTCGCACGCCAGCAGGTGAACAACCAGCTCATCGGCGTGGACCTGCCCGAAGGCGCGGACCACGAGGTGGAGCCGCCCTACGGGCCCACCGGCGAGATCTTCCGGTACACGCTGCACAGCCCCAAACGCGACTCGCGCGACCTGCTCACCTTGCAGAACTGGGTGATCGAACGGCGCCTGAAGCAGGTGCCGGGCGTAGCCGATGTGGTGGCCTTCGGGGGCCGGCAGAAAGTGTATGAAGTGGAAGCCGACCCGGGAAGGCTGAACCAGTACAGCCTCACACCCCTCGAGGTGTACCAGGCCGTGGCCCGAAGCAACATCAACGTGGGCGGCGACGTGATCGAGAAGAACGGGCAGGCCTTCGTGGTCCGCGGCATCGGGCTGCTGAACAGCACGGCCGACATCGGCAACATCATCATCGAGGAACGCCACGGCGTACCCGTGCTGGTGAAGAACGTGGCCAGCGTCCACGAAGGAGACCTGCCGCGGGTGGGCCAAGTGGGCCTGGACTCAAGTGACGACGTGGTGGAGGGCATCGTGGTGATGCGCAAGGACGAAAACCCAGGGGAAGTGCTCGCCCGGGTCAAGGACCGCATTGACGAGATCAACGCCAATGACCTGCCCAAGGACGTGCGGATGGTGACCTTCTACGACCGGGACAACCTGATGCACTACTGCACCGAAACGGTGATGCACAACCTGGTGGAGGGCATCATCCTGGTCACCGCCATCGTGCTCCTGTTCATGGCCGATTGGCGCACCACCCTCATCGTCTCCATCATCATTCCCCTCGCCCTGCTCTTCGCCTTCTTCATGCTCCGCATGAAAGGCATGAGCGCCAACCTGCTTTCATTGGGCGCCATTGATTTCGGCATCATCATCGACGGTGCCGTGGTGATGGTGGAAGGGATCTTTGTGTCCCTGGACAGCCTGGCCCACCGCGTGGGCATGGAGCGGTTCAACCGGTTGAGCAAGCTGGGCCTCATCCGAAATACCGCCACACGCATGGGCGTTGCCGTTTTCTTCAGCAAGCTCATCATCATCACCGCGCTCGTCCCCATCTTCAGCTTTGAGAAGGTGGAGGGCAAGATGTTCGCTCCCCTGGCCTGGACCCTTGGCTTCGCGCTGCTGGGCGCCTTGATCTTCACCCTGACGCTGGTGCCCGTGCTCTGCGCATCCCTGCTGAAGAAGAACGTCAGGGAAAAACACAGCTTCATGGCCCGCTTCTTTGACAAATGGGTCTTCCGGGGCTTCCAATGGTGCTGGAAGCGCCCCCGCACGGTGGTGTGGGCCGCCATTGCCGCGCTGGTGCTCTCCCTGGCATCCCTGCACTGGATGGGCACGGAATTCCTGCCCGAGCTCAACGAGGGCGCCCTCTGGGTGGAAGCCAAAATGCCGATGAGCATGGGGCTTTCGGAAACCGTGCAAATGGTGCATACGTTGCGCCAGAAGATCGGGGCATTCCCAGTGGTGAACGGCGTGTTGAGCCAAACGGGCCGCAGCAACGACGGCACCGACCCCAGCGGGTTCTATTACGTGCAGATGCAGGTGAACCTCAAACCCATGAAGGAGTGGCCCAGGGGGCTCACCAAGGACAAGCTCATCGACCAGATGGACCACGAGCTGAAGCAATTCCAGGGCATCAACTACAACTACTCACAGCCCATCATCGACAACGTTGCGGAAGCCGTGGCCGGCATGAACGCCAACAATGCCGTGAAGATCTTCGGGCCCGACATGGAAACGCTGGACACCCTTGCCACGCAGGTCCTGGCCGCCATCAGCCCCGTACAAGGCATCAAGGACCCCGGCGTGCTGCGCAACATCGGGCAGCCCGAAGTACAGATCCAATTGAGCGACACCAAGATGGCCCTTTACGGAGTAAGCACCTCCGACGCACAAGCCGTGATCGAGATGGCCATCGGCGGCAAAACGGCCAATGTGATGTACGAGGGCGAGCGAAAATTCCCCATCCGTCTCCGTTTTCCGTTCGAGGCGCGCAACGACGAACAGAAGATCCGCGAACTGCAGGTGCCCACGCTCAGCGGTGCCCGTGTCGCCCTGGGTGAGATCGCCCCGGTGACCACCCCCACCGGCCCCGCTTTCATCTACCGCGACAACAACAGCCGCTTCATCGGCGTGAAATTCACCGTGCGCGACCGCGACTTGGGCAGCACCATTGCCGATGCCCAGAAGCATGTGAATGCCCAGGTGACACTGCCCAAGGGCTACAGCCTCACGTGGACGGGTGAATTCGAGAACCAAGTGCGCGCGGGCAAGCGCCTCGGGCAAGTGGTGCCCATCAGTTTGGCCGCAATTTTCGTGATCCTGTTCATCGCCTTGGGCGACAGCAGGAATGCGGGCCTGGTGCTCATCAACGTTCCCTTTGCATTGGTGGGCGGCATCCTGGCACTGCACGTCACCGGGATCAACTTCGGCATCAGCGCCGGCGTGGGCTTCATCGCCCTCTTCGGCATTTGCGTGCAGAACGGGGTGATCCTGGTGCAGGAATTCAATGACAATTTGCGCAACAAGCTGCACATGGAGGAAGCGGTGATCTCCGGCGTCCGCAAGCGGATCCGCCCCGTGGTGATGACCGCCATGATGGCCAGCATCGGGCTGCTGCCCGCCGCGGTCAGTACCGGCATTGGCAGCGAGGCCCAGAAGCCACTGGCCATCGCCATCATCGGCGGCCTGATCACCGCCACCATTTTCATCCTGCTGGTGTTCCCGGTCATCTTCCGCTTCTTCCGCCAGCGCACGCTGCGCCGCAAGGGCATGGATGCCTACGCATAGCCCGCAAACCGGAATGTCCGCAGGGAAGTACCGCGCTCCCCAGCCAGGCGTGCAGTGCCGCCGGAAAACGTGTAACCCGCATCTTTGCCTTCCGCAACCACCGGGGTGCTGAAGCAGTTCCTGATCATACAGACCGCCTTCCTGGGCGATGCCGTACTGGCCACCGCCATCGTGGGGAAGCTGCATGCCTTCTACCCGGACGCCGCCATCGACCTCGTGGTGCGCAGAGGCAACGACGGCCTTTTCACCGGACACCCTTTCCTGCGGAAACTGTACGTGTGGGACAAGCGAAAAGGAAAGAACCGGGCGCTGGTCGGCCTGGTGCGCGAGTTCCGCAGGCAGCACTACGACCATGTGATCAATGCACAACGCTTCTTCAGCACCGGCCTGATGACGGTGCTTTCGGGTGGAAGGGAAACCATCGGCTACGACAAGAATTCGCTGAGCTTTCTCTTCTCCCGCAAGGTGAAGCACCAGATCCCCGAGCCGAAAACGCTACGCGATCATCCTGTGAAAAGCGACGCGGTGATCATTCACGAAGTGGACCGGCTGAATGATCTGATCGCACACTTGACGGATGGTTCACGGCCATTCCCGAAGCTGTACCCGACGGCAGCGGATCGCGCATTAGTTCCCTCAGGATCTCCGCCTCGTGATCCGGAGGAAACCCGATTGAATCAAGGTCCTCTGCGAGAGACCTTGATGGAACGATACATCACCATCGCTCCTGCCTCAGTGTGGTTCACCAAGCAGTGGCCTGCGGAAAAGTGGGTTGAGCTGATCCGGTTGATGCCCGTGCACCTGCGCGTACTGCTGACCGGAGGTCCCGGTGACACGGCCTTGTGCGAGCGCATCGCGAAGGAGGCCGGCCGCGGGCAAGTGCTGGCCGGAAGGCTCCCGCTCCTGGGAATGGCCGCTTTGATGGAGGGTGCCGCCATGAACTACGTGAACGACAGTGCCCCGCTGCACATCGCCAGCGCGATGACCGCCCCGGTCACGGCGGTCTTTTGCAGCACCGTTCCCGCCTTCGGCTTCGGGCCGCTGCATGCCAACGGCCAGGTCGTGGAGCACCCGGAGCCCCTGTATTGCAGGCCCTGCGGGCTGCACGGGCACAAGGCGTGCCCGGAAGGGCATTTCAAATGCGCGTTGGCAATCCCTGTGTCCAGCGATCTGACCAATGAGGCGGGCTGACAATTCCGTGACATGCGTACCTTGCCCGTCCCATTGATCCCGATCCAGATGAACAACAAGGCCATCATCATCACTTTGATCTCCGGCACGGTTCTCTTCGGCAGTTACGCTTTCAGCCCGGCCCCTGTCCCCGTTCAGCAAGTCGCGCACGAGAACAACCTGAAGTTCCTGCCCAAGGACATCAGCCGTGATGAACTGATGAACGTGATGCACAGCTTCGAGGCAGCCACGGGCTTGAATTGCGGCGATTGCCACGCGCACTCCACCAGCGACCCGAACAAAATGGACTGGGCCGCGGACACCAAGCACAAGCAAACCACCATCGACATGATGAAGATGGTGCAGGAGTTGAACAAGCAGTACTTCGGCGTGGACGGCGACTTCACGGCCAACTATTTGCAATCGCAGTACAAGGTCACCTGCAACTCCTGCCACAACGGGCATGACGAGCCGAACAACATGGTGACCATCCCGGTTCCGGAGAAGAGGTGAGGGATGGGTTTTTCGTGTGTGGTGCGTGGTTCGTGGTGCATGGTTCGTAGTGGGTAGTTCGTAGTGTTGGCGGGGCACCTGCGAACCACGAACAACGATCTACTCCCCAATATCCTCGTTCCACAGCTCCGGTTTGGCGGCGATGAAGTCGTGCATCATCCGAACGCATTCAGGCAGGTCCAGGTCGATCACTTCCACCCCGTGCTCCTCCATGAACTTCCGTGCGCCGGGAAAGGTGCGGCTTTCGCCCACGATCACCTTGGGGACCTTGAACTGCACGATCGTTCCCGCGCACATGTAGCACGGCATCAGCGTGGAATAGATCACCGTGCCCTTGTAGCTGCCGATGCGGCCTGCGTTGTTCAGGCAGTCCATCTCACCGTGCAGGATGGGGTTCTTTTCCTGCACCCTGTTGTTGCGGCCGTCGGCGATCAGCTTGCCGTCCTTCACCAGCACGGAGCCGATGGGGATGCCGCCTTCCGCAAGGCCCTTGCGCGCCTCGTCGATGGCGGCTTGCATGAACTTGTCCATGGGGTGTGCTTATTTGCGGGTCAGGTGTTCGGGCTTCACGGAAGCAACAAGTTTACCGGCTTTCCCGACTTCCATCAGCCCTATTTTCGCGGCCCCGATCAAAATGCCCCGCCACCGTGGCCGAGCGCACCACTGCATACACCGTTGACACCGCACGCCTGAAGGGCGTTGCGGAACAACCGCTGTTCCAGGCCGCCGGGGACGTGGCGGAGCGCATGGGCGTGCGCGCCTTCGCCATCGGCGGCTACGTGCGCGACCTGCTCCTGGGGCGGCCCTGCAAGGACATCGACATCGTTTGCGAGGGCGACGGCATCGCCTTTGCCCGGGAGGTTGCCCTGGAACTCGGGGCCGGCCAGGTGCACGTGTTCAAGAATTTCGGCACGGCCATGTTCATGCTGGGCGACGTGCAGGTGGAATTCGTGGGCGCCCGCAAGGAGAGCTACAGTCGCAACAGCAGGAAGCCGGAAGTGGTCCCCGGGACCATCCAGGACGATCAGGAACGGCGCGACTTCACCATCAATGCGCTGGCGATCTCGCTGAACGCGGAGGACCGCGGCCAACTGATCGATCCCTTCAACGGCGTGCATGACCTTGAGCGCGGCATCATCCGCACGCCGCTGGCCCCGGATATCACCTTCAGCGACGATCCGTTGCGGATGCTCCGCGCCATCCGCTTCGCCACGCAGCTGGGCCTTTTCATTGATGCACCCACCTTCGAGGCCATCCAGCGCAACGCCGAACGGTTGGACATCATCAGTGCGGAACGCATCCACACCGAGCTGAACAAGATCATCCTGTCCCCTGTGCCCAGCATCGGTTTCAAGCTGCTGCTGAACAGCGGGCTGCTGGTGCGCTTCTTTCCGGAAATGGTGGAACTGTTGGGTGCGGAGGAAAAATTCGGCATCGGCCACAAGGACAACTTCTACCACACCATCCAGGTGCTGGACAACGTGGCGGAGCAAAGCGACGACCTCTGGCTGCGCTGGGCGGCCATCCTGCACGACATCGCCAAGCCGAAAACCAAACGCTTCGAACAAGGCCATGGCTGGACCTTTCACGGGCATGAGGACAAGGGCGCGCGCATGGTGCCCGGCATCTTCCGCCGCATGAAGCTGCCGCTGGACGAGCAGATGCGCTTTGTGAAGAACCTCGTGCTGCTGCACCTGCGGCCCATCGCGCTCACCAAGGAGGCCGTGAGCGACAGCGCCGTGCGCCGCCTGCTCTTTGACGCCGGCAACGACATCGATGCGCTGATGATCCTGTGCCGGGCGGACATCACCAGCAAGAACGAAGCGAAGAAAAAGCGCTATTTGGCCAACTACGAGCTCGTCTTGCAGAAAATGAAGGAAGTGGAGGAAAAGGACCACATCCGCAATTTTCAACCGCCCATCACCGGCGAGGACATCATGGCCGCCTTCAACATCCAGCCCTGCAAATACATCGGCGACATCAAGACGGTGATCAAGGATGCGATCCTGGACGGAAAGATCCACAATGACCGCGCCGCTGCTTGGCCCGTGATGCTGGAAGAGGGCGCAAAGCTGGGGCTGACCGTGGTGCCGGGCATGGAAGGGCCCGGGGGCAATGGGCGGTAGGCTGACCGGTTCGGGAAGCACGTGCATTGGATCTGCCCAGCCAACTGCAATCATCAGCAATTAACTTCGCAGCTTCTACGCTTTCCCATGTCCATTTACCGTTTCCGGGTGCTGATCGACCACTCCAGTGAGGCCTTCCGCGACATTGAGATCGCATCGGAACAGACCTTCCTCGAATTCCACACCGCCATCAAGGAGGCTTTTGGCTTCAAAGGCAATGAAATGGCCTGCTTCTATGTGAGCGATGCGGAATGGAACAAGGGCATCGAGATCCCGCTTGCGGACATGGGCTTTGCGGAAGAAGGCAAGGTGCCGCTGCTGATGCATGAAGTGGAAGTGGGCGACCACATCCGCGACCCCGACCAGCGTTTCGTGTTCGCCTATGACTTCCTGCACCTCTGGATGTTCCTGGTGGAGCGCATCGGCACCATGGAAGCCGATGAAAGCGTGACCTATCCGCGCGTGGTGATGGCCATGGGCAAAGCGCCCGACGAACGATCCAAGGACAATGACCTGGATGAGGATCCCAGCCTGTATTCCGAGGCGGGACACGACGATGAGCGCTTCACACAGGATGACCCTGATGATGATGACGACGATCCGTACGGCGGGGAGGACGCGGGCTACGAAGAGGAGTACCACTAGCCCGAAGCACTCTCCATCGTGATGCAGACGCCGGGGACCCTGGTCGTGATCGGTGGACCCACCGCAAGTGGCAAGACACAGGTGGCAGCGACCTTGGCGCGACACTTGGGCACGGAGGTGATCAGCGGCGATTCACGCCAGTTCTACAAGGCCATGTGCATCGGCACGGCAAGGCCCGCGGAAGCCGAACTGCTGGGCGTGAAACACCACTTCCTCGGGCATTTGGAACTGAGTGAAACGTGGAGCGCCGGCGAATTTGCACGGCAGGCGGAGCCTGTCCTGCAGGAAATCCTGGCGAACCACGGCATCGCGGTTCTGGTGGGTGGCAGCGGCCTGTACCTGGATGCACTTTGCAATGGATTGGACCCCATGCCGATGGTGGACCACGCCGTGCGTGAAAAATTGCAGCGACGCTTTCAAGCCGGGGGATTGCAAGACCTGCTTGCCGAGCTGGACCACTTGGACCCCGGTATTTCCACGGTGATCGACCGCAATAATCCGCAGCGTGTGATCCGCGCCCTGGAAGTCTGCAAAGTGAGCGGGAAACCGTTCAGTGCACAGCACAACGGCCCGCGCCAGCGCAACGACCTGCGGGTGGTCCGCATCGCATTGGAAGTTCCGCGCGCAGAACTCTACGCCAACATTGATGCCCGCGTGGACCACATGATCGCCGCTGGTTTGGAGCAGGAAGCCCGCTCCCTCCTCCCCTCCCGCGAATTGAACGCGTTGCGCACCGTGGGTTACCGCGAGTTTTTTGAGCACTTCGACGGGAAGGTGAGCCGCGCGGAAGCCATCGACCTGATCCAGCAGCACACGCGCAACTACGCCAAGCGGCAATTGACCTGGTTGCGGCGGGAAGCCGCATGGAATTGGATGCCCCCGCTGGACCCGGACATTGTGGCCCGGATCGTGCACGCCTTGCATTGACCGCCATTCACCTTGCCGCCTATCACCATGCCCTCCACCCGCCTTGCCCAACTGCAGATCATGCTTGCCGAGGAACCGGGCGACCGCTTCCTGCGCTATGCGATAGCCCTTGAGAAAAAGCGGGATGGGGACATGGAGGCGGCCGCAGCCGACCTGCAAGCCTTGCTGATGGAAGACCCGAAATACATTGCCTGCTACTACCAACTGGCCGTCATCCTGGCAGATCTGGGGCGCGCCCAAGAGGCTATGGATGCTTGCCAAAGCGGCGCATTGCAATGCCTGGTGACCGGCGAAACAAAGGCACGCAGCGAGCTGCTCGCCTTGCGCAACAGCTTGGAGGAGGAAGGGGCATGAAGCGCACACGCAGGACCCTTTGGTGGATGGTGGCCGGCCCGGCAGTGGTGTTGGCCGCCATCATGCTGGAAGCATTCCCCTTTTTGGCCATCACGGAACCCAGTGGCGGCAAGGTGCTGGTGGTGGAAGGCTGGATGGACCCCGGCGCACTGCGTGAAGCAGCACAACTGGTGCTGGACAGCGGGTACACCCGGGTATATTCCACCGGCACCGTGCGCGCTTTTGCCTACTACCTGGAACCGGGGCAAGGCATTTCGGTGGAGCCGCACGACACCCTTTCCGGCAAGGTGGACATCAATGTGAGTGGCACCACCCATGCGGGATTCCTGCTGATCGCCGACGGGGACACCGTACTTGACCAGGCCGTCACACCCCATCCCCGGAACTATCACGCAGTACTGCCACGAACCGCCGAACGCATCCGGGTGGTGGCTTGGCCCATCCATGCGGACCCGGGAACACCGGTGATCTATGTTGCCGGCTGTAACGTCAACGGCGCGAACATCAACCTGCTGCAACAGCGCTCATGGTTCACCCGCCCGGACAGCCCGGCCGCACCCGCGTGGCCCACATACGCGCAATCCGCACGGGACGCGCTCATCCGCGCGGGCGTGCCGTCGGGAATGGTCACGGCCGTTCCGGCCTATGGCACCCCGCGCAGCCGGACATGGGGAAACGCAAATGCCTTCGGCATCCAGGCACGGCAGGACGGCATCCCGGCATTTGACGTGGCCACCGTGGGCGTGCATGCACGCCGCTCCAGAAACCTGTTCCAAGCGGCATGCGGGCCGGAAGTGCACGTGGGCGTTGTGGCCCTCACAGATCCCTTTTGCACCAAGGCCAACTGGTGGCGCAGCTACCGGGGCTGGTACACCATGCTCAAGGAAGTGGTCGGCGCGCCGGAGCTGAAAGCGGTGGAGCTCACCCGGTGATCGGTGGCCGCCACACGGCACCGGCCCATGACCGATGCACTGTCGGCAGGTCACATCGAACCGTACCTTCACCAGATGGAAACGCTTGCAAGACCCCAAACCGGGGATTATCCGATCTATTACAAAGCCTACATGATGGCCGCCAAGGGCAACAGCATTGCCGAAGCGCTGCGGTTGGCCACGGAGAATGAACAGGAGGTCCGCGCCAGGATCCCGGAAGACCGGTGGGAATTCCGGTACGCACCCGGCAAATGGACCACAAAGGAAGTCTTTCAGCACATCATCGACATGGAGCGCGTGTTCGCCTACCGCGCGTTTTGCTTTGCGCGCAACGAGCGCGGTGAATTGCCCGGTGCGGATGAGGATGCGTACCAGGCCGAAGCCCGCACGGCGCAACGGAACGTGGCGGACATCCTTCGTGAACTTCACGCGGTGCGCAAGGCCTCCGTTGAGCTCTTTGCCAGCTTTGATGCCACCGCATGGGGCCGCAGCGGCACCGCCAATGGCAAGCACATCACCGTACCGGCCTTGGGCTGGGTGATAGCCGGCCATTCCGAGCACCACCTGCGGATCATCCGGGAACGCTACCTTGCCTAGGACCAGGCCATGGACCATCGTTTGCAGCGCCTGTTCGACGAGTATGGCGAGAGCCACCGGAGTGAAGTGAACATCACCGTGCATTGGATCGCCGTGCCCTTGATCTACTTCTCCGTGGTCGGCCTGATAATGAGCATCCCCGCACCGCAGTTGCGCTACATGGACCGTTACCCCTGGGCCCTGTTGGCCCTGGCGGCCGTTTGGTTCTTCTACGCCCAGCGAAGCCTGGCACTTTCGGTGGGCATGGCCCTCTTCAGCCTGGCCTGTGTCGGGGCCGCGAATTGGCTCAACGTGCACGCTCCATGGCCATTGTGGGCCATTTGCCTTGGGGTGTTCGTCCTGGCCTGGGCCGCCCAGTTCTATGGGCACGGAGTGGAAGGGAGGAAACCGAGCTTCCTGAAGGACGTGCAATTCCTGCTGATCGGGCCCGCCTGGCTATTGGCCAAGCTCTACCGCAAGTTGGGCATCCGTTACTGAAGCAACTTGAAATATACCGGCGTTCTTCCATGCGCCAGCTCCGGCCTGAAGATGCCGATCAGGTCGCGCAGCACCACGTCGGGTTCCAAGCCTGCCTTTCCAAAGAGGTCGCTTTCGGCGCTGCTGGCGTAGAAACAGCCGCCCTGGCTGAACACCGGCAGTGCCAGGATCCGGGGGTCGCCGCCCGCAACATCCTGCGGTGTAACCGGCTCAGCTTGGTCCAGGATCCGGCCCCAGCGCGTGGCTGAAGCGCCTTTGTCCAGCACGGTTTCCACATTCAGGTCCAAGTTGCCGTCCGCCTGCCGATCAGCGAACAGGTAGCTCCCGCCGGCATCCTTGATCAGGCGTGCCATGTAGCTGTTGCCGGATGGCACGGACCACCTGCCCTTCCACGCACTGCCAAAAAAAACCACAGGCCCCTGGTCTCCGGCGGGAACATCGGCCAATGCCATCCCATAGCGCGATGCGATGCCCTTGAACAGACTGTCCGCCTTTGCTTCCATGCCGAACAACAGGCCGAAGGCACGCAGCCATTCCGCCCGGCCCAACGGGTGCTCCTCCAGATATTCCGACACCAACACCACGGGAACGTTGCCCAGGACATGTCCCTGGCCCGGGGAACCGTACGGATAGGAAAAGAGGGCATCGGGTGCCAGCTTCAGGACCTGTTCACGGTCCACCCCGTCCGCCGCGCCGATCTCCTGCACCCTGCCAGCCCGCGCCAATGCCGCCACGGCGGTGTCCCGCAGGCGGTTGGTATAGGCGCAGCCCACCACCGCACCAGCCTTGCCCAAGGTGGAAATGAAGGAGGCGTGCGTGGTGCTGAGCAGTGCAACACGCTGCAATGGGCCCCGCAGGCGGACCGCACGGGCGGGAACCGCCGGATCTTCCTGCTCCGCACCGATCAGGAAGATCCCGGTCGTATCGGCATTTCCACCGGGACCGAAGGTGAGCAGCAGGTGCTCCGGCCCTTTTGTCCACAGCTGGAAATAGCGCGCATATTCCACGGGATCCTCCACCCAACCACCCCATGGCCGTGAGGCAGGGCCTGCAACCCCGCAGCCGGCCAACGCCCAACAACTGGACAAAACCAACACGCATTGCCCGATCCCGGACTTGGCCTGCCTCATTGCATCTCGCCGATCAACTGCAACAGCGCCTCGCGTATCGTGTCCCTGCCTTGGGCAACGTCCTGCGGCAGGCGCCCCACGGCGGAGGCTGGCCGTTCGCCCTGATCGGAAGGGCCGTCCGGAACGCCATCCGGCACATAGCGGATCAAGGGCACTCGAAGTATGCAGCCGGTTTTGGGCAGCGTTACCGTAAGGATCCGTCCACCCGAAAAGCTCGCCGCGTTGGACCCCACCTCCTCGCCCACCGTCCTGGCGCGGTGGCTGCGGTTGGCCAGCATGACAAAAGCAGCCGCAGCCCCGGTGGTGCTCCCGTTCGCAATGACGTACACCTTGCCTTGGAATGCGCCTGCCAAGGGAAGCACGGGGAGCAGCCGCTGATCACTGGGCCTCAACTCGCGCCTGCCGTTGGATCCGGGTAGATACGTGGCCCCCACGGATGCGAAGAAATCAGGTGCGGGTTCGGCATACCGGAAGGAGTCCGGGACTTCGCCACAACGGATGGACATGGACCGCACCACGCGGAACGGTTTCAGGGCGATCAGGGAGAAGACTTGTTCCGCCATGCCCAAGTCCGGCCCGTCCGCACCGCGTACATCCACCACCAAGGTGGTTGCACGGGATTTCCGGAGTGCCTCCAAAACACCTTTCAGGAATCGCTCCGGATGGACCTTCCGCAGCTCCAGCTCTTTGGGGTCCATGGTGGCCAAGGTCAGCCACGCGGTGTTCAAGCCGGGCATTTCCTCCAGCCGCCATGGCTCCAATGCATAGCCCTTGGGCACGTACGTCTGGCGCATTTCATCCTTGGTCATGGCGATCACTTCCCGTTCGCCCGTGGTTCCGTCCGCTGTCCGGTAAGCGATCTTGAACCGGTCCGATGGGCCGATGAACCGGCGGTAAAACACCGGAAAATCCTGCTCCACGCGCCGGTCGATCAATGTGGTGTCCGCGCCATCCGCCACCAGGGAGTTCCGCAGTTGCCCAAGCACCTGAGCCGCGGGAACACCATTGATCTGCACCAGCTCGCATCCCGATGGCAGGCTTCTGAACCCTTTTAATTCCGCATCCAAGTACAGGCGGTTCCCGATCACGGCCACCTGGATCGGCAGCAAGGGCACCACGTGGTCGTATGCCGTTTGAACCCCGACGGGCGGGGCCAACACCGTGTTCGCATCACCGATGGCCTTGAAAACAGGTACCGTGGCGGCGATGAACCCATCCGCGGTGAGCGGAATGGTGAATGAGGACGCAATGCCGGAAAAGAGGGAGTCGATCTGCGTTCGTGTACGGTACCGGAATGGATCCGGGTGGGCTTGTTCGATGGTCTGTTGAATGATGAGCAGGTCTTCCCGCAGGTCTTCCGGGTAGTTCACCCGGGCCAAGGAACCCTCCTGCGCAATTGATGCATGCACGGAACATCCGGCCACCAATGCCAACAACACAATTCTCACCCCCATTTTCCCCATCGATTTCCCTCCATCCATAATTAGGAATGCCCGAACGGGGTCCGGGCATCCAAATCCTGCGCCAAGAATGTTCACAGCTTCCCCCTGGTCTTCGGCTCAGCCGCTATGGTCTCGCCATTGGCGTTGCTGCGGTACTTTTCAAAATTCGATTGGAAGGCGGCCGCCAGCTTGTCCGCTTGGGCATCATAGGCCCCTTTGTCCTGCCATGTGTTGCGGGGATCCAGCACCTCCTGGGGCACATTCGGGCAAGACAAGGGCATTTTCACCCCGAACACCGGATGCTCGGTGTATTCCACCTTGTCCAGGTTTCCGTTCAGCGCGGCGCTCACCATGGCACGCGTGTGGCGCACACCCGTGCCGTAGGCCCCTCCGCTCCAGCCGGTGTTCACCAACCAGACATGCACGTCTTGTTCTTTCAAGCGCTTGCCGAGCATGTCCGCGTACTTCGTTGGGTGCAAGGGCAGGAATGGCGCGCCGAAGCAGGTGCTGAACACGGTCTTCGGCTCGGTGATGCCCGCTTCGGTGCCCGCCACCTTGGCCGTGTAGCCGCTCAGGAACCAATACATGGCCTGGCCTGCGTCCAGCTTGCTGATGGGAGGTAGCACGCCATATGCATCGCAGGTGAGGAAGAAGATATTCCTGGGGTGCCCGCCCATGCTGGGCACCGCGTGGTTGGCAATGTGCTCCAAGGGGTAGCTCACCCGGGTGTTCTCCGTTTTGCTCCCATTGCTGAAATCCACCCTGCTCTGGCTGTCGGCATGGAAGCTAACGTTCTCCAGCAGGGCACCGAATCTCACCGCATCCCAGATCTCGGGCTCTTTCTCTTTGCTCAGGTCAATGCACTTGGCATAGCAGCCACCTTCAAAATTGAACACTCCATTGGCACCCCAGCCGTGCTCGTCGTCCCCGATGAGCCGGCGTTCCGGGTCTGCGCTCAAGGTGGTCTTGCCGGTGCCGCTCAGTCCAAAGAACACGGCAGTATCGCCCTGCTTTCCAATGTTGGCCGAACAGTGCATGCTCAGCACCTCGCGGTCTTGGGGCAAGATGTAGTTGAGCACGCTGAAAATCCCCTTCTTGATCTCGCCGGTGTAGGCGGTACCCCCGATCAAGATCATCTTGCGGGTGAAGTCCACCGCTGCAAAGTTGTGCTGGCGGGTGCCGTCCACCTTGGCATCCGCCATGAAGCCGGGCGCACACAGGATGTGCCATTCAGGATTGAAGGCGGTCAGTTCGTCCTTGGACGGGCGCAGGAACATGTTGTTGCCGAAGAGGGCGCTCCAAGGCAATTCCGCCACCAGGCGCAGGTTCAGCTTGAATGCAGGGTCTGCGCAGGCAAAGGCGTCATGCACGTACGTGTCGCGGCCCATCATGTAAGCGGCCATGCGTTCGCGGAGCCGGTCGAAAACGGCGGGTTCCATGGGAATATTGACGTCGCCCCACCAAACGGTGTTCTCCGTGGTCCGGTCCTTTACGCAAAACTTGTCCTTCGGGCTGCGGCCCGTGAATTCGCCCGTGTCCACTGCCAATGCGCCACTGTCCGCCAAAACGCCCTGGCCATTCACCAAGGTGTGCTCCACCAGTTCGGCGGGTTCAAGGTTCCAATAAACATCGCCCATATTGGACAAGCCGATCTTGGATAGGTCGGCCCCCTTGGGCTTAAGTCCGAACTCGTTCATGTTCGCCATCGTTCTATTTGGGGGTGCAAATGTACAGAAGCCGGGCAAGCAGGGCTGACCGCTGTCAGTGGCGGCGCAGCGACGAGACCAGCAAGGTGCCCCAGCCGGCCAGGAACAGCAGGCCGCCGAGCGGGGTAATGGGACCGAGCACACGTGCAAGCCCTTGTATGCCGAGTGGCTCCCGGGCGGCGAGCAGGTACAGGGAACCGCAAAAACAAAGTATGCCGAGCAGGAAAAGGGTCCGTACAAAATTGATGAGCCGAGCTTCCAATCCCGGGCCCTTGACAGCCAGGAACAGCAGTGCAAGTCCATGGTAGAATTGGTACTGTGCAGCGGTGGACCAGTTGTGGTAGGCTTGGGCATCCACCACATCGCGGATCCCATGCGCCCCGAACGCGCCCAAGGCAACGGCCAAGAGCAGGATAATGGAGGCCCAGGTCAAGTTCAGGTCACTGTTCCGCTGTTCCATGGGGTGCAAAGTTGGTGATGGAGCGGGGCATTCTGCAACGCCTGGTTCAATGGGCGGTGGATGGGGTCAACGACGCCCTTTGTTGTTGGCCCGGCGCACCCGGGCCTTGTCGGGGTCCTCGTGAAAGAAATAGCGCAGGTCCACGGTGAGGTAGCTGCCGCTGAGCAAGGTGATCATCTTGTACGACTGGTACCCCTTGTATTTGTCCAACCAGGTCACATCGGCCTGGGCCATGGCACCGAAGGGGCGGTGAAAGGTGGCGCCCAAGTAGAAATAGCCGGACCTCGGGGTGCGGTACTCCACGCCGATGTTGCCGACCACCCCGGCCTGGGCCCAGTTGCGGCGGAAAAAGTAGGCCTGGCCATAGTCCAGGTCCTTGTGGGCATCGCCCGGGTAAAAATCCATGCTGAACCCCAAGGCGTTGTTCATCCAAGTGCGTTCGCCAAGGCGGATGTACACCAGGCACACCACGGGCAACTCGTAACCCACGAACCGGAGGGTACCGCCCGCGTCATATCCGTTGGTGTCGTTCAGCAGGTTGAAATCGTAGCGGCGGGTGATCTGGTCGAGGCCTGCTTCAAGTGATATGGACTTGGTCAATCCGGTGCGTACCAACATCCCCAAGGCCATGCCGCCGTTCAACGACAACGTTGAAGTGACATGTTCGCGCTGCAAGGTGGTCACCGGCTCAAAGAAGCTGAACGGGATCACTGGTTTCACCTGTAAGCCGAAGGTGGTGACGCCCACCTGGCCCTGCACCAAGCTCCCCGCCGTACAAAGCAGGGCCAAGGGCAGCAGGAAGATCCGGGGCATCGGGCCAAAGTTCGGCCACAAGGCGCAACCGGGACCATGCCACTTGGCCGATCGCCGTTCCGCACGGGCAACGGTTGAAGAGTTCATGGCACAACCGGCTCCCGTGGTTATTTGCCCGGTAGCTTCACCGCGTGAACCTAAAATGCAGCTTGTGGATGGTGGCGCTGGTCGGCACCCTTTGGGGTTGCACGGGCCACCGCAATGCGGCGCAGTACAGTTGGTTGCGGAAACACGGGGTGTGCAACCCAAGCGGCCAAGGTGGGCACATCACCGAAAAGCGAACCTCCCAACCCGCAACGGAGCACAGCTCCTTTCCGCCCCCCCTGAACGCCAAG
>CALMYC010000303.1 GCA_937873385.1 uncultured Flavobacteriales bacterium | reverse complement strand
GTCATGGGCTGCAGGCGGTGGTCTTGGGGGCTGGTGGCTGCGAGTTGACGGTTGTTGGTCGTTGGTTGACAGCTGTTGGATGCAGGGCAAACGCATCTAAAAACAGCTTGGCAGCATTGGGTTTTGTGCGACGCCCTTCGGGGTCGAAATTCCCTTCCGACGGCATGTGCTACGCTGTATGACCCCGTTGGGGTCGTACAGCAGAGAGGCTCCGGTATCCCATAAGTGCCACGCTCCATGCCCGGCTATTCGGGCGATCATTGGAGTGCAACTGGTGACCCCGAAGGGTGTCACACAGCGTAGGCGCTGAGTTTCCGTGGAAGTTCGACCCCGAAGGGTGTCGCACAGGTGAAACACTTTAGGACTGAAATAAGATGCGTTTGCCCTGAAGCAGCGAGTTGTTCTGGTCCATGCCGGGCTTATTTTGCCCGAAAGCACTCGCTCCGCCAGCTTCGATCCAATACCACAGGCAGTATTCGGATCACACCCTACTGTTCAAATCCCTTGGTGCATTGGCAATTTAGATGCGTTTGCCCTGATGTTGGATGCCCGCGCCCCCTGTCCAAGTGGTAATTTTGCAGGCACAAATGCCCTTCGACCTCATCTCTGAATTCCAGCCCACCGGCGACCAACCGGAGGCCATCCGCCAACTGGTGGAAAGCGCCAACGACGGCACAAAGTACCAGACCCTGCTCGGCGTCACCGGCTCCGGAAAGACCTTCACGGTGGCCAACATGATCGCGCAGCTGGACCGGCCCGCCTTGGTCCTCAGCCACAACAAGACCCTCGCGGCCCAGCTCTACGGCGAGTTCAAGCATTTTTTTCCGAACGACCGCGTGGAATACTTCGTGAGCTACTACGACTACTACCAGCCCGAGGCCTACCTGCCCGTTACAGGCACCTACATCGAGAAGGACCTCTCGATCAACAGCGAGATCGAAAAGCTGCGGCTGAGCACGACCAGTGCACTGCTCAGCGGCAGGCGCAACGTGATCGTGGTGGCCAGTGTCAGCTGCATCTACGGCATCGGCAACCCGGCGGAGTTCCACAAGAGCGTGGTGCATGTGCACAAGGGCATGAAGGTAGCGCGCAACACCCTCCTGCACCAGTTCGTTTCCGCCTTGTACAGCCGCAAGGACATGGACCCGGGGCGTGGGAATTTCCGGGTGCGCGGCGATGTGGTGGAGGTGTACCTGGCGTACGCCGACGAAGGGATCCGCGTCCATTTCTGGGGTGACGAGATCGAGAAGTTGGAACGCTTCGACATCGCCAACGGCAAGACCATCGAGACCTTGGATGAAACGCCGATCTACCCGGCCAACATCTTCGTCACCAGCAAGGATACCCTCAACGAGGCCATTGCCTCCATCCAGGAGGACATGGTGAGGCAGGTGGAATTCTTCAAGGAGATCGGCAAGCACTTGGAGGCCAAACGGCTGGAAGAGCGCGTGCTGTACGACCTGGAGATGATGCGAGAGCTGGGCTACTGCAGCGGCATCGAGAACTACAGCCGCTACTTCGACCACCGCCAACAGGGGCAGCGGCCCTTCTGCCTGCTGGACTACTTCCCCAAGGACTACCTTACCGTGATCGATGAGAGCCACGTCACCATCGGGCAGGTCGGTGCCATGTACGGCGGCGACCGGAGCCGGAAAAAGAACCTCGTGGAGTACGGGTTCCGCCTGCCCAGCGCGATGGACAACCGGCCGCTGAAGTTTGAGGAGTTCGAAGGCATGCTCGGACAAGTGGTGTTCGTAAGTGCCACCCCGGCGGACTTTGAGCTGGAACGCAGCGAAGGCATCATCGTGGAACAGGTGGTGCGCCCCACCGGGCTGCTGGACCCGCCGATCGAAGTGCGCCCCAACAAGGACCAGATCGACGACCTGCTGTACGAGATCCGTCAGCGTGCGGAAAAGGAGGAACGCGTGCTGGTGACCACCCTCACCAAGCGCATGGCCGAGGAACTCACCGATTTCCTGGCCAAGAACGGCGTGAAGTGCAAGTACATCCACAGCGACGTGGAGACCTTGGACCGCATCGAGATCCTGCGCCAACTGCGCTTGGGCTTGTTCGACGTGCTGGTGGGCGTGAATCTGCTGCGCGAAGGATTGGACCTGCCCGAAGTATCGCTGGTGGCCGTGCTGGATGCTGACAAGGAGGGCTTTTTGCGCAGCAACCGCTCGCTGACCCAGACCGCGGGCCGCGCGGCACGGAACCTGAACGGCCTGGTGATCTTCTACGCGGACAAGATCACGGACAGCATGCGCCGAACCATGGAGGAGACCGACCGCCGCCGTGCCAAGCAGATGGCCTACAACGAAGAGCACGGCATCACGCCCACGCAGATCAAGCGCGACCGCGCCTCGGTGATGCAGCAGACCGCCGTGATCGACCAGGTGGACGGTGGCGGGGGCAAGGCCTATGTGGAGCCTGAAGAATTGAGCCTGGCTGCCGACCCCGTGATAGGCTACATGTCCGTGGAGCAGTTGGAGAAGAACGCCGAGCTGTTGGAAGTGCAAATGAAGAAGGCGGCCAAGGAGCTCGATTTCGTCGCCGCCGCGCAACTGCGCGATGAGCTCTTCGCCATGCGGAAGCTGATCGACGGGAAGATCAAAGCGCGCGTTGGGGCATAAAGCGCCGGGCAGGCCGAAGCCACGAGCACCGGCAGGGGCAAGAGCGGGGCATTGGTTCCCGGTTGTCCGTTGTCCATGACCGATCAACAGGCCGCGGAGCCCGAATTGACCCATGTTGGCAACGACCGGTTGACCGGCACACGCCCGTGAGGCCACGGGCCCCTTACCTTTCTCCCATGGAGGAGATGATCCGCATCTTCCGGATCGATCCCGCCGAGGCGGAGCGGATCGCGGCGGAGCCCAACGAGCCGCACCACCACGATTTCGAGGAGCTGATCATCGGCAGGGAGGGTACACTGGAGCATTTCATCGACTTTCGTTCAGAGCGGATCGTTGCGCCCTTCATCACCTTCGTCACCAAGGGCAAGGTGCACCGCGTGCGCCCCGGCATGCAGCATGGCCAATGCGACATGATCGTGGTGCGCTTCCGAAGCGAGTTCATCCCGGAGACCGTCTTCCAGCTGTATGCGCTCTTCCACGACCAGGCGCAACTGCCCGTGGAACGCGGGCGCTGCCTGGACCGCCTGTGCACCCTCGCCGACCTGATGGCCGACGAGCTGGGGCAGCCCGCACCGGACCTCGCCGTGGTGCGCCAGCTGCTGGCCACGCTCTTCACCCTGGTGCGCTCCATGCACCGCGAACGCCACCCGCTTGCCGATCCGGCGGCAGGCACGCGCAACGAGACCTTCCGCAATTTCCTGCGCATCCTGGAGGAGAACTTCCGGCAAGCGCACGACGTGGACTTCTATGCATCGCAGCTGTTCATGAGCGCGCGCAACCTCAACTTGATCACGCAGGACATTTTGCAGCAAAGCGTGTCGCGCATCATCGAGGCGCGCAAGCTCACCGAGGCGAAGAACCTGCTGATCGGCACCGACCGGCCCGTGGGCGATATCGGCTTCGAGCTGGGCTATGAGGAGAAGGCCTACTTCACCCGGGTCTTCAAGAAGAACACGGGACAAACGCCCACGGAGTTCCGCGAGGAGATGCGCAGGCTGGTGGCGTGAAGCCGCACCGCCGCAAAGGCCGACACCTACCTGGGCCGCGGGTCCGTGGCCACCAGTTCCACGGGGATCCTGCTCAACTTGTCATAGACCAGGCGCCGGCGGCGGATGGGCCACCAGTCATAGAGGTAGGTCTGCATGGGCTGCCACATGGCCACCCAGCCCGCAATGGACAGGCTCTCGCGCAAGAAGGTGGTGAACGCACCGCCGGTTTCCGGAAGGAGGTAGGTGCCAATGGCCATGCAGGCGGAGAGAAAGGCGAGGCCGATGACCAGGCTCAGCCGTCCTTCGCGCATCAACCGCTTAAAATCCAGGTCCGCGATGTCCCGCCGGTCGGTGAAGTAATTGTGCACGGCCTGCTTCACTACTTCCACGGCCTCCGGCACCGGTGCTTCCTGCACGTGGATGCGCAGGCACCAGGGCACGTTCGCGGGCAATTCCCGCGCAGTGGCCACGATGAAGTCCTCCGCTTGCGGGTTCAGGTCCTTCTCGCGGAAGGGCGAAGGGTCCATGCTGTTGTACAACGCATCCACGTTGCGCACGGCCACTTCAATGCAACGCACACCGGTGCCGCTCATGGCACAGGCGCTGCATCCGGCTCGCTCAACGCCTGGAAGGCGTCCATCACGCGGGCCGAGTAGATCAGGGCAGCGCCGGTGTTCACGGCAATGGCCACGCCCAGCGCCTCCACGATCTCCTCGCGCGTGGCGCCGGCCTTCAGTGCGGCGGCGGTGTGCGTGGTGATGCAGCCGTCGCATTGCCGCGTCACCGCCACGCCCAAGGCGATCAGCTCGCGCGTTTTCATGCCCAGCAGGGAATCCTTGGCGCCGGCATCGCCCAAGCTGCGGTAGCCGCGCACAATGTCCGGGCTTGTCCTGCCGATCTCCGCGATCCGGGCCTGTATCTGTGCCCGGTATTTCTTCCAGTCAAGTATCATGGCATGTGTGTGTTTGCATGTCGGGAAAACGAAGGTCAGGGTGGAGGCCCGGAATTCCAACGGGGCCCCGGCCGAGAACACCGCTGTTGCACGTTCCGTGCTGCGGGCGCTGTGCCGGGCTACTCCGCGCGTTCGGTCAGTGCGTCGGTGCGCTCGCCGAGGAACTCCACCCAGGCCTTCTTCATGCATGGGTAGTTCTTCGCCGCCTCCACCAGGTGCATGAAATCCTTGATGTTCACCTCGAAGCGCTGCGCCAGTGCCGCGTCGGCGATGCGTCCATCTCCATCAAAGGCCTTGTGGGCCGAGGCGAGGGAGAACATGTTGGGGAACACGCGTGCGCCCAAGTGCTCCAAGGGCACGCGCAGTTGCCAGAGCGCCCGGTTGCCACCGACCATGGAGGGGGAGGCGGACATCAGCAGGGCATGCTTCTCATTGAACGGCTGCGGACGGAAGCGCGATGCCCAGTCGATGCAGTTCTTGACCACCCCGGGCATGGACGCATTGTATTCCGGCGAGGAGATGATGAAGGCATCATTGGCCAGGATGCGGTCGCGCAGCCGGACCGCACCGTCAGGCCAGTCATTTGCGGCATCCCTGTCCTGGTCGTAGGAAGGCGTGTCGAATTCACGCATGGTGGCGTGGTCCACCTCCACACCGTGCTGCTCCAACACCCCTGCGGCCAGCGCGGCCAAGCGGGTGTTCAGGGAATCCTTCCGGAGCGAGCCGGAGAACACGAGCACGCGCAAGGGTTCCCTGATGCTTCCTTCAGACTGCAGCGGTTGATTGTTCGGCATGATGGGAAAAGGTTGTGGGTGTTGTTGGTGGAACGGTGCAGTACACCAGTGGTTCCGTGGGGTGAAACTACCGCTTCCCAACCACGGCGCAGGGAGCACCCCCGTTTGCCGTGTTAAAGAATGCAGCACGTCCAAAATGCACCGCTCCTGTGCTGCTGCTGGAACAACTGCCGCCTAGGTTTGTTCTTCATGCAAACAACACCAGCAGCCATGGAACTCAAAGGACAAGCCATCATCATCACTGGCGGTGCCAGCGGCATCGGCTACCAGACCGCGTTGCAACTGGCGGGCAAGGGCGCGGACCTCATCATCGCCGACTTCAACATCGCGGGCGCCGAGCAGGTGGCCAAGGAGATCAACGGCAAGGGCGTGAAAGCCTTCGCCTTCAAGGTGGACGTGTCCAAGGCTGCAGAAGTGGAGCAGATGGTGGACTTCGCCGTGGAGAAGCTCGGCACGCTGAACGGCATCTTCAACAACGCGGGCATCGGGCTGGTGAAACCCTTTTTGGAGATGGACCCCGCGAGCTACCACAAGGTGATCGACGTGGACCAGCACAGCGTGTACTACGGCATGTACTATGCGGCGCGGAAAATGGTGAAGCTCGGCACCAAGGGCACCTTTGTGAACACGGCTTCCATCTATGGCTTCCAAGCGGCGGTGGGCAGCTTCAACTACAACGCCGCCAAGGCCGCGGTGGTGGCCATGAGCCGGAGCGGAGCGCTGGAACTGGCCCCGAACGGCATCCGGGTGATCGGGGTGGCACCGGGCTTCATCAACACGCCGATCCTGGGCACGGACACCAAGGCGAAGGACTTCCTTGGCAAGCAGCACTTGCATGGCAAATTGATCGAGCCGGAGAAGGTGGCCGCCGTGGTGGCCTTTCTCTTCACCGATGCGGCAAGCGCGATCAACGGCAGCACCATCCCCGTGGACGACGGCTTCCTGATCTTCAAGAACAGCTAGGGACGACCGGCCGGGCGTGGTGCCTGGAAAAACGGATCGCCGCCGCTACAACAAGGGAGAGATGAGCCTGGCCACCTGCTCCGGATAGGTCTTCCAGAACGGCCGTGCGGCCCAGGCCTTCGCATCGATGCGCTCGGCATGGCGCAGGTCCTCGGTGAACGCCTCGCGCAATGCGGCGGCGGTTTCGGGCCCGTGGAAGGTGGCGTTCACCTCGAAGTTGAGCTCGAAGCTGCGGTGGTCCATGTTGGCGGTGCCCACGATGGAGATGGCATCGTCCACCACCACCGACTTGGCGTGGATGAAGCCCTTGGTGTAGAGGTGCACCTCCACGCCGGCCCGCAGCATCTCGTTGTAGTACGAGCGCGCGGCGGCGTTTACCAGCCAGCTGTCGGAGATGCCGGGCACGAGCAGCTTCACGCGCACGCCGCCCAGCGCCGCCACGCGCAGCGCGTCGATGATGCTGTCGCCCGGGATGAAGTAGGGCGTGGTGATGAGCAGTTCCTGCCGCGCCATGGTGATGGCGCGCACCAGGGTGAGCTGGATGGTCGGCAGTTCCGAATCGGGCCCGCTGGCCGCCACCTGCATGCCAATGCCCGCGGCCTGTGAAGCCTGTGGCACGGGAAACAGTTCGGGACTGGCAGGCACGTTCTGTTTTGCGCAGAAATTCCAATCGGCCAGGAAGAGGTGCTGCAGGTACAAGGCGCCCATGCCGCGCACCAGGGCGTGGGTATCGCGCCAGAACAGTTCGCCCGGTTTGCCGGTGTTCGTGTAGCGGTCGCTCAGGTTGAGGCCGCCGACGAAGGCGGTGCATCCGTCCACCACCACCACCTTGCGGTGGTTGCGGTAGTTGAGGCGGTTGGCCAGCAGGAGCAGGTGCACCTTGTTGAAGGGGAAGGCCTCCGCTCCGCTGGCCCGCAGCTCGCGCAGCCAGCGCCCGCGGATGGCGGCGCTGCCGAAATCATCGTAGATGAAACGCACCTGCACCCCGGCGCGTGCCTTGCGCATCAGCACCTCCTTCACGGCATCGGCCACGCGGCCGGGTTCGCAGATGTAGTACTCCAGGTGGATGTGGTGCCGCGCGCCCTCCAGGGCTTCAAGCAGGGCCGGAAATTTCTCCTCGCCATTGATCAGCACCCGCACCTCTTCGGCGATGGCCAGATCGGGTTCGTCCGAGCCGGGCCGCATGCGCAGGGCGCGGGCGTTGCGCGCCAGCTCCGGATGGGCGGCCGCCCACGCATCGGTGGTGTGGTGCAGGAAGGCGTCCACATGCGCCCGTTGGTGCTCTTCGCCAACGAGCTTGCGCGAATAGATGCGCCGTTTGCGGTAGTTGATGCCGAAGGAGAAGTACACCACGATGCCCAGCACCGGCACAAAGATCACCAGCAGCAGGTAGGCCAGCGTCTTGGCGGTGTTGCGCGTGTCGCGCACCACCACCAGGCACACCAGCCCCACCAGCAGCAGGTAGGCCGCTTCCAGCCAAAGGACCCAGTCGATGGGATCCGCGTTCATAGTGCCGCAAAGTGCGGGCAATGCGGGATCACGCGCCAGCCTTGGCCTGTGCCCGGTGGATCTTGCGCATGCGCAGGCTGCCCGCGATCAGCGAACCGCCTAACAGCAGCGCGCCCACGCCCAGCAGCACGGCCATGTACACCACGCCCAGGGCGGGGAACACGATCAATGCCACGCCCAAGAGGATGGTGAGCACCCCGGAGGCGATGATCCAACCCTCGCCCTTGATCTCCTTGCGCATGTTGATCGCCATGGCCACCCGCGTGAATCCCGCGATCATGGCCCACATGGCCATCAACAGCACCAGCATCACCACGGCAGCCTCGGGCAGGCGCAGGATCAGCCAGCCCAAAAGCATGGAGACCACGGCCTCCAGCAGGAAGAGCCATTTCTGCTCCAGCTCCTTCCAGTTCGCGAACACGCCCACCAGGCCGAAGATGCCGTCCACCAGGATGAACGCACCGGCGAAAATGGCGAGCGTGGTGAGGGTGATGCCCGGTGCTACCAGGCAGATGAGGCCGAACAACAGGGCCAGGATGCGCGGATCAAATAGACCCACCAATAGCGCAACAGAGGGGTGAACATGGTTGTTTGTTTTGAACGAATGTATGATGGAACCGGTCCATTGTGGTCGGTTTGGCGAGCTTCAATGGTGATCCACCCGGCCGCTTCTTACTTTTCGAGCATCGAACAGGACATCAGACCGTATGGCATCCACCAACAATTCCACCAAGCGCCCCACGCACCTTTCCCAGCGCGTGGACCCGGCCCGCGACCACGTGATAGGCCCGGCCACCGCCCAGATCACGCTGCTGGAGTATGGCAGTTATGCGTGTTCCTACTGCCATGGTGCGCACCAGGTGGTGAAGAATTTGCGGGAGCGTTTCGGCGACCGCATGCGCTACGTGTACCGCCATCTTCCACTCACGGACCGGCGCCTGGCCACCTCCGCCGCCGAACTGGCCGAGTATGCCTCCGTCTCGCGCGACCGCTTCTGGGACGTGCATGATGCGATGATGAAGGGCAGTCCGCGCTTCACCGAGGACGACCTGGACAAGCTGGCCGGCGATCTGGGGCTGCCGCCGAAGGAGGAACGCGACCCCACGTACGTGGGCGCGGGCCGCGAGCGGGTGCATGAGGACGCCAAGAGCGGGATCGCCAGCGGCGCACGGGTAACGCCCACGTTCTTCATCAATGGCCGCCGCTATGAAGGCGCCTGGGACGAGGGCGCGTTGACGGAAGCACTGGAAGACTCGCTGGGGCACCGCCTGGAAGTGGCCTCGCTCAGCTTCACCCGCTGGGCACCGGCCACCGGCCTGCTGCTGTTGGTGGCCATCGTGGCCGCACTGGTGATGAGCAATTCCGCCATGGGGCCCGCCTTCGAGGCGTTCTGGCGGTCGCTGCTGGGCGTACACTACGATACCCATGTGTTCTCGCTCTCCCTGCTGGACTGGGTGAACCACGGGCTGCTCACGGCCTTCTTCCTGGTGGTGGGGTTGGAGATCAAGCACGAATTCACCGTGGGGCGCTTGGCCACGCTGCGCGCGGCAGCCTTGCCGGTTTCGGCGGCGCTCGGGGGCATGTTGTTCCCTGCGTTGATCTACGTGGCCATTGCACCGGCGCAATTCGCGCACGGATGGGGCCTCACCATCGCCACCGACACCGCCTTTGCCGTGGCGCTGATCGTGCTGCTGGGCGACCGCGTGCCGGTTGACCTGCGGGTGTTCCTCACCGCGGCGGTGATCGTGGACGACCTGGTGGCGATCGTGCTGGTGGCGGTGTTCTACACCGAGACCATCGCCTACGGCTTCCTGGCCGCAGCCGGGGTGATCACCGTGGCACTGGTGCTGCTGAACCGCTGGACCATCTACCGCCCGCTGCCCTATGTGATCCTGGGCCTCCTGCTCTGGTTCTGCCTGCATGAATCCGGTGTGCATGCCACGCTGGCCGGGGTGATCCTCGCGCTGGTGGTGCCCACCCGCCCGCCCGGGAACATGCGGTCGCTGATGGCGCAGGCGCAGCTGGTGATCGACCGGGACACGCACCAGACGGGCAGTGCGCACGGCCTCTCGTCCCAGGCGCTTCAAGCCATGGACACCATCCACCGGCGCATCGAATCCCCTTCCAACAAAGTGCTGCGGCACGCTGAACCATGGTCCAACTTCTTCGTGCTGCCGGTGTTCGCGCTGGCGAACGCGGGGCTGGTCTGGGAATCCGGCATCCTCGATGGACACATGCTGCTGGCCTTGGGCATTGTGCTGGGGCTGGTGCTGGGCAAGCCGCTGGGCATCCTTTCCTTCTCCTGGCTCGCCGTGAAGCTGCGGATCGCGGCCAAGCCTGAAGCGTACACCTGGCGCCAACTTGCCGGTGCGGGGGCGCTGGGCGGCATCGGCTTCACCATGTCGCTCTTCATCGCCGGCCAGGCCTTCCCGGACAGCCTGGATTTCAGGGCCGCCAAGCTCGCCATTTTCGCCGCTTCCTTCCTTGCCGCGGTGGGCGGGGTGCTGCTGCTGAGCAGGGCGGCTCCCAAGGATTGACCGAACAATTGCACCAACGAGCCATGGCCACCAAGGACCCGCGTGTCGACGCCTACATCGAAGCAGCCGCGGACTTCGCCAAGCCGGTCCTGGCCAAGCTGCGTGCCCTGGTGCACAAGGCCTGCCCCGAAGTGCAGGAGACCATCAAGTGGAAGATGCCCGTGTTCGAGTACAAGGGCCCGCTCTGCTCCATGGCCGCGTTCAAGCACCACTGCGTCTTCGGGTTCTGGAAGCAGGCCATCCTGTTCGGCCCTTCGGCGATCAGCACGTATGGCGCATCGGGGGCAGCGGTGATCCCGGCGAAGATCACCGGTTTGGACGATCTGCCCTCTGATGCGGCGATCATGGCGCTGGTCCGCCAGGCGGCGGATCTCAACGAAGCGGGCGTCCGGCTTCCGCCCCGGAAACAGCAGCAACCGCTGGAAGCCCCGGTCGACCTGGCCCATGCACTCAAACAGGCCAAGGGTGCGGCGCAGCAGTTCAAGATGATGTCCACCGCGTGCCAACGCGAGTACATCCAATGGATCGAGGAAGCGAAGCGCGATGAAACGCGGCGGTCACGGATCGCCACGGCCGTGGAGTGGATCGGCCAAGGCAAGGCAAGGAACTGGAAATATCAGCGATAACGCGGGATACGGTGATGCGGAGGGTCTTCACTTCCGGCTCTTGACCTCCGCTGCACAGGTCGCCGCCGGGCCCCCGCATGGTCTCCGCCCATGCTTGTTGGGTGATCTCCAGGAGCTCCGGTGAATAGCGTGGTTGCACGGCAGGCACCCGGATCCAGCCCCTGGCGTTTCCATGTGCAACGCCGTTCCTACTTTGGCCACCATGCCGCACAACCCCTTCCCGTTCGCGGGCCTCACCGATGCCCAAGTGCTTGCTGCGCGGGCCGAGCATGGCCGCAACCGGGTGGCCACCAAGGGGGAGAACGCATTCCTGGCCTCGGTGAAGGGTGCGGTGACGGAACCGATGTTCCTGCTGCTGCTGGCCACCAGCCTGATCTACTTCCTCCTGGGCGAGCACACCGAGGGCTTCTTCATGGTGGGGGCCATCGTGCTGGTCTCCACCATTTCGGTCTACCAGGATTCTCGCAGCCGCCGTGCCCTGAAGGCCTTGCGACAGTACAACGAAGCGCTGGCCACGGTGATCCGTAACAATGTCGTGGTGAAGGTGCCGGTGGATGAAGTGGTGGTGGGCGACCATGCCGTGGCGGAGGAAGGCAGCCTGCTTGCCGCCGACGGCGTGATCGTGCAGAGCAACGACTTCAGCGTGAACGAGTCGATCCTCACGGGCGAGGCCTTTGCCGTGGCGCGCAGCGCCGATGATGCCGAAACGGCTGCCGTGAGCAAGGGCACGCATGTGGTCTCCGGGCTGGCCGTGTACCGCGTCACGGCCGTGGGCGCGGATACCCGACTTGGCCGGATCAGCACCTCGCTGGCCGAGATCGAAGTGCCGCCCACGCCGTTGCAACAGCAGATCACGCGCTTTGTGCGCAACATGGCCATCATTGGCGTGCTGGTGTTCCTGGCGGTATGGCTGGTGGCCTTTGTGCGCAGCGGCTCCCTGCTGGACAGCCTGCTCACCGGGCTCACCCTGGCGATGTCCATCCTGCCGGAGGAGATCCCCGTGGCCTTCGCCACCTTCCTCGCGCTGGGCGCCTGGCGCCTGGCCAAGCAAGGCATCATCGTGAAGGCCGCCTCCACCGTGGAAACGCTCGGTTCAGCCGCGGTGATCTGCACCGACAAGACCGGTACCATCACCGAGAACCGCATGTCGCTGGCGCAGCTCTACGTGCAGGCCGATGGCACCACCACCGGGCCCGGGGCGTGGAACGATGCGGAGGCGCGGCGCGTGATCGAAGTGGCCATGTGGGCCAGCGAGCCCGTGCCCTTCGATCCCATGGAAACGGCCCTGCACGAGGCGTACAAAACTTACGTGGACGTGGACCGGCGGGCGGAATTCTCCATGGTGCATGAGTATCCGCTCGGCGGGCGGCCACCGATGATGACGCACATCTTCGCCAACGGGATCGGGGAGCGTGTGATCGCCTGCAAGGGCGCGCCCGAGCGTGTGCTGCGCCAGTCGTCGCTTTCCGAGGCGCAGCGGGCCGCCGTGCTCGCACAGGTGGAAACACTGGCCAGCCAAGGGCTGCGTGTGCTGGGCGTGGCCGAAGCCGGGCACAGCGGCGAAAACTACCCGGCGGACCAGGAAGCGTTCACCCTGCACTTCCTTGGCCTGGTGGCCTTCCACGATCCGCCGAAGGCCAACATCGCCGAAGTGTTCCAGCAGTTCTACACCGCGGGCATCGCCGTGAAGATCATCACCGGCGACAATGCGCTCACCACGGCGGCCATCGCCCGGCAGACCAACTTCCGGGGCGCGGAGCATACCATGGACGGCAGCGAGCTGATGAAGCTGGACGACGCGGCGCTGCGCCAGGAGGTGGACCGCACCAACATCTTCACCCGCATGTTCCCCGAGGCGAAGTTGCGCATCATCCAGGCGCTGCAGGCCCAGGGGCAGGTGGTGGCCATGACCGGCGATGGCGTCAACGACGGCCCCGCGCTGAAGGCCGCGCACATCGGCATCGCCATGGGCAAGCGCGGCAGCGAGATCGCCAAGGAGGCCGCCTCGTTGATCCTGGTGAATGATGATCTGGCCAGCATGGTGGATGCCGTGGCCATGGGCCGCAAGATCTACGGCAACCTCAAGAAGGCCATCCAGTACATCATCTCCATCCACATCCCCATCATCCTCACCGTGGCGCTGCCGCTCTTCCTGGGCTGGGTGTACCCCAACATCTTCACCCCGCTGCATGTGATCTTCCTGGAGCTGATCATGGGGCCCACGTGCAGCATCGTGTACGAGAACGAGCCGCTGGAGAAGGACGGCATGCGCCGCCCGCCGCGCCCGCTGGGGCTCACCTTCCTCACGTGGAAGGAGCTCTCCATCAGCATCTGGCAGGGCCTGGTGATCACCCTCGGCACCCTGGGCGCGTACCGGTTTGCGGTGCAGCAAGGCCATGGCGAGGAGCTGGTGCGCACCATGGTGTTCTGCACGCTCATCGCGGCCAACATCGGCCTCACCCTGGTGAACCGCTCGTTCACCGCCTCGATGTTCACCACCTTCTTCAACCACAACAACTTGTTGCGCGTGATCCTGCTGGTCACCATCGTCCTGGTCGCGGCCCTGTTGTACGTCCCGCTGCTGCGGGAGCAATTCCAACTGGCGGAACCTTCCGCCCTGCAGCTGGCCCAGGCCACGGCCATCGGGTTTGCCTCGGTGGCGTGGTTCGAAGTGTACAAATGGGTGAAGCGCCGGAAGGGAAGGACGGGGTGATCGGGCGGACCGCTGGTCCTGTTCACCGGTTCCGTCCTTCATCCATCCACAACCGGATCGCGTTGCCGTCAAAATCCAGGAAGCGTTCAATGTCCTCCGCTTCAAATGCAGGGATCATGGGTACGTGGCTTGCCTTTCCTGTGCTGGTCGGCGGAACGGCGAAATGGATCACACGGAAAGGGCGGGCCGTACGGGGTACCTGTTACCGGGCGCTGAGCACATTGAACAAGGAATTCTACCGGGACATCCCGGAGCATGCACTCTGCGGATGCATCCTTTCATGGTCGAAGACCGGATCGAGGAGGGCGGAAGGGTGGATCGTGAAGGGTCGCTGAGGAATTGCCCTTGCTCCCGCACGCATCCTGGTTCCGCGGCACTTCCGCCACCCCATAAGCAACGCACGCGATCAGGCCAACTTCAGGCCTCCCGGTCCGCCGCGTTGCCGAACGCCGGCAGCTCCCAGTGGAAATGCAGTGCCAGCATGCGCAGGGTGAAGCAGGCCGCGAAGCCGAGCAGGAACATCGCGTCCGCGTTCCAGCCGAGGAAATCGCCCAGCACCACGATGCCCGCGCCCACCAACGCCGCCGAGGCGTAGATCTCCTTTTCGAAGATCACCGGCACGCGGTTCAGCAGCACATCGCGCAGCACGCCTCCGCCCACGGCGGTGATCATGCCCAGCAGCACGGCCACCTGGTAGTTGTGGCCGAACTCCAGCGCCTTGCGCGCACCTGCTACGGCGAAGAGCGCCAGGCCCAGGGCATCGAAGAGCAGTACCGGGCGGCCCAGCCAGCGGCCCAGCGGCAGCAGGCCCATCACGATGAAGGCCGCCACCATGGCCACGGCAAGGTAGCGCCAGTCGCTGAGGCCCACGGGCGGGATGGCGCCGATGCACACATCACGCATGATGCCGCCGCCGCACGCCACGATGAAGGCCACCACCAAGATGCCGAACACGTCGAAGCCCTTGCCCTTTGCCGCTGCGGCACCGCTCATGGCGAAGGCGAAAGTGCCGGCCAGGTCGATGAAGCCGTAGAGGGCGTTGAGGTTGGCCACGGCGCTCATCGGGCGTTCAACCAGGCTGCCGCCGCCGATACCATGGCCTGCAGACCGGTCTTCAGCGTGGGGTGGATCACCGGTGCATACAGCGGGGAGTGGTTGGCGGGAAGGGCGTTCAACGTGCGCTTTTTCACTGCCTTGCGGTAGGTGGCGGGGTCGGTGCCGCCGATGAACCAGAACACGTAGGGCACCTTCCAGCTGCGGCCGAAGACGCTGAAATCCTCACTGGCGGAGGCGGGTGCCGTCTCGAAGGCGCGCTTGCCGAAGCAAGCCTGGAACACTTCGGCCAGCTTTGCCGTGGCTTGCGCATCGTTTTCGGTGACGGGGTAGCTGTCCAGTGCGGTGAACTCCGGGAGACGCGGCGCGTTGGAGGCTGCGCACTCGGCGCAGCAGATGCGCTTCACCGCAGCGAGCACATGGTCGCGCACGCCCTCGTCGAAGGTGCGCACGTTCAGTTTCAATGTGGCCTCGTCGGGGATGATGTTCTCCTTGGTGCCCGCCTGCAGCGCGCCGATGGTGACCACCGCATGCGCTGCCGGCGCCACCTCGCGCGAAACGATGGTCTGCAGCCGCAAGGCGGTGGCTGCCGCCATCACCACGGGGTCGATGGAGAGCTCGGGGAAGGAGCCGTGCGCACCGCGGCCAAAGAGCTTTACCTGCATGCTGTCACCGGCGCTGAGGATGGCGCCCGCGCGGTGGCCCACCGTGCCGGCCTCGCCCACCATCACATGCTGGCCCAGGATGATGTCCGGCTTGGGGAATCGCTTCATCAGCCCGTCGTCGATCATGGCCTGCGCGCCGCGGCCCACCTCCTCGCCGGGCTGGAACACCAGCAGCAATGTGCCGCTCCATTGGTGGCGGTGCTCGGCGAACACCGAAGCAGCGCCCATCAGCCAGGTGACGTGCAAGTCGTGCCCGCAGGCATGGGCCACGCCCGTTTCCGAGCCACGGGCATCGCGTGCCTTCACCTTGCTGGCGTACGGCAGCTTGGTGGCCTCGGTCACCGGCAGCGCATCCATGTCCGCGCGCAGCATCACCACGGGGCCGTCGCCGTTCTTCAGCACGCCCACCACGCCAGTGCCGCCCACGCCGGTGGTCACCTTGTACGGGTATTTCCCCAGGTGCGCCGCCGCGATCTTTGCTGTGCGCTTTTCCTGCATGCTCAGCTCGGGGTGCGCGTGCAAGTCCTTGTACACCTGCTCCAACCGGGGGAGCTGCTTGTCGATGAAGGCATCAACGGACTGGTAGAAGCTCTTGGCTAATGCGGGTTGCATGGTGGACAGGAGCGGGGTGTTGGCCGCAGCCCATGCCAAATGTCGCAACGTGCAAGCCAACGGACACACGGGCGTTGGATGCCACCGCTTCGGCACGGGAAACAAACGCACCCCTTCCGTGGTTCGGCCTGGCCTTACCGAGGCGGGTTGTAGTCCGGCAGGCCAGTGACCCGCACGGTGTCGATGCCCTCCAGTGACCAGGTCACCGGCACCATCTCCATGTAGTTGCACTTGGGGCAGCGGTCACCCTTGCTGCCGATCATCTCCTTGTGCATGGGGCAACCGTAGAGGGATTGGTCCGCGAGGGCAACATTGGCCGCGTGGTCGTGGCCGTGGTGGTCGGTGTGCGCCACGGCAGATGGTGTGGCAGTGTCCGCCGGGGCCGGGTTGCCGCATGCGGCAAGCGCCAACAAGGCGACGGTGGCGAAAAGGACGGGGAGCGTGCGCATGGTTGTTCGGCTGTTCGGTTCAGGCGGCCACAACCACTTGATAGGTGAATTGAAAGTGGCGCTCAATGGCAGGGTTCAGGCTTTGGCCCACATGGCACAGCTTCTGTGCGGCATGCTCCACCAAGGCCCGCTGGTCTTCCTGCAGGTCCTGGTCGAAACCGATCTTCACGTTCATCGTGCCCACACGGGTGCCGTCAGTGCTTAGAGCCCATTCCACCTCACTGGTGGCCTTGCCAATGCTGAAGCCGTGCTGCAGCGCCACGGCATCCATGGTGCCCAGCATGCAACTGTTGTACGCGGAAGCCAGCAGGTCGATGGGCGTAAAACGCGCTGCGTTCACCACGATGTCCTGCTGGTTCACCGCGTTGAAGGTGCTGCTCTGGTAGCGGCCGTGGTACCGGGTCTTGATCTTTTGCTGTGCCATGTTGCTTGATTTGATGGCACAAAGGTCCGGGGGCGGGTAGGGGCGGGCGTTACATCTTCACGGGGAAGGTTTGCATCGGCGGGGGCACTGCATGAAGGGACCAAGGCCAACGCGTCTTAACGTTCCGCCAGACGAGGGAGAATTATGCGACCCATTCAGGGTCGAGCTTCCATTGATCTGGAAAATGCTACGCTGTATGACCCCGTTGGGGTCGCCCGAAGTGGCGCCGTGCGTGACCCCGGAGCGGGTCACACAGCGTAGAACCAGGATCCAGCGCAGCTAACGACCCCGGAGGGTGTCGCACACCACGGGCACGCCAACACGGATGATCAGACGCGAAAGCCCCGATGGATGAACATGCCTAAGGCACGAAGTCCAATACCTTTGGCCACATGACCTCCAGAAGCTCCTACATCGAAATCTACTCCAGCCTCGGTTTCCTGTTCTACAGCGTGGCCGCCGGCGATGGCACCATCCGGGCCGCCGAGCTGGACGCTTTGAAACAATTGGTACGCGAGAAGTGGTTGCCCCTGGAAGGCAGCCGCGATGAGTTCGGCACCGATTCGGCCCATTACATCGGCATCAGCTTCGATTATGCCAGCACCAACGACATGAGCGCGGAGGAAGCCTACGCGCGTTTCGCCGATGTGTACCAGGAGAAGGAGAAGCACTTCGATCCGGAAATGAAGAAGCTGGTTATGCGCACCGCCACGGCCATCGCCGACGCTTACAAGGACCGCAACAAGACGGAGAAGTCCATGCTTGCGCAGGTGAAGCAGTTGTTGGGCAAGTGAGGTTTCCTTCGGTGGAGCTATGCATCTGCAGGGTCTCCGCCCGGGGACCCAGTGGAACCCCACGCTTTTCGCCCTTGCTGCGCTACGGCACGCGCTGCCCGGCCCGCACCAGCCGCTCCACCATGCGCTGCGCCGCTTGCACCGCACCTTCCATATAGCCCGGGGCTTCGGTGTCAGTCTCGGTGGCGGCGAAGAACAGACGATCGCCCAAGTACCCCTGGTGCAGGATCGGGTGGCCGTTGTTCTCATGTGGCCGCGCCACGGGTTCGCCGTGGGGCAGCAGGGGGCCGGTCCATACCTCGTCGTAGTAGGCCACCGGGTGTTGGGCTGCCTCGCCCAGTAGCTGCCCCACCTGCTCCAGCACAAGCTCCCGGCGCACCGCCTGCGTGAACTGTGCCGCACCGCCGTTGAGGAAACCCGCGAGAGCGAAATGCTCCGCACGGTGATCGCTGTGGTCGTACATCTCCACCACGATACCCGCGTGGCTGTACAACATGCCCGAGCACCCCTGCTTGCGCCAGAACGGCTCCGCATACTCCAGCGCGAACTTGATGCTGCCGGCCATCCACGTGTGAACGTTGCGCAGGATGCGGTCCACCTCAGGGGGCAGGGCGGGATCGAAAGTGATCCGTAGGGCGGCCGACCGTGGTGGTGCGCAGAGGATCACCTTGTCCGCCGCACGCACCATGCCGTCCGCCGTTGCCACCCGCAGTTCATCCCCCTGCTCGCGGATGGAGATGACGTCCGCGTTCAACACCACCGCATCGGGCGGCAGTGCCCGTGCCAGCGCCTCGATCAAGCGGCCGGTGCCGCCCGCGATGCGGTACGAGGGCCTGTCTGTTGCAGGCACCACGAAGCGTTGTGGCGGCTCGAAGGACTTGGTCTGGAACAGGGAGATGCCCTCGGCGAACTGCGGGAACGTTCCCAACCCCAGCTCGGCGATCAACGCGCGCAACTGCGAATGCCCGTCGGAGAACCAGGTGGCGCCCATTTCCACCGGTGTGCCCAGGGTGCCGGGCAGGGTCCAGATGCGGCCCCCCAGCCGGGGCGCGGCCTCCAGCACCGTGGCCGCATGGCCTTGTTGGTGCAGCCGATACGCCAGGGTGAGTCCGCTGAGCCCGCCGCCGATGATGATGATCCGATCCATGATGCCTTACCGTTCCGATGCAAGGTTATCCGAAAACAGCAAAGCCACCGCACGGCTGCGATGGCTCTGCCAATTTCGGTACTGCGCCGATCAGGCCACGGAATAGATCCGCACGTCGGGGTCGGCTTTGAGGAAAGGCTTCAGGCCCGCCACCACATCGTTGCCGAACAGTGGGCTGGTGAGGTAGGCGCTGGCCTCTGCGGCGGAGGAGAACCCATGCAGCACCTGCACGTCCTCATCGCGGATCAGCAGCTCCTTGGAAGTGGCTCCCTTGATGGTATCCAGGAAGGGCGCCTTGTAGCGCGTGTACACTTCGGCGGCTTTGGGGCGGTCGGCCGCATCGATCTTCAGGTTGATCTCCAAATAGGCTTTCATCAGCGGGTCATGTATTGGTTCGGCACAAAGGTCCGGACCATCGCTACCGCCCTTGGTGGACGTTCCGGTGGAAACGTGGTAGATCCCGGAAGCGTGGTGCCAACAAGTGCAAAGGCTTGCTGCGCTGCGCGCGATCGCTGAAGTATCACCACAGAGGCACAGAGGACACAGAGAAATGCGCCCTCACCCCCGGCCCCTTGCTTCGCTTCGCTCGCAATGACGCCAAGGAGAGGGGAGAATGCGCCTCTGTGGCCTCTGTGCCTCTGTGGTGAAAATCCGACCACTCACCCCTACGCGGCATGCGCTTTCCGGAACGCGGTAGGTGAAAGCCCCACATGCTTGGTGAAATACTTTACGAAGTACGAGGGATCCGCGAAGCCCAAGCGGTAGCCGATCTCCTTCACGCTCCCATCGGCATGTACCAACAGGCGTTTCGCCTCCAGGATGATGCGCTCCTGCACCATCTGCGAGGGCGTCTTGTTCAAGGTGCGTGCGGTGAGTGCCGACAGGCTTCTGGCGGACATGGCCATGGCCTGCGCGTAGTCGGCGATGGTGTGGCCCTTGGCGTAGTTGGTTTCCACCAGTTGCACAAAGCGCATGAGGCGGGTGCGGCTGCCATCGGCCGGCACTTCCCGATGGGGCAGGATCACCGCCGACGGGTCGCGGCCCGCACGGTGCAGCTGCACCAGAAATGCGCCCACGTAAGCCCGTAGCAACTCTTCACGGCCCGCAGCATCGCCATGCTTGAGCTCCTGCTCGATCAATGCGCGGTAGGTTTCGAGGATCCCGGCTACCTCCTGGCCGACGAGGCAGCGGGGCCCTTGGTGCGGCCCATGGAACGGATCGCGCTTGAGCAGGAAGTCCGTGCCGGGCTCGCCGCGGATCAGGAACTCCTCGTTGAAATGCAACAGCATCCCTTCGTACCCCTCGAACCCATCGAAATGATGCACCTGCCCGCGCGCGACGAAGAAGGCCGAGCCCGCGATGGCCTCGTAGGCGTGCAGGTCCACCACGTGCTTGCCGCCGCCCTTGGTGAACCAGATGAGCTGGTGGTAGCTGTGGATGTGCGGCTTGGTGGCGGCCTTGCGGTTGGTGGCGAGGTAGCTGCGCAGGTCGTGCAGGGCGAACGCCAATTGGCCCGGCTGGTGCGGGTGCAGGTGGTATTCCCCGATCTCGGTGGAAGGCTTGGTGGTCATGCGCTGGTACACCCACAAAGTACGGCTGTCGGGTTGGATGGTGTGTGCGCTTTTGCCTTCGATCGCGTGCGCCGATCTTGACGCATCGCCGATCACGCCCCCCTCAATACGTCACCGCCACGCCCACGCCCATGTCGCTGTCGTAATGCCCGCGCAGCGCCCACGACTGGTCGATCACTGCGGAGAGTGTGGTGCGGATTCGGGCTGGACGGCCATTGGATCGGTGTGTGTGGAAGCGTGAGCGGTGTGTGGATGAGCCGGTGCCTTGGGATGGCAGGGGCGTTTCAGGATCCGCTGGATCAGTGTCTTGGTCTTGCGGTCCGCGTACACGTACAATTTTGCCGGGCCCGAAAGGAATTCGAGCAGGATGTTCGCGGCGGCCGCATCGCCCGGCGCTTCCATGAAGGTTGCGACATGCTCCAGCAGCACCTTGTTCTCTTCGGGGACCATGGTCATCACTGCAATGATAGGGCGTTGCTTGCGAGCTGTGCGTAAGGGCGGTGGGATGCGAGCGTTGACCATGCCTACGGCAGGCAGGTCGCTCGCGGCAGATTTGGGGGATCACAAAGTCCTGCCCGTAGCCCAAGCATTCGTGCACCGCCAACAATGCGTTGTTACCGCTCGTAGATGACCACGCGCAGATCGCCGCCAAGGCCCTTGAAGTCCCCTTCAGCGGTGAACAGCGGTATGCCTTTTACCTGAGCGGAGGCGGCCACGATGGCATCAGCCACAGTGAGCTTATGCGCACGGCGCATGGCGATCGCCGCATCCTGCACTTCACGGTCGATCTCCACCAGGGTGCAGCGCTGCATGAATTTGTCCAGCAAGGCGATCTACGCACCGGCCGCCTTCCGCCAACTGTACAACTCGATCCGGGACATCGCCGAAATGAACAGGCGCACCTCCTCCAGTTGATCGGCCGATCGCTGGCCCCCATTGAAGAGGTACACCACGATGTTGGTATCCAGCACGATGCTATCGCTTCTCGCGGCGCATTTCCTTTTGCACGTTCACCGGGTCCCCTTCGAAGTGGATCGTGCCCACGAACTGGCGCAGGCCATTGCGCTTCAACGCCGGTTGCTTTGTGCGGGCCATGCGCTTCAATACGGCGCTCAATCGGCCCTTCGGGCTGTTGCGTTTCAGTACCGCTACCATGCTCTTGGCATTGACCCAAAGATAGTCCGCGCCGCGTGTTCCGCTTTTACTGGTTGCCACTCCAGTTGCCGCCGGACCGGTGGTGCTGCCGGAACAGTGAACTGCAGGAGAACGGTTTTCAAGTATCGCTCAGAATTTCGCCCGGAGCAGATCATCCAATTGCATGCTTTGCGAGAATTCTTCATGGAACTTGTCGCCAATACCCTCTTGCTCCAGTTGCATGATGAATCGCGGACCCAGCCTTTGGCGATCGACCTCCTTGAGGTCCTTGGACCCCAGCGCTTGAACGTAGCCCTGCAATAGGTTGTACGCCCGCTCCAATGCAGGCCCGAAGGTGCTGAAGAGGTCCGCGTGGGGTTTGCAGATCCGGCTGAGCCGTTCCACGAATGCTTTATAGTCATGCACGCCCTGGAGGGCGGATAGGATCTCTTGGCTGATGCCCGACACCGTGTTCAGTTCCTTCGAGGGGATCTGCCAAGGTTCATCATTTTCGGCACGTTCGTGGAAGAGCACCGAGGCCACCAAAAGGCCGATCAACGACAGTTCCCAGGTCTTGTAGGCCTCCTTGTGCGTGTAGCGGAGCAGGCCATAGTCGCGCAAGCGTTTGGCCGCGAAACGGGTGTTGGTGTAGCAGCGGATCACCCCGGTGTCCGTGCGCTTGTAGTCCACCTCCTTGAACTGGCCGGCGAGCCGCCCGGTGAACAGGTCTATGATGTCGAGCACGTTGTGCCGGTCGCGGTGGTGAATCAGCAGGAAGAGCAACAAGGGTACCTGCAATTGCACCGGCGTGAACCCTTTGCCCAACTCCTGGCGCACGTTCGATGGGACAATGAAGAGCACGTTGTCGAATACGTCATGTTGCGCTTGGACGTACTGCTCAAAGGGCAAGGCCCGTTTCTTGGCATTGCGCGTGCGCTTCAGCCGGTCCACCAAGTAGCCGAGGGCATCCAACTTCGCATCCACCGCATCGGGCCCCTTCAGGCCATCGATCGCGATGATCCCATTGATCCACGCTTCCAGTTTGTCTTTGTCCTTCATGGCCACAGCTCTTGGGATCAATCTTCACCACCACCATCCGCTCCCTTCTTCTTCCCCCTCCCCTCCACAAGGGCCACCTCCGCCGCCGTTAGCCCGTATAGCCCGTACACCACCTGGTCGATCTGCTTTTCAATGGCCAAGGCAGCCGCTCCGGGCGGAATGGCCCGAGCATGGTCGATCGCGGCAGATTTGGGCCGTTCAGTATTGGACATCCTCATTTCTTGCGCTTCCGCTTCTCTACCTCTTTCTTCTTCGCCCTTCCGAGGTAGTCGGGATGTTTCGCCAGTTTGTTCAAGATGAATTCTACACAGGCATCCGAATAGGTATGCTGCACGGGGGTTCCGTGATCGAAGTGGTACTCGTTGGAGTTCTTCTTCCAACCTTCCATGGAACTGATGCTGCTGAAATCATGGGTGTTGAATTCCGGTTTCTTGTGTCCGGTGAACAGCTTCCGAAAGGCATCGTCGCTATAAATGCTGCGCAACCGCTTGTTCACTTCGGTCACGATGTGGTTCACCTCATGCGGGTGTGTCTTCTTCGGATCCACGGGCTTGTCCACCACGATGGGTATCATACCGCTAAGGCCTGCGATGGTCTG
>CALMYC010000302.1 GCA_937873385.1 uncultured Flavobacteriales bacterium | reverse complement strand
TGGCTCGGCGCCAATACGGGCACGAGCATGTCATCGCCATAGCTTAGCGGCGCCCATCACACCCCAACACCTCCACCAAATCCCCCCGGCGGCGGCCGGCCGCACCGGGGGCAGGGGCTGGCCACGGATGCGCGCGCCCAGCTGGGCGATGGCCGCGTCCCGCCCGCCAATTGGCCGTAAGTCCGTTTGGGCGTACAGGGCCCCGGGAACGATGAAGGCGGAAAGCAGCAAAGCCCGGTGGAATGCCCCGGGCTTTGCTGCCGATGCCGGTCTCCGGCGGTTCATCAATTCTTGATCAGCACGCCGTCGGCCTCAAACTTCCAGTTGATCTCAGGTTTGTCAATAGCCTTGATCTCGTCCTCACTCTTGCCCGCATCCTCGGCATAGTGCCGCAGCATGGCCACGCTGGTCTCTTCCTTGCGCGCACGGCCCTGCATCACCACCTTCTTCCCTTCCAGGCCCTTCTTTGGCACAAAGAAGCCATAATCACGGAAGCGCACCATCATGGGTGATCCGTCGCTCATCTTCACGTTCATCCAGCAGCCCTTCTTGGCACAACTCTCGATGATCTCGCACATCACTTTGGCTTCCAAGGAATCCTTCCCGGCCACCGCTTTTTCGAACTCGGGCATGGAAAGCGCGCCGTCCAAGGTGATGGCATCGCCATAGCTGGTGTACTCCGTCGCAGGGCCTGTGGTTGCCGGGGGTTGGGCAATGGCCGAAAAGGCGGTGAGCGCGAAGAGAACCGTCAGGAGCTTGTTCATGGGGGGCGTTTTTCGGAACGCGAAGATGGGGATTTTTACGTCACCGTGATCGGAGGACTGCCAACAAGGACCCAGCCCGGGCATGTCCACCGAGCCATCCTTGGACGGCACTTTCAGGAACGGGTCCAGGGTTGGGTGTGTGCGGTTGGTTCAATTCCCACCTCCATCGTCCCAGTACATTCGCACCTCCGAAACCACATCATGCGCATTCATCCCTCCCTCTTCACACTGCTCCTCGTTGCTGCTTGCGGCCAAAATGAAACGGCGCGACAAGCCGCACCGCCGCCAAGCCTTGACCTGCTGGCCAGCCACGTGGACAGCATGGTAAACCCGGGGGAAAACTTCTTCCTGTTCGCGAACGGGGCATGGCTCAAAGCCAATCCCATTCCGGCTTCGGAGTCGGGCTGGGGCATTGGCAACCTGGTGGTGGATGAGCTCCGTGCCAAGATCCGCACCATCAACGAGGAGGCTGCCCATGCCCATGCAGCCGCCGGAAGCGACCAGCAGAAGATCAGCGACTACTGGACCACGGGCATGGACAGTGCAAAGGCCGATCGCCTCGGCACAGCACCGCTGGACGAATTGTTGCAACAGATCGATGGCATCACCAATGCCCAGGAAGCCTTCGCGGTGGCTGGTGCACTGAACCGTGCCGGTGCCGATGTGCTCTACGGAGGCAGTGTGGCACAGGACGCGAAGAACAGCGAAGTAATGGCCGTAGGCCTTTGGCAGGGAGGTTTAGGCTTGCCGGACCGCGACTATTATTTCAACCCGGAGGCCGGTGTGGCCCGGAACCGCGCTGCCTACCCCGGCCACATCGCCCGGATGCTGATGTTCACCGGGCAAGACAGTGCCTCCGCCGCCAAAGCCGGTGCAGCGGTGTTTGCTTTTGAAACGGAGCTGGCCAAAAGGAGCCGCACCTTGGATGCACTGCGCGACCCTTGGGCCAACTACAACAAAATGGCCGTGGCCGGAAAGCTGAAGGCCACAACCCCCCACATGGACTGGCGCGCCCTGCTGGACAGCTACGGCCTGGTCCATTGCGACACCGTGATCGTGGGCCAGCCCGAGTTCCTGGCCACCTTGGACGACCTGCTGCAGCGCACTCCCGTCGCCACGGTGAAGAACTACTTCCGGTACCACCTGCTCAGCGCCTTCGCGCCCCAGCTCAGCAGTGCCATCGACAGGGAGAACTTCGCCTTCTACGCCACGCTGCTCAATGGCCAGAAAGAGCAGCGCCCACGATGGAAGCGCGTACTGGACAGCGAGGGCGGCGACATCGGCATGGTGGTGGGCAAGGTCTTCGTGAAGGACTATTTCCCCGAGCGCAGCAAGAAGCGCTACAACGACCTTGTGGAGGCTGTCCGCAACGCCTACCGCAACCGGATCCAAGCCTTGGATTGGATGAGCGCCGCCACCAAGGAGAAAGCATTGGGCAAGCTCAACGCCATGGGCAAGAAGGTGGGCTACCCCGATGTGTGGAAGGATTACGGCACCCTGCAGGTGGACACCATGAGCTACGCGGCGAACGTGCTCGCGGCCAACCGCTGGCACTTCGATGACCAGGCGGCGAAATGGGGCAAGAAGGTGCTCTACGTCACCGAGCGCTGCGTGATGAAGCTGACGCCGGACGGTCTGATGGTCACCGAGATCGCGCCGGGCGTCGACCTCGACGCGCTGCAGACGCGCATCGAGGCGCTCGACGCCTGGAACTGGGAGC
>CALMYC010000301.1 GCA_937873385.1 uncultured Flavobacteriales bacterium | reverse complement strand
CCAACTGGAACCTGCCCAACAGAAACCCGAACGTGGACCTGGTGGATGTACACAACGGCCTCTACTGGGGAGAAGGGGAACTATCCGGCGGTTTTGACAAGAGCAGGCTGATCCGCGACGCCTACACCAGCAACTCGGATGGCACCAAACGCCCCTTCCACCAAGGGGAATCCAACTACTACCAACTAGTGGACATCAATCCTATTGACACGATCACCGACTACTACGATGCGGCCAAGATCTTCGACAATTACGATGTCTCCTTCCACAACGAGCTTTGGTCCAGCACCTTCTTCGGCAATTTCGCCGCAGCAACCACATGGCATTGGGAGCGGGTGTTCTGGTGGCCGAATGCGCTGCCAACACCGCCGCCGGAAAGTCCAACGCAGAACCCCGATGGCTATATCCACACGAACGTCCTGAATGCTTGGAACACCTTGAACCCGAACTATGTCCAAGTTCAGGTGCAGAACCGACCGGTGTACCACAACTTCAAGCCGCTCTCCGACTTTTTGGCCAACCCCAATTTGCAGGCGTACGGATTGTTTGATGATGAGTTCCATCCGCACAAGCACTACGATGAAGCCAACAAGATCGAAGCCTACTACCTCACGAATGCCGACAGCACCTTGGCCATTGGCTGGGTGCATAACCTGAATGCCTATTGGCAGAAGCACTATTATGTGAAGAACGATCCGGAGATGCAGAACTTCTTCGGCTGCACTGAACCGGGCATGCAGCTTGTTTCACTGGGCGGACTTCAGCCGGGAGTGGATTACCACATCACGTGGTTCCCGACCCGGATGAATGATACGATCCACCCTGCCGATGTCGTGGATACCACACGGAGCGGAAGCGTCTTACTGGACTTCAGCCCGGCGCAAATGGGTGATACGGCCCAATTGTACTTGGATACACTTCATTTGGATTACGCCTTCATCATTGCGCTTCAACCAGTCCATCGGAACATGCAGGTTTCGGTTGGCGATGGGGGGCCTGATGGGAAGAGTTCCGATTGGAACTTCAGCCTGTACCCCAACCCCGCTCGAAACGAAGTGAATGTTGTGCTACCGAACGATGAGCCGGTGGATGTTGCCCTTTATGACCTTTTGGGCAGGCGGGTTCGTGGATGGAAACAGATGAAAGGCCCACAGATTCTGCTCCGCTTGGATCGGCTTTCACAAGGCGCATACTACCTGCGCGTGTCCGCTGGAGAGCACAGTCAGGTTAAACCGATAATCATTCACTGAGCCATGAAGGACGTATTGCTGATCCAACTGGTCTTGCTTATCACTTCGGCACAGGCACAAACGCCGTTTGAGAAGCTCTATGTGGGAGGCGGCTCCTTGGATGTGATCGAACTCGGCAGCCATAACTTGCTTAGTGGTTTTCACGGGAGTTCAAACGGCCCAGGCATGTCACTGCTGGATGCAGCAGGTAGTGTCATCGAAATGAACACTTTTGTTCAGTATCCCTTTCTCGTCCCAATGGCATACAAGCAAACTGATATCAATGCCGTTTATTTTGTCTCCGGGTATGTTTCCGGATCATGTGGTGTGAGTCCCTTGATGTTCCCGGTGGTGGGCAAAATGGATACTGCTGGGAACATACAGACGTTGAGCCATTATGAGTTTAGCGATGCCTGCAAATCCTTGCCTGTCGACCTGGAGATAACCCATGACAAGGGTGTTGTAACCTGGGGGTGGCCGGCCGACTTCTTCGCCCTGCGGGTCGATTCCAGTCTGAACCCGGTTTGGGCCAAGCACTTCAACCATCACGGCTATTTCCAGTTTATCAAGGAACTCCCTGGCGGTGACCTGTTGGCGGGTTTTAATATGGACACCGTAGGCGGTGCGGTGGCGCGATTGAACGCCAACGGGGACTTCCTCTGGTGCAAGTCCTACATGCGCCCATCCGGTTCGGTGAAGGACTGCGTGATCGAATCCGATAGCAGCTTCATCATCATCGGGTTGACGGATGATTCCTATCAGAACTTGTTCATGATGAATGTGGACGGTGAAGGAGAAGTACAGTGGTGCCGGGGGTACAGCAGTGGTCAGCCTTGGTATGGCAGCATACCGACGCTGATCACCCGGACCAACGACGAAGGATATGCCTTGTTGGCCACCAACGGTTCCAGGCCGGTGTTGATGAAGACGGACTTGAACGGTGACACGCTTTGGACCCGGACGTATGGTGTGCAAGGTTATAATTACGAAACATGGGCTCTCTTGGCAAGCTCGGACGGCGGCTATCTGATCAGCGGCATGGTGATGGGGGATCTGCCGGACATGAACACTGGTCTGCCATGTATCTTAAAGACGGATTCCCTCGGGATCCTTCCGTGTACGCCCCTGGTTCCCCGTTCGTTTGCCATCTCGGAATTGTTCCCGATGGACAGCAGCTTCACACTGGTGCCCGTTGATGAAACAACAACTGCCATCCCCGGCAATGTTACAGACACGGTCTATCCACCTATAATTACCTATGACGGTTGCATCATTACCTCGGTGCCAGGCACCTTGGGCACCCGTGCAATACGATCCCACATCCGCCCCAACCCCAACACCGGCCATTTCACGGTGCGGTTCACCGATCCGCTCACGGCAGACAGTTTCTATTCGGTGTACGATGCCGTGGGCAAACTGCTCTTCCAACGGCCATTGGCAAAAGGAACGGAGAGCGAGGAAATCGATCTATCGCTCTTTGGGAAGGGCACGTACTTGGTGCGCATAACCAGCAAGGATGGGGTTTGCAATGAGCGGGTGGTGGTACAATAGCGGCCTTGGTTGCGTCCCGAGTTGGCCGCAGGGCCCCCGAGGCGGGAGACCCTGCTGGAGGGAGAAGGTAAGTGGTAGGACAGGTCCTCATCCCACCAGGTGCGCCAATCCATTGTTCACACCCTGGTACAGGTCGCGCACCCGGCGCTTCTGGCAGAGTTTCTTGAAGCCGTCGCGGATCGGCTTGTAGTCCTCATGGATGGGGCAGGGGCGTGCAGCGGTGCATTTGCTCAAGCCCAGGCCACATTGCGTGAACACCTCCTCGCCATCAATCGCCTCCACGATGCGGATCACCTGTTGTTCCGCCTGCTTGGCCGTGAGGTAGAAACCACCGTTGGGGCCCTTGGCGCTGCAGATGATCCCGCCTTTCACCAACCGTTGCAGCAGCTTGCCCACGGTGTGCTCGTTCTCGCCGGTGTACGCCGCCACCTCCTTCAGGCTGGAGCGTTCGCCGCTGGCCAGGCGCGAGCCGAGGAAGATCACGGCCTTGATGGAGGCTTTGCAGGTGAGGCTGAGCATGGTCAGTATCCGCTGAGGAAGGCGCGTCCGGCCTCGGAGATCATGTCCTGTTTCCAAGGCGGGTCAAAGGTGAGGGTCACCACCGGCGTGTACCCGGCCACGGTCATCTTCAACGCCTCGGTAACGTTGGCCACGATGGATTCGCCCATGGGGCAGAATTCAGAGGTCAAGGTCATCAGGCAGGTGATCTTGCACGCTTCCTCGTCCAACACCAGGTCGTACACCAGCCCGAGGTCCACCACGTTGAGGCCCACCTCGGGGTCGTCCACGAATTTCAACGCATCATAGGCGCTGGCCAGGAGCGCTTGCCTTGCTTCCGTGTTGTTCATTTCTTGGATGGTTGATGGGTCAGCAGCACACCGACGTTCCAGTTGTAGAGCCCGGCCGCGGCCAGCAGCGCCACGGCACCGGTCTTCAGCAGTGGCGTGGCGGAGAACAGGATCCCGCAGGCGAAGAGCACGAAGCCCAGCAAATAGGCAGCGGCCATGGCCTTGTACACCGGATGGCTGAAGAGGTCCTTCGGGTTGGGCATTTTACCCAATGACGCGCGGTGGCGGTACACCTTGTTCCACACGATGAAGGGCAGCGTCTTGAACGTCATGCCGAGGATGAGGGCCGTGAGCCAACCGAAGAAGATGGTGAACCCATAGAGCAGCACCATGTTGTTCGTGTGCGGCGATGTGGCCAGCAGCACGCTGATCAGCGGGAGCAGCACCAGCACGGGCAGCAGGAGCAGGGCTACGGCCAGCAACGACACCTTCATCTGGTCGTCCACTTTCTTGCGGATGCGCTGCACGTAGGCCTTGCGGCAGTAACGGGCGAAGAGCAGCAATGCCGCGAGCACCATGGCGGCGCACAGCAGGTCGGTCGCCATGGCGGGGCGGAAAAGGAACGCCAGTCCGTACAGCACCAGGGCGGAGTTGATCAATAGGAACACCGCCCAGAGCAGGCGGGGGTTGGTGTACTTGGAGATGAGGAACATGGGGATCAGGCGCGAGCCCACGCCCAGCACCAGCAGCAGAAACCAGCCCACCACGCCGAGGTGCGCATGGAGCGGCAGGTAGTACAGGGAATTGCGCGGCAGCACGGAACCGGTGAAGTTGAAGAGCAGCGCAAGCCCGAGCGATACGGTGAGCAACAGCCAGATGGTGGCGGTGAAGACGAACACGGCGTGGACGTTCTCCCGCTTGCTCTTTGAAATGCTGATGGCGATGTTGGCGATGAAGGCCAGCAGCCCGGCCAATACCAGCGAGCCGCCCAGTTGTGCGGGCCAGCCCAGGTTGAACGTGAAGAAACCGTACACCAACAACGGAATGCCCATTGCGGCAAGGCCGAAGGAGAGGTAGGCCAACTTGTCGCTGTACAGGTCGTTCTCAATGAGCACGGGCACCAGCTGGTGGCTGGCGCCGAGGATGACCATGGTGGCCCAGCCCAGCGCCATCAAGTGCGTGATGGCCAGCAGGTGTGGCTGGAACCAATGGCCGGTGAACGCTTCACCGGAGAGCAGCAGCAGCACCGCCGAGGCCAAAAAGGACAGGGCGGCGTATGCATAGAAGGGAATGACCACCTTCCACGAAGTGGTTTTGGCAACGGGACCAGTGGGCTGTGGGCCGGACATTCAGGCCTTGAAGATCAACATCTTCACGTCGCCCTCGGCGATCTCCTTCACCCTGTACTCGAATTTCCGTTCCACCAACTCGGGCAGCAGGAACACCGGGATCCGCTTGTGGTCGATGTACAGCGCGTGATCGGCGGGCAGGCGCTCCAGTTCATCAAGAATGGTGAGCATCGGCAGGGGCATCTCCAGGTGGCGCACGTCGATGGTCTTGGAGCGGCCCTCGAATTTCTTCACCCATGCATCAAAGTCATCGCTGTTTCCCGGCACCTTGGCATCGGGGATCCGGCTCGCTTCAGCCTTGAAGAACCAGGTGTGCCATACGCCGCCATCTTGCACTTCGGACCACGTTTGGAAGCCTTGCTTGCCCAGCAATTGGATCAAGGGGATGGGCTCGAAGTCATTGATGATCCTCAAGGTCTGCCCGGCGTTCAGCGCTTTCACTTTCCCCAGGATCTGGATGAACGGGTCCTTGCCTTCGTTGAGGATGGGCCGCACGTCCAGGTCCTGTACGTTCTCCGGCCTCACCTGTTGCATGAATTCCGGCCTTGGTGCGGGCGCTGCCTCATCCGCTTCCTTGGTGGCGCGGCCTACCGTAAAGCCCAGCGGCTCCAGCTTCGCGAAGAAATCCGCCGGCGTGCAGCCGCCGATCTTGCTGGCCATGCCGATGGTGGCGCGCGAGGCCATCAGCTTGCGCAGCAACGGATTGCGCAGCTTGTTGAACTTCGGCGAGAGGCTGATGATGGCTTCCAACGCCTCCGGGCTTTCACGCAGCAGGGCCGAGATCTTGGTGCCGGCGTTGATCTTGATCATGGATGGAGTGGGGCCACGGACTGGCGCGGATGCATGTGGATGGACAAGGAAAGCATGGGTGCATGGATCGGTATGGAATGGGGGATCACCCCGTGTACATCCGCGCCATCCGTGGGGGGGCCGGGCACCGGGCCAATGGGATCAGTTGAAGGCCCGTTCCAGCTCCGCGGCCTTCGGGAAGAGGATGTTGTTCTCCAAGTGGATGTGTACATGCGTGTCGTCCTCCAGCTCGTGGAGCAGGCGGAACAGCAGGGTGTAGCTGGCGCAGGCATCGCCGGGCAGGCGGTAGCCTTCGGTGATGTCGTTGATGGCATCCAGCTTGCCGCCCACGGAAACGTGCTCCTTCACCAAGGCATCGAGTGAGTCCTTGAAGCGACCCATGGGGCTGGCGGGCAAAGCCTGCCCCGCGTTCCTGGCGGCCACCAGCTGCTTGATGTAAGGGAACATGTTACGCTCCTCCTCCGGCAGGTGCGCGTTGAATTCGGCGCTCACCTCCTGCACCAGTTGGTGCACCCGGTGCAACTCGGGGTGGTTGATGCCGTGCACCTGCGCCACCTTGGCCGCGTACTTCGCGATCTCCGGCAGGTTTTTGCGCAGGAAGGCGTGGTGCGTGTTCACGATGAAGTCCGCCAGGAAGTCGATGTTCCATTCGTTGTACGGCAGGGCCGTGGAGGTCTGCACCTTGTCCGCCTCGCGCAGTTCCTGTTCGACGCGGGTCACATCAAGCCCTTTGGCGGCGCAAGCCTCTCGCATGGTGAGGTGGCCGTTGCAGCAGAAGTCCAATCCGTATTTCTTGAACACTTCCGCCTTGCGCATGTCCTTGGTGACGATCTCCGCCAAGGTTTCCGCGCCTGCACCGGTGGGCCTTTTGGTGATCCTCACGTGCCACCTTTGCGGACCTTGTTCCAGGTATTCCCAAGTGAACACGTCGCCCATCTCGCCCTGCATTTGGTAAAACAGCGGCTTGGGGTCGTGGTCATTGTGCAGGGTGAGGCTTTCACCCTCCTTGAGCGCATGGTAGCGCGAGAAGACGGTGGGATGTTTCTCACGGGGCGCCAGCCTGGTCACATCCAGGATGTTTCCTTCGTCGCCCGCATTCCCGGCAATGTTGCGGGTGATCTTCGCCTTCCACCATTCGGGTCCTTCCTCCAGGTACGCCCAGCCGTAGGCGAAGCCATGCTCGGCCTCCAGCTGGTAGCGCAGGGGCTTGGGGTCGTGGTCATTGTGGAGGATGAGGCTTTCGCCGCCCTGCAGCTTGGCGATGCGGTCGAAGATGGTGCTGTGCTTCACCGAAGGGGCCAGCTTGGTCACGTCCAGGATGTTCAGGCCGGACTCCGGGTGGCGCAGTGCGGTCCTGGTGATCTTCACCCGCCACCGCCGGGGTCCTTTTTCGAGGTATTCCCAGCCGATGACGCCCGGATGGGTGTGCCCCAGTTGGTGCCGAAGCGGCGCGGGGTCGTGGTCGTTGTGAAGGATGAGGCTTTCGCCTTCGTGCAGCTCGGCGATGCGGGCGAAGATGGCGGAGTGCTTCTCCGCCGGGGCGAGCAGGGTTGCGTCGAGGATGTTGGCAGTTGCGGTTTCCATGCTGGGTCTCTGGTTGTGGGAACGCGGCAAAGGTATGGACAAGTCCCGTATAAAAGCATTAAAATACTTTTAATTGGCGTCGTCGGCTTTGGCGAATTGCCCCCTTGGCTGCGGCAGGGGCACGTCCGGCCTGATGACCGCCATGGCCTGGCCCGGCGGAACGTTGCTGTTTTACCCGGCCGCCTGGTTGTAACGAACGGTTCCATGCCGCATCCAATCCGCATGCGTGCCTGTTGGTGCGGGCAATGCATGAGCAAGATCAGCCGCTCCATGCAATTGGGGAATAGCTTTGTCCCGCGATGCGACTGATCTCCGCACTGTTGCTGGCGCAGTTCACCTGGGTGATGATGGCACCGGGATGGGTGGTGGCGGATTTTCTGCTGGAGCGGAACCGGATCGCACGCGACTTGTGCGTGCAGCGCATGGTGGCCGATGGCCAGCGCACCTGCCATGGGGAATGCCAACTCATGAAGCGCATGGAGCAGAGCGCCGGCAGGGAGCAAAGCCTGCCTGCCGAGCTGCGCGCCTACCGCATCAGTGAAGTGATCGTGGACGCGGTTCCCTCGGTCGTGTCCGGGTTTGCGGTTGAACGGCAAATGGCCTGGGCTCCGTTTTCGGCGGACCTGCAGGACGGTTTTCCGCGAAGGGTGGCTCCGGTGCCATGGTGTTGATCGCTGCACCGTTCCCCCCGGGGATCGGTTGATGTGTTGCTCCAGCCATTCCAAATTTTCTCCTTGCGATGAAGAAGAACTTCGTGCTGGGCGCGTTGCTGTTCGCGGCGCTCCCGGTACTGGCCTGCGACCAATGCGGTTGCGGCCTGCTGCTCGGTGTGCAGCCGTACGACCACGCCACCAATTTCGGCCTGCAATGGCGGATGCGCTATCTGGAAGGAACGGTCCATGTGCCCGGGACTGCAAGCCTGCTGAAGCATGGCGGCCATGCCGAAGGTCCGGTGGACCGCCAAGCCACCTACGTTGAGACCTATTCGGTGTTGGAAGCCCGTGGCGAATTCTGGTTCGGCCAACGCACCAGCCTTATGGCCAGCTTTCCCGTGCTGAACAACTTCCAAGCGGTGGACGGTGTGCGGAGCGCGGACACCTATGGTTTGGGCGACCCCATCCTGCTGGCGCGCCATGCCGTGCTCGGTTCCACTTCCGGGCCGGACACCACCCGCCTGCGCCACCGCTTCACCATCGGCCTCGGCCTGAAGCTTCCGTTGGGCCGCACGGATGTGGTGCAATACGGTAGGCTGCTGGACCATGACCTGCAACCGGGCACCGGCACGTGGGACGGGTTGTTGAGCCTTGAATACATGGTGCGCGGCACGCGGTGGGGCACCAGCCTCGGCGTGATGGGGCGCTACAACGGCGTGATGGCGGACGGATACCGCATGGGCCACAGCGCGGCACTGACGGCCGAGGTCTTCCGCATCATTCCGCTCCATGACTTCAAGTTGATACCCTCGTTCGGCGGCTATCTGGAAAGCGCATTGCCTGACCGGATGGACCATGTTGCCGACCCGACCACCGGCGGCTCCACGCTCTTCAGCCATGCAGGAGCACGCCTCTGGTGGAAGAACCTGGGTCTTTCCTTCACCTGGCAACAGGCCTTGTTGAACGACCTGGGGTCGTTGATGATCCCCAATCGCGAACGGTTCGTGGCAGGCATCACCTACAATTTCGAAAAAGACTGAACCACTGGAATGCGCGGGCATGCCGCGCATCCGCATAAAAACAAACCGGTCCGAACACCGGACCAGATCAACCATGAACAAACACATTTCATTGGCCCTTGCGGCCGCTGCATTGCTGGCCACGGCCGGCTGCAAGAAGGATTCCGTGGAACCGCCCGCTTCCACCCCAACGGAAACGGCCGTGGATGCCACCGTGGCCATGCACTTCAACTTCAAGGACGGCAGCGCGCCCTTCGCGCTTGGCAACACGGTACTGCACGACAGCCTTGGCCACCCCGTCCGTGTGGACCAAGTGCGCTTCTTTGTCAGTGGCATCCATGCCTACGATGATGGTGGCAACGTGCTGGCCCACTATGAAGGGAACAACCTGTTGGTGGATGCCGCGCACAGCGACACCGTCTACGCCATCGGCGCCATCCACGCCATGCACATCCATGAGTTCAGGTTCAACCTGGGGCTCGATGCCACCACCAATGCGGGGAACCCCGCAACGGCAACCCCGCCCCTGAACGACACCTCCATGTACTTCACCGGCATGGGCATGGGACAAAAGCAGTCGGCCGCCTTCTCGAGCAACATCCTGCAGAACGCCAGCGATCTCGCCTCGTTCTACAACACCGATCCCGGCACCGTCTTTCAGGATTTGAACTCCGGTCTGATTGGCGAGGCCGAGCCATTGCGGAAGTACGGCATCCTCCTGTCTGAGGCGGCGGTCCAGCAGAAAGCAATGGAGCAAACCGGCAAAGCGAACGCGAAGCAGCTGACCGAGTCGGAGAAGGTGACCGCGCGCTATGCCCTGATTCAGGAGCAGATGGGGGCTGCCCAAGGCGACTTCGCCCGCACATCGGGGGGACTGGCGAACTCGCAGCGCATCTTACGAGCCCAGCTTTCCGATACGGCGGCCCAGATGGGGCAGGTCTTGCTTCCGTATGTCCTGCAGGCGGTTAAAAGCCCCCCCTGGCGGATTCAAAT
>CALMYC010000300.1 GCA_937873385.1 uncultured Flavobacteriales bacterium | reverse complement strand
TCTTCGTGAGATTGCCGGCCAGGTGCCATTCCTCACCGAACTCGCCACCACCGCGCAGATTGGCGATGACATAAACCCCGCCAGCATCGAACCAGATGCGGCGCGTGGCGCTGAATCCGGGCGTGAGATTGATGCCGTAGCCACCGTAGCCATACGCATAGCGGTAGCCGTAGCCGTAATTGCTGTTGTAGTAGTATTTGCTCTTCTTCATGCGCACCCCGTTGAGGATGAAGCCGAAGTTGGGGGCGGGGTTGGCGGCATGGACATCCATGGCGTTGCGCACATGGTCCTTGTTGGCGAAGCGGGTATTGATCACGAAGAGGGTGGCGTCCACATGGCGCATCATCAACAGGGCATCGGTGATGAGGCCCACGGGCGGGGTGTCGATCATCACATAGTCGTAGTGCTGGCGGCCGTATTGGAAGATCTCCGGAAGCATTTTGCTGAGCACCAGCTCGGAGGCGTTGGGCGGCGTGGCCCCGGCCAGGATCACATCGAAGTTTTCGTAGGCCGTGTGCATTACGCATTCCTGGATGGTGGACTTGCCCACCAGGATGGTGCTGAGGCCAATGTTGTTCTTCAGGCCCAGGCCCGTGCCCACCTTGGGCTTGTGCAGGTCCAGCTCCAGCAGCAGCACCCGTTTCCCGGCCTTGGCCAGGATGGCGCTCAGGTTCACCGAGCAGAACGTTTTGCCCTCATTGGGGCGGTAGCTGGTCACCATCACCGCGCGGCCGGTGTCGGTGGCGGGCAGGTATTCCAGGTTGGTGCGTATGGTGCGGAAGCTCTCGGTGATGGCCGCCTTGGGGTCGCTGTCCACCACCACGTAGTTCTCCTCGGCCTTGTCGCTGGCGATCACCTCGCCGAACACCGGCACATTGGTGGCGGCGCGCAACTGGTCGGCATTGTCCACGCGGTCGTAGAACACCACGCGGATGAACACGAACAGCATGGAGACGATGGCGCCGCCGAGCAGGAACATGTACAGGATCTTCGCCTTGTCCGGCCGCACGATGCCCAAGCTGCGGGCCGCCTCGATCACTTTGGTCTGGGGCACGATGCCAGCCCGGGCAATGACGGTGTTGGCCCGTTTTTCCAACAGGAATTCATACAGCTTTTCGTTCACCTTCACCTTGCGCTCAAAATTTTCCACATCGCGCTGGTTCTTCGGCACGGCGTGGATCAAGCTTGTGTAGTCCGCAACCTGCTTGTCCAGGCCGCCTATCTTTTCCTGGATCGCCTTGCGCGTGTTCTTCAGGTAGATCAGCAGGTTCGCCTGGGTGAGCTGGATGGTCTTCTTGGACTCCTCGATCACCGGGTTGTTGGGCTCGGCGGAAAACATCGACTGGTTGATGTTCATCTGCATCTGGTACAACGCCCCCAGGGTCTTCTTGAGGAACTCATCGTCCTGCAGGATGTAGAAGGACGGTGGCAGGAGCTTGTCCTCGCCGATGTTGAGCACGTAGTTGTTCAGGTCGTCCACGCTCCCGATCATCATCTCATACTGGCGCTTCTGGGCGTCCAGGCTCACCAGTTGGTCGAAGTACTGAGAGTTCTCCTTGTCCAGGTTGATGATGTTCTTGCTGAGCAGGAAGTCCTGCAGTTCATCCTCGTACTGGTTCAGGATGGTGGTCACTTCATCGAGCTGCTTGTCGATGTAGTTCAGGGTGTTCTCATTGATGTCAAAATCCCCTTGCAAGGTGTATTTGATGTACTCGGCGCTCAGGGTGTCCAGGAACATCTTGGCCCGTGTGGCGATCTCGTCATCCACGGTCACCTGGAGCACCGTGGTGTAGTCCAGGTTCTCCACGTCCAGGCTCCTGGCATATTTCGCCACCTGCCTTTCGCGGGCATGCCGCACAAAGCGGTAATCGCTGGAAACATAGGCATCGATGTTGGAGCTCTTCAGTTCCATGGCAGGGTCCACCCGCAGGGTGAAGTCGCTGTCCGCATTGTCCTTGCCGAACGGGAATGTCTTGGAGATCACCCCCTGCCCGGCATCATAGCTCACGGTGAAGTGCCGGGGGTCGTTGACGTGCAGGTCGATCGGCCGTTCATACAAGCTGGGGTTCAACACCTCCATTTGCACGATGAACGGCAGATTGGCATAGATCTCGGTGGTCTTGAAGCGGCCGATGATGTAATAGGATACCTCGAAGTTCAATTTGTTCAGCGTGCGGTCGATGAGGTCGTAGCTGGTCAGTACGCGTTTCTGGTTCACGATGTCGCCGTAGGCGCTTACATAGCCGATGTTCTTGTACACTTGGTTCTGGTAGTCGTAGGATTCCTGGTCCTTGAGCAGGATCTGGGTGGTGGCTCCGTACACGTTGGGGATCTTGTACGAGTACAGGTAGGAAAGCACCGCGGCAAGCACGAGTGCCACGGCCACGAAGTACCAGTTCTTGGAGAAAATGCGGGCCACGGTCCGCAGGTCGTTCACCTCAATGATGCCCCCCTTGGGCGGCGGTGCTGCTGCCATGTTTGGTCCAGGTGCCGGAAACCGCGCGGCACCTTGATGCACCGGGTTTTCGGAAGGGCGGCAAATATAGCCATCCACGGACATTGCCCTCCGGCCGGCCGGGCAGGGGCCACCGGCCCGGTGGACATGGTCCGTCCGGTTTGGACGGGTGGGCCGCGGATGCCAAAGGTGAACGGGCAGGATGCTGAGGTGCTTCGCTGCCCAAGCCGGGTCCGTTCGCCCGTTGGCATGTTCCCCTTCGGTAAGCTTGCCGGCCATGCCGAATTTCCGCCAGGCAACCAGTGAGGGTTGAATCGTCTATATTTGGCACCTCGACTTTCGTTTGATCGTTCCCCATGAAAGCATCGCTCCGCATTACGCTGCTCATCGTTTTGTTGATGGCACCCGTCATTGGCGCGTTGATGGCACAGCCCGGCCCCGGCGGCCCCCCTCCTTGCTGGCCGCCACCGTGCATCCCCATTGATGGCGGGCTTTCCCTGCTGATCGGTGCCGGTGCCTTGCTCGGCGGAAAGAAGGCCCTGGATGCCCGCAAGGCGCGCAAGCCGGTGATCTGATGCCTCTGCGCGCGCCGTCCCGGATGGCGGCCCGTGATCCGCTCCTTCGTTTCCTCCTCGTTGCAGGCGGCTTGTATGGCGCCTGGTACCTTCTGTACGCTTTCTTGCTGCAGCCGTGGGGCGTGCTGGACCACGCCGTGATCGATTCCTTGATCACCTGGGCCGGAACGATCCTGCACATGCTGGGCTACACGCTGATCCCCGAACCGGTGAACGCGGACCACATCCGCACCATCGGCGTGGAGGGCGGCCACCTGCTTTGGATCGGCGACCCGTGCAACGGGGTGGGCTTGTTCGCCGTGTTCCTCATTTTCCTCATGGCCTATGGCGGCCCTTGGAAGCACAAGCTGTGGTTCGGCGCGCTGGGCATCCTGTCCATCCATCTGATCAACGCGATGCGGGTGGCTGCGCTGTGCATCGTGGTGAGCATCAACTACGAGTGGCTCAACTTCAACCACGATTACACCTTCTATGTGATCGTGTGCGGCTGGGTGTGTTTCCTGTGGTATGTGTGGGTGAAGCGCTTTGCCAACCGAACGCCCAAGGCCGACCCGCGATGAGCCGCACCGGCATCCATTGGGGGCGCCGTACGGAGACGGCACTGGTGTTGACGGCCGCCGTGGTATACGGCAGCTGGCGCGAGTTCGCCTTCATCAACCTGAACTACCAGATCGACCACGTGGCGCACCACACGCCTTTTTCCTATGCGCATTCCATGGTGCAGGGCTGGACGCGCGGCATGGACGTGCAAACCCTGCTGGCGATCAAGTGGGGCCTGGCCTTCCTTTCCATGGCCGTGATGGCGGGCCTGTGCGTGGTGTTGGCGCGCATCCTGTTCGGTACGTGGAGGCATTTGCGGTACATCCTCATCGGTTTCGCGGTTTTCGCGCTCCTTTCCCTGGCCATGCACTTCCTGGCGCGTTGGGCAGCCCCGTTCGAGCTGGTCTCCGTGCGCTTGTCGCACATGCTGCAGTATCCTGTTCCGCTGTTGTTTGTGCTGATCGCCTCGTGGAATTGGAAGCGAAACCCTGGGATTGATGCATGAATCGTCTCAGTATGATCTTTCAATGCCAGAGCAGGCAGGGAACTGTTCTCCATGCAATGACCGGTCGCAGTGCACCAAGTGGGATGGAGCGTTCAGCTGTGTTGGTCCATTCAGTACCACTTAGGCGTGATGGAGAATCGGAACAGGATTTTTTTCGCACTGTGCTTCCTTTCTTTTATTGCCCTGCCGTTGGTGTTGGTGCATCTGGCGTTACCGCCGTTTTGGGGGAATGCGCCCCTGTCCGGCAAACTTGACGGGTTGAAAAAGAAAAGCGGGACGTATGACCGTTTGTTCATTGGGTCCAGCCACATCCATTGGCAGCTTTCACCGGAAGTGTTCGATTCAGTGCTCAATGATGGTGGGCGATCATTCAACTTGGGGGTAGCTGGCATGTTTTCCCCGGAGGGTGAACAGGTTTGCCAATACATACTCGAACATTCGCCCCGTTCATTGAAGGAGATTTATTTGGAAGTGTGCCCATTTGCCACCTTCAATGAGGAGAATCTGGCAAGCTGCAGGGCGTGGTACATGGTGACCCCTGCGACATGGCGGTACTTGGTTGTGCATGCATGGGATATGCACCATGACCGGAAGCTGGTGAAGCTGAATCACACGATCGGGGCCACAAAGGCATTGACAAAAGCACTGCTGCTGCCTGGATTTGTGGAACAGGCCAGCAACGTGGGGAAAGGATTTGATGGTAATCTGTTGGGTGTCGATGGAAATGGGTTTGAACCCTTGGACAGTATCCAGCAGGGTATTGCGGGTGAAAGAGCGCAGGTACGGAGAGTGAATTTTCTGAGGGATACGCTGGTCCTGGTGAAACGCAAAGCGCTTGTGGACAGCTTCTATGCCGGGTTAAGTGATCTGGACCTGAGCAGGGCACACCTCGGCATATTGCATAACCTGATGGAACTTGGGGAACGCAAAGGAGTGAAGGTCTACTTTATTCTTCCCCCGCTGCTCCGGTACCCGGACCCATTGCCCGTGTTCCTGGCATTGCCTGAAGATCGAAAATTCGATCTGTGCCAGCCGTCGAAGTACCCACAGTTTTATACGGTGAACAATGTCTTTGATGTCGGCCACCTCAACACCCGCGGGAGCCGGCTGTTCACTGTGGCCTTTGCCAACGAGGTGAAACGGATGCGCGAGGCCGGAGAACTGCGGCACTAGTGCAAGCAGGGCGACCTGTACCAGAGCCGGGAACGCCGCAGCGGCTATTTTCGCGCCGGACGCGGCAAATTGGCATTCAGCGCCGCAATGCAAGGACGCATGAGGAAATTGATGGTGGTGGTGGGCACGCGCCCGAACTTCATTAAAGTGACGCGCTTCAAGGCGGTGGCCGCACAGCGAGGCATGGAAGTGCAATTGGTGCACACCGGCCAGCATTATGATGACAAGATGAGCACGGTGTTCTTTGACCAGTTCGGCCTGCTGCCGGACCGCTTTCTGGATACCCCGCCCGCCCGCCCGGCCGCGCAGATGGGCCACATCATGGTGGCATTGGAGGCCGCTGCCGCTGAACTGAAGCCGGACCTGATGGTGGTGCCCGGGGATGTGAACAGCACCCTGGCCGGTGCCTTGGTGGCCAACAAGTCGGGCATCGCCTTGGCGCATTTGGAAAGCGGCCTGCGCAGCGGCGACATGGGCATGCCGGAAGAAATCAACCGCATCCTCACCGACCGCATCACCGACCACTTTTTCGTCACCGAGCAAAGCGGCATGGACCATTTGATCGCCGAAGGCCGGCCCAAGGAGGCGATCCACTTTGTGGGCAATACCATGATCGACACCCTGGTGGCGTATGATGCCGAGGTGAAGGCCGCCACGGCCCTGAAAGACCTTGGGCTGGAAGGGGGCAACCATGTGTTGATGACCATCCACCGG
>CALMYC010000299.1 GCA_937873385.1 uncultured Flavobacteriales bacterium | reverse complement strand
TCCATTGGCCGTCAGGCCTGTGGCACCACTTCCGCCTGCTCCACTGGTGCGTACTTCCCATTGGTAGCCGCCGGATGGAATGCTCGCACTGGCGGTCCAATTGAGCGAAGCCGAGTTAATGGTCGGTGTAACGGCCAGGTTTGTTGGGCCCAAGCAACTGGGCAGGGGTACTACCTGCACGGAATAATCCTCAGTTTCACCGCTTGAGCTACCACATGGGTCTGGCGTTCCCGTGAATGTTTGGCGAATTCGCATTCTGTAGGTACCCGGCGCAGTCCCGGCAGGCACAGTAATGGTCCCTGCATAGGCGTTCTGATAGACCGTTCCGTCAAACTCCAGTTCGCCTGCATCATCAAAATCCAAGTCGCTGTTCCAGTCCACCCATACCCTGAAGTGGAATGTGGAAGTTCCACTGAATTGGGCATTGAAGTTGATGATGTCACCGGCACTGGCAAGCACGCTCATGGAAGCATAGTTACCATATCCTCCAGTGGAAAGACCCGTGCCGGAGTTTTCGATGTTAACGTAACCCCCGGTGGTCGTGAAATCATCGATGAAGTACGTGGTGCTTGTGCTTGCCGGTGTGCAGTAGCCGGTAAAGAAGTTCTCCGGTCCGTTCCAGGTACTGGTATCCCCCGCACCGCAGATGGCGCGTACATACAGCCCATAGTTGGTGTTTGCGACCAATCCACTGGCTGAGCCCGTGGTCCCGGAAGTGCTTCCGTTGGCCACTACGGCATTGCCGGCATCACGCACCTGCCATTGGTAGCCGTTGGCGGGATTGGATGAACTGGCCGTCCACGAGAAGCCTGCAGAGGTGGTCGTCAAGTTCGTCATGGCCAACCCTGCCGGGGGGAAGCAACTCGGCACTGCCCCGCTTTGGAACTGGATTTGTGCCAACGTTCCACTGCGGCCCGTGGCCGTACCCGGACTGGCGGGGTTGATGTCGGTGGTTGTCCGGTAGTAGATCCCGCTGTTGGTCACAGACGTGAAAGAGGCCCATGTGGCGGTGCAACTGGTACCTGCGGTGTTCTCATCCACGGCTACCACAATGTTACTGGTACCGTCCCACAGGAATCCAGGGTTCAGGGTGATCTCCATCCATTCACCGGCCACGGGGTTCACCGTGCCGCTGAACACTTGGGTCATGCTGCCCACGGGGATCCAACTGGTGGTCGTGGCAAATGCCGTCTGGCTGGTATTGCCCATGTACACCGTCCAATCGTTCCAATTGGAGATCGTGGTGCCGCTGCTGATGTACTTGAAGCGGATCTTGGTGATGTACGGCTGACCGGTGTAGCTGGCGGCCGGGTAGATCTGTTGGGTGTAATTGTACGCCGTGCAGGAATAGATCGGGAAGTTGGTGTTGGTGGTGGTGCCACTGCCGATCTGCACCGTACCCGGGACCATTTCCACACCAGTCGTCCAGAAGCTCAGGTCAGTGCCACCACTGCACGACCCCTGGACATACACCATGTAATGGGTGCCGGAAACCAGGGGAGTAAGGTTAATGGCCGGTGAACCGGAAGCCACGTTGCCGCTGAGGGCCAAGCCAATTGCACCGCTTCCCGGAGCCCCACTGGTCCTCACCTCATAGTTGTAGCTCTGCGAGCCACTGTTTGTCCAGGAAAGGCTTGCGCTTGTGCTGGTCACGTTGGTCAGCGTAACCGCCGTGGGCATGAAGCAAGTGGGAATGGTCTCCCATTTCACGTCGTCGATCAACAAGCTGTTGGCGGGGCTGCCCATGGCCCTGAATGCGGGAGTGACTGAATAGGAGCCCGCCGGTGGGGTGAACACGTACTCGGTGTAGGTGAATGAAGCAGCTGTCACGGTTCCCAAACTGACGAAGCTGGTCGCATCCACAGGATTGGTCAGGTAGCCTATTTCCACCACCCCGTTCAGAGTGACATTCGCCCGCATGTTGAACCGGAACCGGTTGGTGCCGGCGCCCAGGTTGGACACGGCCTGCATCTTCACCACGGCCAAGCTGGAAGTGGATGTGGAATACATGTAAAGCGTGTTCGGTGCACTATTGGCATTCGCAGTCTGGGTGGAAGCGGAACCCGTGGTGCCCACCTTGCCCCAGCAGGATGGGAATCCGGGAGTGCTGACGCCATCAAAGTTTTCGCTGAAGGAGGTGACCAGTTCACAAGGCGTACTGAACGCATTCCCAAGGGTCCAGATGCTGCTGTCCGGCCCGGCACAACGGCTGCGCACATACGCCGTGTATGCGGTGTTGGACGCCAATGTCAACGCAACCGGGCTGCCTGCCACGTTGCCGCCAACGGCCAAACCAGTGGCACCGCTTCCGGCGGCACCACTTGTGCGAACCTCGTAATCGTAGCTCAATGCACCGGTGGATGCCCAAGAGAAGTTTGCCCCGGTGGGCGTGATGCCTGTGATCGCTGCATTCAATGGCATGCCGCAGGCGGGTGCGGGAACCACTTTGAACGTATAGTCCTCCGCTTCGCCATAGGTGGTGGTACCGCAGGGTTGTGGTGCTCCGCCCAAATACCCGTTCCGGATGCGCATCCTGTAGGAACCAAGGGGAGTGCCGGCAGGAACCGTGATCGTTCCGGATGCGGGAGTGGCAAGGTAGGTTGTCCCTGAACTGAAAACGAGTTCACCTGCATCGTCGAAATCAAAGTCCATGTTCCAGTCCACCCAAATGGCCAGGGTGTAGGTCGAACTTGGCCATGCAGCGGTGAAGTTCACTGAGTACCCAGCGCTGATGGCGACCGTGTCGATGGTGAAATCCCCATAGCCCCCCGCTGAGAAGCCAGAGCCCAAGTTCGAGATGTTGGTGATGCCACCGGTGGTGGAGAAGTCCGTGAAATAATGCGTTGGTCCGGTTCCCTCAGGGACACAGTACCCCGTGAAGAAGCTCACCGGACCGGCCCAGGCACTTTGCACACCGCCACAATCACTTCGTACATACAGATTGTACGATGTGTTGGCGAGCAAGGCTGCGGTACTTTCGCTGGTAACGCCTGCCAGGGTATTGCCGCTCGCCGTCAGGCCGGTGGGTCCATCGCCCCCGGCGCCGCTCGTGCGCACTTCCCATTGGTAGCCATTGGCCGGATCGGACGTACTGGCTGTCCAGGACATGGTCGCTGAAGTGGTGGTCATGT
>CALMYC010000298.1 GCA_937873385.1 uncultured Flavobacteriales bacterium | reverse complement strand
CGCCCGTCGTGCATGTAGGGCGCGGTCACCATGATGTTGCGCAGCGTGGGTGTCTTGAATTTCGCAAGGTCCGACGGGTCATTGGTCACACCGGCGCGGCCAAGGTCAGTGAACACGGTGTCCAGTCCGTTGTTGTGGAACTGCTCATCCGTAAAAAGGCCGGCCGCATCAGTGTGGCAATGGAAACAGTCGGCGCCGCCTTGGCCGATCACGGGAGTGCTGCCCGCAACCGGTATGTTCTGCCCGATGGCACCGCCTTCCTTTTGGAACAGGTCGAACCCGGCCTGCGCATCGGGTGAAATGAACCCTTCACCCCGACGGAACTTGTCGAACGGGCTGTTGCCGCTCACCATGGTCCGAATGAACTGCGCAATGGCCTTGGCCACTTTCAGCGAATCGATGTGCTGGGTGCCGAAGGCGCGTTCAAATAGTGTGGGATAGACCGCGTCGGCCTGGAGCTTGGACATTGCATTGGGCCATGCCTCATGCATCTCGATCGGATTCACCACCGGCTGCAGGATCTGCTGTTCCAGGCTTGCGGCGCGTCCATCCCAGAAGAAGAAGTGCGCATACCCCAAATTGATCAATGGCATGGTGCTTCGCGGACCTGCGATACTGTCGATGCCCTTCGGCACGGCCTTGCCGTCAGTGAACGCCAAGGCGGGTGCATGGCAACTTGCGCAGCTCATTCCGTTATTGCCGGATAGCCGTTTTTCGAAGAAAAGGAAGCGCCCGAGGGCAACGCCTTCCACCGTCAGCTGGTTGTCAGGTGGAATTTCCATGGGTGGCAAATTCGAGGGGATCACCAAAGTGTACGGCGTGCCGCCAGGGACCGGTGCTTCAGGTTCTTCCGCTTTGTCGCGGCGGCACCCCGCCAACAACAAGGCCAGGGCAATGGCTGCAAGAACGATGATCTGCGGGCGGGTCATGGCACTTGGTCCAAAGTTCGCTCATCGGTCAGTGACCGCAGGAAAATTGCCAGATCTTGTTTCTCCTGGATGGAAAGGTGGAGCGGGGCAAGCAAGGGGTCCCTGTTGGCGTCCGGCAGGCCGCCACTGCTGAAATGATCGATCACCTGCTCCAGCGTGGCCATGCTTCCATCGTGCATATACGGCGCAGTGAGCGCGATGTTGCGCAGCGTTGGCGTCTTGAACTTGCCGCGGTCCGCCGGGTTCAAGGTGATGCGCTGCCGGCCGGGATCGGCACCATGGTCCAGCGAAAGACCGATGTTGTGGAAGCCGTGGTCGCTCAGGTCAAACCCGCCGTGGCAAGCGGAACAGTTTCCCCGCTTCCCATTGAAAATGGCCCAGCCGGCGCGCTCCTCCGCAGACAGTGCAGTGCTGTCACCTTCGTACAAAAAGCGGTCAAAACGTGAGGTGCCACTTATCAGGGTGCGTTGATAGGATGCGAGTGCACGGGTGAGCACAAATAGGTCGAACGGTCTCCCATAGGCGGCCTGGCTCAGGCTCCGGTACGGCTCCAAGCCCCCCAGCAGGGCAACAAGGGCGCTCAGGTCCGCGCCCATTTCCAGCGTGTCCGTCAACGGAACAAGCGTTTGTTGCTCCAGGGACGGTGCGCCGCCATCACGGTTCAGCAAGGGATGATAGGCCACATTGGCCAGGGTTGGCGCATTGCGAAGGCCCGTTCCGCCGTGTATGCCCTTGCTCAGTGCCACGGTGTCGCTGAACGCATGGCCGGGGCGGTGGCAGGATGCGCAGGAAATTCCGCGGCCCATGGAAAGCCGATCGTCGAGGAACAAGGCCTTGCCCAAGCGCACGGAAGCGGATGTGAGCGGGTTGTCAGCAGGGATGACCGGCAGCGGGGCCCCTCCGGGCAATGCCAACAGGTAGGGTGCCGCGCAAGGTGGCGCGGTTACGGCAGGTTCCTTGGAACAACCGGCCCAAAGCAGGATTGCACTACAGATCAACAATTGCCGCCGCCTGCTCATTCCACGCTCAGGGATGCAACCTGCAAGTCGGCGGCTTTCAAACCCAGGCCCAATTGGTCCACTTCACCGTGCCACATGGCACCCTGGGAAAGTTGCAGCACCTCGTTGCCATTGGTGAAGAAGCGCGCGATGTCCACGTTTATCGTGAGCCGCGCCGTGTCACCCGATGTGGCGGTCAGGTTGATGGGAATGGCCCGGGTGCGGTAACACGTATCGAGCCCGGTATGCAGCGAGAAGGCATATGGCGGTTCACCGGGGCCGTCCGGAATGCTGTCGAAATGCCCCTCGAACAACAGGAAGCGGTATTGGGTGGCCCAGCTCAAGTACATGCCGCTGTTGTTTCCCGTGGGTGCGTTCGGCGGAATGGTTGCGATGTCCCGGTGGTTCAGCGCGGGCGGCAGTCCAAGTCCCAGGTTCAACGTGTAGTAGGTGCCAATGGGCACAGAGAGTACGCGGCTTTGCGGACCGTTCGTCACATCGAACAAGTCTGCATCCATCAGTTGTGTGGTGCCGTTCTCCCCGCTAAGTTCCATGGGGGAGAGGTAGAATTTGACCAAGCTCACATGGATGCGCTGGTCGCCCGCAGCGGTGTAGATGGTGTTCTTGTCGAATGAAGCGGCGTGCCAGGTGGGCTTTACCGTCAATTTTAGCACGGTGCCGGGTATGGCTGGCGTTTCGGGTGCAGAGGGATCCTTTCGGCAGGAAACGAGCAACAGCAGGGAGGCGATGGTGAAACTGGCGAACAGTTTACGGGGTCGGAACATGAACATGGGAGGCTGGGAGCCGTATGGTAAGGAGAGGTTTTTCGCAATGCACGAAATTACGCCATCCGCAGACCGTTGAAGGGGCCACTGCATGGTTATCCAAGCGCCCGCAGTACGACGGGCAAGGCATATGCTCAAATGCATCCGTGGTTCCAGTTTCTACTTTGGAGCGTTGAACCACCCATCCGTGTCCGCCCGCCGGCGGCAGGTCGGTGGTTGCCGGTTCAACACTTTTGCGCCGGTTAAGCGCAATACCTTCGGCCAACCCATGTTCCACGTCCTCCACAGTTCCGCCGGTGCCGGCAAGACGCACGCCTTGGTGAAGCACTACCTGCTGCTCGCACTGAGCAGCCCGGACCCTTCCGCGTACACGCACATCCTCGCGCTCACCTTCACCAACAAGGCCGCCGCCGAAATGCGCGAGCGCGTGCTGGCCTACCTCGAAGCACTCGCTTCCGACGGACCGCTGGACGGTGCCAAGGCGGACGTGCGAAATTCCGTGGTCCGCGACGCAGGCATCAACACGGAGGAACTGCGCCGCCGCGCCAGGGCCATGCTCACCCATGCCCTGCACCATTGGCCGCAGGTGGCCATCAGCACCATCGATGCTTTCACGCGCCGCGTGGTGATGCCCTTCACCCGCGACTTGAAGTTGGACCAGGAGCTGAACATGACCGTGGAGGAAAAGTACTACCGCACCAAGGCCGTGGACCTGCTGCTGGAGGAAGCAGGCAGCGAACCGGCACTGACCAACCTGCTCGTGGCCACCTGCGAGCAACTGCTGGAAGAGGAGAGTGCCTGGCGCCCGGACAAGCCCTTGATGGACCTCTCAGTGCAGCTCACCCAGGAGAACGCCTTGCAACACTTGGCTTCACTACGCGAAATGGACAGCGTGCAGTTCCTCGACATCCAGACGCGGCTGCGCCACCGCACGAACGCTTTTCGCGAGCGCATGCAGGCACTGGGGATGGAGGCCTGCACCATGATCGAACAGGCCGGCATCACGGAAGAGGATGCGGCCTACACAACTAAAGGCTACTTCAGCTACTTCCGCAAACTCCGCGATTTCGATGTGTGGCTCGACCCCAACGCGAACGTGAAGAAGACATCGGCCAGCAACAAATGGCACTCCGGTTCAGCCTCGCCGGAAGCCATCGCCGCCTTGAAACAACTTGCACTGCGCTTGCGCGAGATCATTGAGGAAGTGGACGGCCTGCGCGATACGGAGATGCGCGATCACGCCATCGCCGTGGCGGTATTGCGCGACCTGCTGCCCACCGCCGCGCTCAACTCCATCGATCAACGACTGGAAGCGCTCAAAAGCGAAGAGGGCGTGTCCTTCTTCAGCGACCTTACCCGGAAGGTGCATGCCATTGTGCAAAATGAACCCGCGCCCTTCCTCTACGAAAGGCTGGGCGAGAAGTACCGGCATTTCCTCATCGACGAGTTCCAGGACACGAGCCTCATGCAGTGGCATGCGCTGTTGCCCTTGGTGGCCAATGCGCTGGCCACCGATGGTTCCGTGCTGCTGGTGGGCGATGCCAAGCAGGCCATCTACCGGTGGCGGAACGGCGAGGCAAGGCAGTTCGCGGAGTTGCCGACGCTCTTCCGCAAGGAAATGCTGGTGCACGGAGGCGAATTCGAGGCGGCCTTGCAACGCGCCTTCGCCCCGGCGGAGCCCTTGGCCTACAACCGCCGGTCCGCACAGCGCATCATCAGTTTCAACAACGAACTCACTGGCCGGTTGAAGCAGGAACTCGACGAGAGGGACCGCAAGATGTACGACCACCACGGCCAGCAGGTGGCCCGCCAAGAGGAAGGCTACGTGGAAGTGGCCTGCTACGACAAAACGGAAAAAGGAGAACTGCCCGCACCGTGGACCTTGATGCTGAAGGCCGTGCAGGACAGCCTTGCCGACGGCTTCCGCTTGGGTGACATGGCCGTGCTGGTGCGCACCAAAAAGCAGGGCGCCATGGCCAGCGCGCAGCTCACCCGGCAAGGCTGGGCCGTGGTGTCGCCGGAAGGTCTCACCCTTGGCGCGAACGCCGGCGCGAATGCCGTGGTGAGCCTGCTGGCCTGGCTGCGGCGGCCCATCGATGAACATGCCGCGCTGGCTGCGCAGGCCATGGCCGTGCTGAAAACCGAAGGCGATGCCGTGGATCCGTTCCAGGGCGGGGGCGGACCCCAGGATGTGTTGCGGAAGTGGCGTGCCGCGCATCCGCGCATCAGCCCGCGCCTGGCGCTGGTCACCTTGATCTGCCGCATCGCCGAAGCACTCGGGCATGATCCCGCAGCCGACGTGTTCATCATGGGCTTAGTGAACGAAGCACATGCCTTTTCCAAGATGGGCGGCGATGACCTGCAAGGTTTTTTGGAGTACTGGGAGCGCACTGCCAGCGGCCGCGCCATCGGCGGCACGCCCGGTGCCGACGCCATCCAGGTGATGACCGTCCACAAGGCCAAGGGACTGCAATTCCCCGTGGTGATCGTGCCCGAAGCCGGAAAGACGCCGGGCGGAGGCAACAACGAACGGATATGGATCACCCCGGACGCCAACTTGCAAGCGCCGCCGCGCGCATTAGTGAAGCTCAAGGGACTCTTGGCCAACTTGGAAGTGCCCGAGCTGGAGGAAGAGGAGCGCCTGGCCCGGCTGGACGCGCTGGATGTGCTGTACGTAGCGCTGACACGCCCGGAAGAGCGCCTCTACATCAGCGTGCCCGGCACCGGGATTGATGCCTTGCCCAAGGCGTTGCGGGAGCACCTGGAACTAAAGCCGGGCGGCACCTGGACGGCAGGCAAGCGGGAACCCCGCAAGGAACAGGCGGAAGAAGCCGGAACGCCCGCTGGCCCCGCCACCTTTGAACTTTCCGCCGCCAAGGCCCAAGGGGAACGCGAACTCGCGATCCGCCGGGAAGCACCCTCGGACTGGGATCCCGCCAACCCCGATCCCTTTCGCAGCCATGGCCGGGCCATCCACGCCATACTGGCCCGCGTGCACACGGCAAAGGACCTGCCCGGGGCCATGGCGAAGGAAAGCGCCATCTGGGGCTTGGACCCCGGCACCAGCGCGGCCATTGCCATGCAGTTGGAAGCACTGCTGAAGCGCAGCGAACTGCAGCCGTTCTTCCGCGAAGGTTTGGAGGTCCATACCGAAACCACCTTGATCGACGCCCAAGGGAAGGCCGTCAGGCCCGACCGCATTGTGCGCGACGGCGACCGCTTCCGCATCCTGGACATCAAGACCGGCGCACCTTCGGACCACCACCAGGAGCAGGTGAAAGGCTATGTGCAACTGCTGCAAAAGGTGGAGGCCAAACCGGTGGATGGCTTTCTGCTCTACATGCGTGATGGTGCATTGACGCCGGTGGAGGCATGAGCGGCACAACCCCATTGCAATGGTCCGTGTACCCGTTCGCGGCGCTTGGCACGCAGCTCTTTCACGATATCCTGCGCCTTCGCATCGACGTGTTCGTCGTGGAGCAGCAATGCACATACCCCGAACTGGACGGCTTGGACCCGAATGCGCTCCACATCATTGGCCAACTGTCCGATGGCGCGGTGGCGGCTTATGCGCGCATCCTGCCGCCGGGTGTTGATGGCATGCCGCACGTGGGCCGCGTGGTGGTGGAATTGCAGCAACGCCGCAAGCGAATGGGCAATCAACTGATGGAACAGGTGCACAAAGCGCTCTGCTCCAAATACGGCAGTGCACGTTCCGCTTTGGCGGCCCAGGCCCATCTGCAGGGCTTCTACGGCCAGCATGGCTACGTTGCCGTCAGTGCGGAGTACGCGCTGGATGGGATCCCGCATGTGGACATGGTGCGGAACGAGGATTGAGCTTCGGCCGCACCTACAGGATCAACACAAAGCTCCCGTTGTACTCTTTTTCCAATGGTCCGTATTCCGTGAGCCACGCTTTGTAGGAGTACATGCCCGGCAAGCCGTTCTTGCCGTCCCAGCCTTTTTCGGGGTCGGTGGTGCTGAACACCACATGGCCCCAGCGGTCGAAGATGTCCAACTGGTATTGCCGCGCACCTTTCACACTGGGCTTCCACACCTCGTTCATGTCATCACCGTTGGGTGTGAATGCCGTGGGCGCGAAGAAAAGGTGGTCGCCGATAAAGACCCGGATGGTGGCTGTGTCCACGCACCCCAGGCCGCTGGTTGCGGTGAGCAGGGCCGTGTACCAGCCTGCATCGCTGAACGTGTGCGTGAAGCTGGTGCTGTCATAGTGGATGCCTTCCACCAGAAAGTCCAGATGCTCGGCGTCGGTGGAGTGGTCCGTGAAGGTGACCTTCGGGAAGAGCACGGAAGTGACCGATGGTATTGCAGTTGCGTTGGCCGTGGGCTGCGGCCACACCTTCACCAGGCCGGGCAAGGTGAGCGTGCGGCTTGCAATGCAGCCGGAATCCGTGGAAACGGTAAGCGAAACATCATAGCTGCCGGCGGAAGTGTACACATGTTCCGGAACGGAATCCGTGCTTTGGTTGCCATCTCCGAGCTGCCAGTTGAAGGACAGTGGCGTCCAAGCCGAGGAACTGTTGGTGAACACGGGTTGAAAGGGCACGCAACCGTTGGTGTCCACGGTGAACAAGGGCACAGGCAACGGGAACACGCGGATGCTGTCGGTGAAGGAACCCGTGCAACCGGCTTCCGAGGCAGTAACAGTGACCGCGTGGGAGCCGAGCGTGGAGAAGCCGACGGTGGTGCTTGCCGCGTTGGAGTTGGGTGAAACGCCGCTGCCGAAATCCCATTGCACGTTGGCCGCCGCGTTGAAATTCCCGAACGCGGAAACAGGTGCAGGCAGTTGCGTGGGGCAGAGGATGGGCGGTGCCGTGAACTGTATCTGTACCGGGTCATGCACGGACCATGTACTGTAGGCCGTGTCCCCGCATGGCCAGCCCGGATTGGCGATCAGGGAGATGGTGTAGGTGCCGGGGGCCGGATAGGTGAAGGACGGGTTCACTGCATTTGACGTGTCCCCGATAGTCCCCGGAACGCCGAAGTCCCAGTGGTAGGAATTTGCCCCGGTGCTTTGGTTGGACATGTGCACGGCAAGGCCGTCGCAAGTGGTTTGCTGCTCCTGGATCGAAGCGGTGATGGCCTGCGCGCACGCCACCACCAAAAAGCGGAAGTCGCGGATCACCGTGCTCAACAGCACGCCGTTGCGGTATTCGCTGACGCACAGGCTGACCGCGAAGTTGCCGATGGTGCTGGGATGAAGCGTGAGCACCCCGTTCTGCGAGCCGAACACCATGGGTGGGACCGAGTTCAACTGGTTCGTTTCGGAATAGCCGGGAGCCCAGTTCACCGGCAGATATGGCGGTGCCGCCGGAGGGTCCGGAATGACGTTCACAAGGTTGTCCCCGCCTTGCAGCGGCGCACAGAGCGCATAGACGAGGGAATCCCCATCGGGGTCCGTGGCCAGCTGGTCAATGGTGCTCGTTTGGTCCAGGCACAGCACCATGGGCGGGTCATTCGAGAACATGGGCGAACTGTTCGGCCCGGTGACGTCGGGATCAGGCACGAATACGGTGCAGGTCATGCCCTGTGTGCTCGGGTTGTTGTTCAAGTTGGTCAAAGCTGGTGAGCGGCAACAACGCTGGTAGCTGAGCGTGTAACCTCCTGTGCCGGAAGGCAGGTGGATGATGCCTGTGTATATGCCCTGTTTCGTGCAAATGCTCGGCGGTGCGGTCAGGCAGGGATTGTCCGTGACCACGGGCACGGTGGTTTCTCCAGGCAGGTTGAAGTGGACCGTTTGCACCAACGTTCCTGTGCTGTTGAAGATCCCGATCGCAGCGGTGGCGTCCAACGCGGTGCCCAGGGTATTGGAAGGCCCGCAATCCCGGTACAGCCGTAGGGTTACCTGGTAGTTGTCGTTGCCCAGATAGCCATAGGATATCTCCCCACCCAGGATGTGTGTGGCGCGGCAGTGCGGATGGAACGCCAACAAGACCAGTACGAGCAAGGCGGAACGCATGTGGTTTGAAGACCCCAAGATAGGGTTTTCGGTTGCCTGTGCGGATTCCCCCGAGCTGAACAGGAGAGGGTGCCGGCACGGGAGGCCTGTTGCTCCGTGTCTGAAATGATTACATTGGCCGTTCCTACCACTGGATGCTGGGGGGAATGAACGTCAGGAACCCACTACAAACACCTCGGAGACATGAGCAACTCTACCCGGTTTTGGAACCGCATTCTGCTGATCGGTATCACTGTACTGGCCATCGGCAACCATCGTGCGGAAGCCCAGGTGGTGATCAATACCGGTGCACCTCTGGCCCCGTTGTATGCCGTGGGCCCGATCTATCTGTCGTCCACAATGTTCTACAAGTACAGCAGGTTCGCCTATTTGTACACCCAGGATGAACTGGCTGCTGCCGGCATCCAACCCGGCGCGGTGATATACCAGGTTGGATGGATGAAGAGTACATCCAGCTCCTCGGCAGGGCCGGCCAGCTTCAACATTTACATGAAGAATTCGCTGACCTCGGCTTATTCCGATGCTTCCGCGGATTGGAGTGCCCTCAGTAGCGGAACCAGTTTGCAATATGCCAATTCGGCCCAGTCCATCCCGGCCACCGCCAACCCGGACTTCATCAACTTCACCCTTTCCACCCCCTTCACCTATACGGGCGAGTCCCTCGAAATTTTGACCGAATGGGATATTTCAGCCGCCCCGGAGCCCATCGCCACCGGTTCGTTCGAATGGGAGAACACCACAGTAACGGACCGCATTTACGGCAAAGGAAACTCCACCATGCCGACCAGCTTGTCCAGCACCACCAACAACACAAGCATTGACAATAAGCGCCCTGTGATCCAGTTCACCCTGGACGGAAGTTCCGGGATCCAGGCCGCCACGGTGGAGTCCATGTTTGCAGTTTATCCGAACCCGGCGGAAAACTTCATCAAGATCAGGAACCTAGGCGGTGCCACCATGGAAAGCATCGAAGTGCTGGACTTGCTTGGCAAGGTGGTGTATTCCCAGGGCCGGGAAGCCGGAAGCAACCCGCGCGTGGATGTGTCCGCGTTCGGTCCCGGAGCCTACTTCCTGCGGGCCACTACATCCGAAGGCCCCGTGGTGAGACGCTTTACCGTCCGCTGATCGGAAACTGCTCCGCTTTGCGGAGCTGTGATCCCACTTCTTCCGCGGTGCAGGGCATGGCGTGCCCATCATCCATCTTGATCAATCCAAGGATGCGCGCCTTTTCAGGATAGATCACCGCCACGATCCGGTGAACCACCAAGCGGCTGCCTACCTGTTGGATCTCCGTGAACACCGTCGGGGATTCAATCCGGTACCAGTTCAGCCCGTTCGCGCTGCGGCGGTAGAGGGGGAATGCAGGTTGCTCCATGGCGGGCTGATGGATGCAAAGATCGCCCGCGTTGCATTACTTGCAGGCCATGTCGGCCACGGTGAAGCATACAGCCCCGGTTCCCTTCCTCCAGGAAGTGGCCCGCGCCCTGCTTGCCGAGCATGGCAATGCCTTGCGCGAAGTGGCCGTGGTGCTGCCCAGCCAGCGCGCGGGCCTGTACCTGCGGAAGTGGTTGGCCGAAGAGGCTCAAGGTCCGCTATGGAGTCCGCAGGTGTTCACCATCGGCAGCTTCATGGAGGAACGGTCCGGACTGCGGCCCATGCCTACGGAGGAATTGCTCTTCGAGGGCTACGAGGCCTACCGCGAGGTGGAAGGGGCCAATGCGCAGTCCTTTGGCGATTTCCTGCAATGGGCAGGCACCTCGTTGAGCGATATCAGCGAAGCCGATGCCCACTTGGTGACGCTGGAGAGCTACTACCGATCGCTGGACGCCTGGGAGGAGATCCCCTGGACCTTCAACAACGACCCGTTGAGCCAAGGGCAGGAGCGGATGATGCGTTTCTGGGCCATGATCGGGCGGCTGCATGCCGTGCTCAACGCCCGGCTAACAGGTCAGGGATCAGGCACCACGGGCCTGATCGAACGCAAGGCGGCGGAAAGACCCGGTGAGCAAGGAAGCCAGTGGAAGGCCGTGTGGTTTGCGGGCCTCAATGCGCTCACGCCGGCCCAATCCGCCGTGGTGCGCCAGTACACCGGTGCAGGCTTGGCGCGCATGGCGTGGGATGCCGACCGCTACTACTTCGACCGCACCGAGCAAGAGGCCGGGGAACACTTGCGGAAAGCCGTCGCCAGCTTCGGGCCCGGCATCATTCCCATGGGGGACAACCTTGCTGGAGGCGGGCTCCGGCTGCGTACCGTCCGCACGCCGAACGATGCCTCGCAAGCCTGGTGTGCCGCCGAACTGCTGAAGAACGCCACCGCCCCCGAGCGCGAACGCACCGCCGTGGTGCTCGCCGACGAAAGCCTGCTGCAGCCGCTGCTGGAGGCCCTGCCGCCGGACCTGGGTCCGCTGAACATCACCATGGGCCTGCCCGTGGCGCAGCTGCCCATCGGTTCGTACATTGAAGCGCTGCACCGCCTGCATGCCGGCATGCGCAAGGGAACCGGTTTCTTCCATGCGGACGTGGAGCGCTTTCTCGGACATCCCTTTCTGCAGCAAGGCCCGTTGGCCGCCGCCGCCGCGCAGGTGGCCAAGGAGCTCCGCAACGCACACCGCGCCTACTTGCCAGCGCCTGTTCTGCAAGCCGCCTTTCTCCGTTCCGGCCTGTTCCCCGGTGCCGCTTATGTGTTCATGGAGGTGGCCGACGTGCGCGCGGAAATGCCGGAGGTCACCACGCAGGCCCTCTCCTGGGCCATGCAGGCCACGGCAGGCGACCACTTTGCCACCGAGCAGGTGTACCAGGCTGCGCTGATCCTGCGCCGCATCAATAGGCTGCTGGAGCGTTACTCGCACGAGCTGGACCTGCAGGCGTACACCTCCATCTTCCACCGCTTGCTGGGTTCCGCACGCATCGGGCTCTTTGGCGAGCCGTTGGCCGGCGTGCAGGTGATGGGTATGCTGGAAGCCCGCGCCTTGGACCCTGAACACCTGATCATGCTCGGCGCGCAGGAGGGCTCCCTGCCGTCCACCGGCGCACAGCGCTCGTTCATTCCCTTCGAGCTGCGCCGCCACCACCACATGCCGCTGCGCGATGGCAATGACGCCGTGCAGGCATACAACTTCCTGCGCATGCTGCAACGGGCTAAGGAGGCCGTGCTGGTATGGCCGGAAGGTGCCGAACCCACCGGCCCCAGCCGCTTCATCCTGCAACTGGAACACGAGCTCTTCAAGCAGGAACCGGAGCGGATGCGGGCCTTTGATGCACGCATCCCGATGCCGAAGGACCAAGGCGCCGTGGTGCGCGTGGCAAAGGATGAAGCCGTGCTGCAGGCTACCCGCGTGAAGTTGGAAAAGGGCCTGTCGCCTTCCGCCCTGGGCGATTGGCTCTGCTGCCCGCTGGATTTTCATTTCAAGCATGTGCTGAAGCTCCGCGAAAGCGACGACATCGAAGTGCGCATCGCCCCGAACGTGCTGGGCGCGGCGTTGCATGCCGCGGTGGAACAGGTGTACCGCCCCTGGTTGGGCAAACCCTTGGGGGCCGCGCCCTTGCTGGAAGCCGTGAACGACATCGAGGGCTTGTTCGTGGCGGAACTGGCGAAGGAAGTGCCGGCGGACCAGTTGACCCGGGGCCAGCCGCTGTTGCAGGTGCGCATGGCCACACACGCGGCCCGGCGCTTTCTGCGGAACGAGGCGGAGGCCGTGAAAAAGGGTGCCGTGATCACACCGCTTGACCTGGAGGTGGCCTTGATGAGCCCCTTGGAAAGCGCCGCCGCCGCCATCGGCACACCGGTCAATATCAAAGGCCGCTTGGACCGCGTGGACAGGCTGAATGGAGTGGTGCGAATCCTGGACCTCAAGACCGGCAAGGTGGAACCGTCGCACCTGTCGATCAGGAACCTCGTGCTGGATGAACTGCTGGGCAACAAACGCTATGCCGCCCAGCTGATGGTGTACGCATGGCTCTACCTCACCAACCATCCTGATGTGGAAGCCCTGCAAACCGGCATCCTCCCGCTACAGAAGTCGGACAGCAGCGAACCCTTGCTGATGAAGCTGCCCACCGGCACCACCGTCACCCGGAGCGACTTGCCCGCCATCAAGGCTGTGCTCACCGATGCCGTGCAGCAAATGATGGACCCCACGATCCCCATTAAGCACGATCCCGACAGCAAGTACTGCAAGTTCTGCTTGAAGGAATGATGTTTGGAGCTTGGAAGGAAAACAAGCTACGGACGGCAGTGCATGCCGTCAGCAATGCCACCGCAGCGTTGTTCACCTGATCCAGTTCCGCACAAACCGACAGCCCTGAAAACCGAACAGGGATCCAAATGGACCCCTGTGCGGTAAACCTGCAAGGATTAGGAACCAGATCAAGGAAGAACCTTTGATCTGGGAATAAGACGGTGAACCGGCGGAAGGGTTGCCTCGGGTATCTTGAAAATCATGGAATGAAACTGTAACCCACCCCCCGGATAGAACGAAAGTGCTTGGGCTCGTGTGGGTTAACTTCGAAATATTTTCGAAAGGCCACGATGAAATTGTCGATGGTCCGCGTGGTGGGGAACACATCATACCCCCAGACTTTCTGCATGATCTCCTCCCTGGAAACCACTTCCCCGGCACGTTCCGTCAGCAGGCGCAGCAGCAACATTTCCCGCTGTGTCAGCCGCTTTTTCAGGCCGCGCTGCCCGGTGATCTCGTACGTCCCAAAATCAACCGTGTTGCCGCCGAAATTGCATTGGGCAGGCACCGGGGCACTGGAGCCGGTTCCCGACCTGCCCATCAACTTCTCCACGCGGAGCAGCAGTTCCTGAAGGTCAAAGGGCTTGGCCAGGAAGTCATCCCCGGTCCGCAGGCCGCGCACCCGGTCAGTGGGATTGGTGCGTGCCGTGAGGAAGAGCACGGGTGTTCGGTCGCCCTCCAAACGGATCGTCTCACAGATGGTGAAGCCGTCCACATCCGGCAGCATCACGTCCAGTACAATGCCATCGAAACGCGCCCCCCGCATCCGTTCCAGTGCCTCGCTGCCCCGCACGGCCGTGGTCACGTCATAGCCCTCCAGCTCAAAATTCAACCGCAGCGTGCTTCGCAACGATTCCTCATCCTCCACCAGCAACAAACGCTTTTTGACGGTTTCTTCCATCCTGTTCATGATCGCGGGCTGATCACCTGATAAGCCTCCGGGCCGCCAAAGCTACCTTCGCGCCATGTTCACCACGGAAGAGATCGCGTTTGCCAACGCCTTGCGGAAGAACACGTTGGTGGAAGGCCTGGGGATCACCTTCATTCCCAGTGAGCCGGGCACATTCGCCGCCACCATGCCGGTGGACGCGCGCACTTTCCAACCCATGGGCCTCTTGCACGGCGGGGCCACTGCCGCCCTTGCCGAAACCTTGGGCAGTATGGGTTCCGCAATGCTCATCGACCGCGCAAATTTCGCCGTGGTGGGCATCGAGGTCAGCGCCAACCACTTGAAGGGCGTGCGCTCCGGAATAGTGACCGCCACCGGCACCCTGTTGCACAAAGGCCGGACCATGCACGTGTGGGATATCCGTGTCGGCAATGAGGCGGGCGAGCTCATTGCCGTTTGCAAGCTCACCAATCTTGTGATCGCAAATAGGCCATGAGCAGCGAAACCGTATTGCAAAAAGCCTTGGAGCGCTGCATTGAAAAGCGGCTCACCTTCGCCGCCTTCCGCATTCCGGGAAGGCCGGTGCAGTTGTGGGCGCAGCGCGACCCCGGCCTCGAAACAGTGGACAGCACCCTGCTGCTCGGGCTCAACCAGGTGTTCCTCACCGCACCCTTTCTGCTCCCGCAGGGCCGTGTGCCTTTCATCCGCTCGGACATTGAGCTCATGTTCGCCGAGATCGATCCGGACATTTCGGTCCTGGAGGAGTGCGAAGGAAGTGCCGTTGGGCCGCAAACCGCGGAGAAGGCAACTTCCAAAGCGGATTTTATCCAAGCTGTGGAAGCCGCTAAGCTTGCCTGCCGGAACAAGGAGCTGGACAAGGTGGTGCTGTCCCGCGTTCTGGACATGGAAGTGGGCACTGAACGGCTCCCGGGGTTGTTCGTGGGGGCCATGGGGGCCAACGACCGCACCATGGTGGCCATGGTGCACACGCCGGAGCACGGCTTGTGGCTCGGGGCTTCCCCGGAGCGCCTCGTGCATGAGGAACTGGACCATGTGCGTGTGGATGCCCTGGCCGCCACGCGCCCCGCGGATGCCATCCCGGCGCGCTTGTCCGGCTGGGGTGCAAAGGAGTTGGACGAACAGGAAAAGGTGATGTGCCATGTGCACTCCACGTTTGCCCGCATGGACCTGCGCAACATCGTGGTGCGCGGGCCGGAAGTGCTGGAAGCCGGGCCCGTGGCCCATCTGCACACCACCTTGGAGGCTGATCTCGGCGATTGCATCCTCGGCGAACTGGTGTTGGCACTGCATCCCACACCGGCCGTGTGCGGGGCACCCACTGCGCTTGCGCGTAAGTTCATCAACGCCCACGAGCAGCACCAACGGTCACTTTACACCGGCTTCTGGGGGCCATGGAACGCCGATGGCCCCACTGAGCTTTTTGTGAACCTGCGCTGCATGCACGCCACCCCTGGAAACATGCAGTTGTATGCAGGGGCAGGCATTACGGCCGGGAGTGATGCGGAGATGGAATGGACTGAAACCACCCGCAAAGCCGGGATGTGGTTTGGTTTGCTGCAACGGCAGCAGCCGGCAAACTGAGGCATGCGTACCTCGGACCATTTTTCCGCCGCCGAGTTGGCCCGTTTATGTGCCGCCAAAGGGGTTAGGCATGCGGTGATCAGCCCCGGATCGCGCAATGCGCCGCTGGTGATCGCCTTCAGCAACCGCCCGGAGATCCAGTGCCTCCAGGTGATCGATGAGCGCAGCGCCGCCTTTTTCGCACTGGGCGTCGCCCAGCAGCTCCACCAACCGGTGGCCTTGATTTGCACCAGTGGCAGTGCCGTGCTCAATTACGCCCCGGCCATCGCCGAGGCTTTCTACCAGCGCATCCCCTTGCTCGTGATCGCTGCGGACCGTCCGATGGAATGGACCGACCAGGGCGAAGGGCAGACCATCCGCCAGCAGGATGTGCTGATGCCCCACCTCAGGAAAAGCGTGCAACTGCCCCGCCATGGAGATCCCCTCTCCCGTTGGCACTGCGGCCGCTTGATCAACGAAGCCATTGGTGCCACGCTGTTGCCGGTGCCCGGGCCGGTGCAGGTGAACGTGCCTTTTGAGGAGCCGCTGTACGCCACTGCGGAACCCATGGAGGAAGTGCGTCTGATCGCCCCTGTGCCGGTGGAATCCTTTCTCCTGCCCGACCGCGGTTGGCGCGCAAAACAGCTGTCCGGCTCCATGAAAGTGATGGTGCTTGTTGGCCAAGGCGTCTGGGGAGACGGGGTGAAGGCGCACCTGAAACAGCTCGCTGCGCTCCCGCAGTGTTCCGTGCTCACCGAGGCCACTTCCAACTTGGACGATCCGGCGTTCATCACCTGCATCGACCGCGTGCTGGAAGGTGTGAACGCAACCAACGAGGCCGACCTGAAGCCGGACGTGTTGATCACTCTCGGCGGGGCCATTGTCAGCAAACGCATCAAGACCCTGTTGCGCACGTGGAAACCCGCCCAACACTGGCACGTGGACGCGGTGCACCCGTACCAAGACACCTACCAAAGCCTCACGCACGGCATCGCTGTGCAACCGCACATCTTTTTGGCGCAACTGGAAGGGCAGGTGCAGGGCAACGAGAGCCTGTACGGTGAGGCGTGGCGCATGGTGGATGACCGGATGCGCCGGCGGCATGAGATCGTGTTGAAGCACACCCCTTTCTGCGACCTCGCTGTGTTCGATGTGCTGCTTCAGCATGTCCCGGAAGGAAGCGATGTACACGTGGCCAACAGCACCGCTGCACGCTATGTCCAGTTGTTCGATCGCACGCGCGGGCTCCGCTTCTTCAGCAACCGCGGCGCCAGCGGCATTGATGGCTGCACCAGCACCGCCGTGGGCGCCGCCTTTGCCACGGGCAAAACCACCACGCTCATCACCGGCGATGTGGCCTTTTGCTACGACAGCAATGCCTTCTGGAACAAGCACCTTTCACCGCTGCTGAAGGTGATCGTGATCGACAACGGCGGCGGCAACATCTTCCGCTACATCCCCGGGCCGGACAACGACCCGGAGCTGCTGCACTGGTTTGAATCGCCGCATGGCAGGGATTTGCCGGCCCTGGTGAAAAGCTACGGACTGGCCTGTTATACCGCACGGGACCAAGCTTCGCTGATCAGCGGGCTGGAAGACTTGTACAAACCACACGACAGGCCCGCGATACTGCTCATCCGCACGGATGCGGAACTTTCGCCAACGGTTTTGCGGGGATATTTCAATGAGCTGGCATCCAGTTGACGAACAATAGAGGCACCAGGCCCAGTCCCATGCTCCGCCCCTGGCTCCACGCCTTCCGCTTGCGCACACTGCCCCTGGCCATGAGCAGCATCATCACCGGCAGCGCACTGGCGGCATTTTTCCACGGCTTCCGCTGGCCGGTGTTCTGCCTTGCGCTGGTCACGGCCGTGCTCCTGCAGGTGCTCAGCAACTTGGCCAACGACCTCGGCGACCACCTGCACGGCACCGACGGCCAAAGCCGGGTGGGCCCGCAACGCGCCGTGCAAAGCGGGGCCATTGCCCCGAAGGCCATGCTGCGCGCAATGTGGGTATGCGGTTTGTTGGCACTGGTCACTGGCCTGGCGTTGGTCATCCTCGCATTGGGGCTTTCGGCGGGCACGCTTGTTTTTTTCCTGATCGGACTGCTGGCCATAGGCGCCGCCGTGAAGTACACCTTCGGCAACAACCCGTATGGATACGCCGGATTAGGGGACGTCAGCGTGCTGCTCTTCTTCGGCCTGGTGGGTGTTGGGGGCACCCTGTTCCTGCACACCGGAATGTTTCCCCGCGCAGCCCTATTGCCCGCGTTGGGGATCGGTTTGTTGTGTGCGGCCGTGCTCAACCTGAACAACATGCGCGACATCCAGGGTGATGCCGCAAACGGCAAGCGCACGGTGGCCGTGCAGCTGGGCACCAAGGCGGCCAAGCGCTACCACGCCTTGCTGGTGTATGGGGGGTTGGCCTGCCTGGTCATCTTTACGACTTCCCACTTCAAGGGCTGGTGGCAATGGGCGTTCGTCCTGGGGTTCCTCCCGCTGGACCGCCACCTGCGCGTTGTGCAACGCAATTCGGTGCCGCGCGAGCTGGACCCCCAGATGAAGGTGCTCTCTCTTTCCACCTTGGTAACGGCATTGCTCTTTTCTTTGGGGTTGATCCCCGGATGAATGCTGCAAGCAGCCTGGAAGGAACATTCGCTCATCCCGCGCTTCCCGCTTGGCACGAGCAAAGGCGTGATCGGTGCGCGCACGGTGTGGTATCTGCTGGCCTGGGACAACCAGCGTCCGGAAGTGCGAGGCATCGGTGAGGCCGCGCTCTTCCCCGGCCACAGCAAGGAGTTCCCTGCCGATGTGCGCACCAAGCTGCTGGAACTATGCGCGGACACCTCCAATTGGCTGCAACGGTTGGATGACGACCTGGTGCCGGTGCCCAGTGTGCGCTTCGCGGTGGAGCAGTGCTTAAAGGACCTTGGGGCCAGCGGAAGCAAGGTGCTTTTTCCCTCCGAGTTTACGTTGGGACGCAAAGGCATTCCGATCAATGGGCTGGTGTGGATGGGCGACAAGGCCACCATGCGCGGGCGCATCAAAGCCCAGCTCGACGCGGGGAACCGCTGCGTGAAAATGAAGATCGGCGCGATCAATGTGGAGGATGAACTGGAATTGCTGGCCGAGGTGCGCCGATTGTTCAGCGCGGCGGAACTGACGCTGCGCGTGGATGCCAACGGGGCCTTCACGCACGCCAATGTGATGCCCGTGCTGGAGCGATTGGCCCGCCTGCAGGTGGAGAGCATTGAGCAACCGGTGGCACCGGCGCTCTATGAAGTGATGACGGAATTGTGTGCCAACGCCCCGCTGCCCATTGCGTTGGACGAGGACCTCATCGGCCTGAACAACCGCGAGGCCAAGCAGGACTTGTTGGACCATGTGAAGCCGCACCACATCGTGATCAAGCCCAGCCTGGTGGGCGGATGGTCCGCGGCGGAAGAATGGATCGAGCTGGCTGAGCAGCGCAGCATCGGGTGGTGGATCACCTCCGCGCTGGAAAGCAGCATCGGCCTCAATGCCATCGCACAATGGACCGCCACGCTTGGCGTCACAGTTCCGCAGGGCTTGGGCACCGGCCAGGTGTACAAGGACAATATCCCTGCGCCACTGGAGGTGGAGCATGGCCGGTTGTACTACCGCCCGGAGGTGCCGTGGGACCTGCAACGCCTGGAGCCATGAGCGCAAAACGCACGTATGCGCGCACCATTGAACGGGCTTTTGATTCGCTGAAACTGGACGGTGTGCAATTGGGCCGCTTGGAGGCATGGGCCCATTTCGAGCGATGGGAGAAGAAGCGGCAAAAAACGGAGACGTGGAAAACGGACCTCAAGGACTTGATGCTGGAACTGACGCTGTTGGGCGGCAATGCCATCGGCGCCACCACCAGCGGCACCACGGGCCCTCCCAAGCACATGCGCATCCCGCGCCGCGACCTGGTGAACAGTGCGCGACTGAGCGCTGATGCCTTTGGACTCGGGGAAGACGACCGTGTACTGCTCTGCCTGCCTTGTGCCTATATCGCGGGCAAGATGATGGTGGTGCGTGCCATGGCCTTGGGGCTGGACCTGCACATCATTGATCCACGGGGGAGCGTGCTGGACAATTTGGGAGGCTGCCGTGATCGTTTCCGCTTCACGGCAATGGTGCCGCTGCAACTGCACCGCGCAATCCAGGAGGACAAGGCCCGCGTGGAGGAACAGTTCCACACCATTCTACTGGGGGGCGGGCCGGTCAGCGAGGTACTGGAGGAAGACCTGCAGGGCCTGAAGACCGAGGTGTTCCAGGGCTATGGAAGCACGGAAACCGTGACGCATGTGGCCTTGCGCAAGGTCAACGGAGCGGGGAGAAGCCGCATGTACGGGGCCCTCGGCAAGGTGACCTTTGCACAGGGGGAGGACAACTGCCTGCTGGTGAGCACACCCCATCTATCGCGCAAGCAGCACCGCACGAACGACCTGGTTGAGCTGCGTGATGACCGCCACTTTCAATGGCTGGGCCGTATTGACAATGTGATCCTCAGCGGGGGAAAGAAGATCTTTCCCGAATCCTTGGAAACCCGCACTGCCGGCCTGATCCCCTATCCACACTTCTTCATGGCCTTCCCGGAGCCGGCGCTCGGTGAGGCGGTGATGCTGGTGCTGGAAACCGATGAGGGCCCGGAGATGATCCATAATGTTCTGGACAAGTTGCTCACCGTGCTGGAGATCCACGAGATGCCCCGGCGGGTCACAGCGCTCCGGGAGTTCAAGCGCACGGTGTCCGGTAAGGTGATCCGGCAACTGTGAGCGCCGGGATTCAACGGCCGGGAACCGGTGGGCGCTCTTCCACGGTGAGGGCGACCTGCAGATGCTTGGCCTCAAAGGCCTTCAGAAGCGCACGGATGCAGAGGATCAATCCGGTCATCTCACAGGTCTCTTCCATGGTGTAGAGAAAAATGTACTTCGGCTCCATGTACAGCCAACAGCTTGCAGGGTCGTCATACACATTGCAGGGCAGCCATGGAAAATTGGACGCGTCGTGGTATGGAAGCGTACGCGCCAACTTGCCACCTGCCATTTCCAGGAAAATGGCGCCGAACACATACACCGCACCACTGATGAGAAGGCTCCGCCGGAGTTCAGGCCGAAGTTTGAGCAACCAGCCGGACAGGATGACGACCAATGCAATGGTGGCGAGGCCATAGGGGATCACCCAGGCGTAGTAGAACCAACCGAGGCCCCCGGCGTCCTGATGCCCGTGGTTCATCAGGCGAATGGTGAAAAGCATGAATTTCTCGTGGATCTGGGAACCCTCGTCAACGCCCAGGAAACAGAACACCCAGGCCATCACAAACCAGCCGCGCCGGTGGGCACCCTGCTCGGCTCGGCCATGCAGATAGAACAACGCGGCGGCAATGAAGAACAGGGAAACGTTGAAGAACGTGGGCAGGTTTGCCTCCAGGTCAAGGTCCACAAGCTGGGTCATTGCCTCCACTTTCCAGTGCAGCACCAAATGGCAGAAAGCCACCCAAAGGTGGAGTGCCAAGAGCGCCCCCAGGATGATGAAGAGGTACCTGGTGGTTTGCCGCGATTGCAGCCGAAGGTGGTGTATCATGGTGGTGATTATCAGCCACGCCAGGTCAGCTTGTAGGACCATTGACGGTGCCGCCTTCCAACGAAAGGCGGCACCCCATGGTTACTTGCCAAGTATTTTGAACATGCCCGTGCCGCATTCCGGGCACTTGCCCTTCATGGCTTTGCGGCCATTGGCCATGGTCACTTGGTTGGCTTCCTTCATGTTCCGCTTTGCCTTGCACTTCACGCAATATGCTTCCACTGCTGCTGCCATTTTGCTTTTTAGTTTTTTCCGGGCGTTCCGCCCGATTTGTTCACCGCCAATGTAAGCGGCGTTGCCCGCCCTCCGGACGATTTTACCATCAGGGGTTATCAACAAGCTGCTTTTTATTCCGGCGGTCAATGCCCCCGTTCGGCAGGCCTGCCTTCAGTCCAAGCGTCCGTAACCGCCCTTCTCCCGCACCCGGTTGATGGTCTTGATTGCCACTTTCCGGGCTTTTTCAGCGCCGATGGCCAACTGGTTGTCCAATTCCCCCCGGTCGGCCATCAATGTTTGGAAGATCTGCCTTTCCCCGGCAAACCGTTCCATGAGCATCGCCAATAGTTCCTTCTTGGCATGGCCGTAGCCATACCCGCCGCGCAGGTAGTTGCCGTGCATGGCTTCCATTTCCGGCACATCCGCGACAAGCCTGAACAAATTGAAGACATTGTCGTTTTCCGGGTCCTTTGGCTCCTCCAGCGCCTTGCTGTCCGTGACGATGGCCATCACCTGTTTTTTCAGTTCTTTTTCCGGTAGGAAGACGTTAATGGTGTTGCCGTAGCTTTTGCTCATCTTCCGCCCATCGGTGCCGGGAATGGTCATCAGTTGCGCATCGATGCGCGCCTCGGGCACCACGAACGTATCCTCGCCGTAAGCCCGGTTGTACGCATTGGCAATGTCCCGTGCGATCTCCAAATGCTGCTTCTGGTCCTTGCCCACGGGTACGATGTCCGAGTCATAGAGCAGAATGTCAGCGGCCATCAGGACCGGGTAGTTGAAGATGCCGGCGTTGGGCACCACACCCTTTGCCATGGCATCCTTGAAGGAGTGGGCGTTGGCAAGCATGGGATATGGTGTAAGGCAGGCGAGGTACCAGGTGAGCTCCGCCACTTCCGGCACGTCGCTTTGCCGGTAGAACGTCACGCTGCCCGGATCCAGGCCGCAAGCCAGCCACGCAGCGGCCACTGCGTAGGTGTTCTCCCGAAGCTGCCCGGGGTCACGCACTTTGGTGAACGAGTGCAGGTCCGCAATGAACAGGAAGGCATCATTATCCCCGTGGCGGGACATTGAGATGGCGGGCAGGATGGCACCGAGCAGATTGCCCAAATGGGGAATGCCAGTGCTTTGGATGCCGGTAAGTACGCGCATACTTGGTTACGCCGGTCTGCGCGCTGCAGGGCGCTTGGCGGGGGCACGAATATAGAGGGTAGTTTCGCCCTTCTTTTGGCGATACCTGACGTGGACCCGCAACGTGAACACACTTCCCCGCCCCGGGTGGCGGATGGCCGTGCCATGCGGCGGCGCTGGGCAGTAGCGTTGTTTGTGCTGCCGCGGCTGGCCTTCAAATTTTGGTTCGTGCTCGTGTTCCTGGCCTCCATGCTGCTCCTCTATGTGCCCTTCAAGGTGTTGCTCCGCAGGCCGTCCCGCTATCCGGCTGCTTTCAAGCTGATGCGCGCCTGGGCCGTTTCCCTGAATGTTTTCCTGCTGGTGCCGGTGAAGATCCGCCATGAAGGGGCATTGCCGCCGCAGCCGTATGTGGTGTGCATGAACCACGGGAGCTACCTGGACATTATCCATGCCTTCAATGTTGTACCGCACTACTTCCTGTTCATGGGCAAGTACGAATTGCTGAAATGGCCCCTGTTCCGGATCTTTTTCAAGGACATGCACATCGCCGTGAACCGGGGCAGCCGCACCAGTGCCGCACGCGCATTCCTCAAAGCGGGGCAAGCACTGGAACGTGGAGTTTCCGTGTGCATTTTTCCCGAAGGCACGATCCCGCCGGGTGCACCGCGCATGAAAAGCTTCAAGGACGGTGCGTTCAGGTTGGCCGTGGAAAAACAGGTGCCGATCGTGCCGATCACCTTCCTGGACAACTGGCGCCTGTTCGGTGACCCGGAATCGCTGCTTAGCCGCGGCCATCCTGGCATGGCTCGCGTGGTGGTGCATCCGGCCATCCGCACCGAAGGCCTCGGGACGGAGGATATCGGTAACTTGCGGCACCGTGTGCATGAGGCCATTGAAGGACCCTTGCGCAAGGCATATCCCACCAAATGAAGATTGACGAAGCCACCTTGGACCGGATCGCGGGATTGGCCCGGCTGGACATGGGCGATCCCGCCAAACGCGCGTCCATGCTGGCTGGCATGCAGCGTGTCATTGATTTCGTGAACGCGCTGGCCGAAGTGGACACCCAAGGTGTTGAGCCATTGATCTTCCTGACCGATGAGGAGGACGTGCTCCGTGCGGATGAACCCAGCATGGAGATCTCCAAGGAGGAGGCCCTGGCAAACGCACCGGTCAAGGACAGCGACTACTTCAAGATGCCCCGTGTGGTGGGTTGAATTGAGCCATCTTAAAAAACGCCATATCCCTCTCGTGATGTACGGAAGTTTGAAGGACCATTTGACCAGGGAGCTGGCCGCCATCGAAGAAGCCGGCCTGTACAAGCATGAACGCGTCATCACCAGCGGGCAAGGTGCGGAGATCACCGTGAACGGCAAGCAGGTGCTGAACTTTTGTGCGAACAACTACCTGGGCCTGAGCTCTGATCCGGAAGTGGTGATGGCTGCTCATGCCGCGCTGGACAGCCATGGATATGGCATGAGCAGCGTGCGCTTCATCTGCGGCACGCAGGACATCCACAAGGAGCTGGAGCAAAAGCTGGCGCGCTTCCACGGCACGGAGGACACCATTCTCTATGCGGCATGCTTCGATGCCAATGGCGGCGTGTTCGAACCGCTGCTCGGCCAGGAGGACGCGATCGTCAGCGATTCGCTCAACCATGCCAGCATCATCGACGGAGTGCGGCTGTGCAAGGCCATGCGCTACCGTTATGAGAACAATGACATGGCGGACCTGGAGCTGCAGCTGAAGACCGCGCGCAAGGACGGGGCGAACCACATCATCATTGTCACGGATGGCGTGTTCAGCATGGACGGCATTGTGGCCGACCTCAAGGGTGTGTGTGACCTGGCCGACAAATACGGCGCGCTGGTCATGGTGGATGAATGCCACGCAGCCGGCTTCATCGGGAAAACGGGACGCGGAAGCGTTGAGCATTGCGGTGTCACCGGCCGGGTGGACATCATTACCGGTACGCTGGGCAAGGCGCTTGGCGGGGCCATGGGAGGCTACACCACCGGACGAAAGGAGATCATCGAGATGCTGCGGCAGCGTTCGCGCCCGTACCTGTTCAGCAATTCATTGGCCCCGGCCATCGTGGGCCCATCCATCAAGGTGATCGACGTGCTCTCGGCATCCACGCATCTGCGCGACCATTTGGAAGTCAATGTGGACCGCTTTCGCACAGGCATTGAACAACTCGGGTACAAAACGCGCGGCGCGGGCGCGGCCATTGTGCCAGTCATGCTTGGTGATGCCAAATTGAGCCAGGTCATGGCGGACAAATTGCTGGAGGAAGGCATCTATGTCATCGGTTTCTTCTTCCCTGTGGTGCCGAAAGAAACCGCCCGCATCCGGGTGCAGCTCAGTGCCGCCCACACCGACGCACAGATCGACAAGGCCTTGGTGGCCTTCGGCAAGGTGGGCAGGGAACTTGGCGTGATCTAATCCACCGGAAGGATGCGTTCGGCCGCATCCATCAGGGTGCCGGAACATTTGCCCATTGCGTATGCGGCACTGGCCATCAGCGGAGATTTCACCCGCCAGCCGTCGTAGGTATCCTTGAGGTAGCCTTTCCAATTGTTGCGTTCCAGCAACGCCCGGCCGTAGGAAATGCTCGGCCCTGGAATGCGGGTCATGTGCCACCAGCCCGTGGGGAAAAAGATGGTCTCCCCTTCCTTCAGCATTTCACGGTGTCCCTTGGCCCGGCTGAACAAGGGGAACCTTGCCGGGTCCGGGTCGAACACATTGTCCACCGCCGATACCAGGGGATAGTCCGGTTTCGGGTGCATGTAAGGGGTTTGGTCCGGCGGAAAAAGAAAGAACTCCTTGTCGCCATATAGCTGGGTGATCTGGGTATGCAGATGCTGCAGGTCCACATGGAGGTACGGGAACGAAGCTCCCTTCCCACCGAAGAAAACCTCGTGCTTGATGGTTCCCCTGGTCAGTTTTTTCGGCAGCAAGCGGTTTGCAAGCCGGTCCCTGCGGCCCAGAAGCAGTGGTTCCACGTCCGCCCTGAGTTCCGGAAAGGCAACGTCGATGTTCAAGTTGTATGAATAGGGGGCCGGTTTTTCCTCCGTGGAGGTTTGGATCAGGCCCATCTGTTCGGCTATGCTGTACCGCACACCTTTCACTTCAAGCGAAAGGCTGCCGTAATGCGTACTGAAGAAATCAGGCGTCCATTTGCCGAGCGCGGGGAATTGCTTGGCGAAATCAGTAAGGATCACCGGGCGGCCCGGTTCCACGAATTCATGGATGAAATCACGGGTGCTGATGGATGAACAACGATCAATTCCCGGCAGGTTTTCCTGCAACAGCGGTGAAGTGTGCCCCATGTTGAGCAAGTGGGATTTTCGATCCAAGGTACACCAATGCCCGGACCTGGCCAACCATCCGGTTCAACGCACCACGTCCATGCGCAGGATCTCGATCAGCCCGGTATCCGCATCCTTGGTGATCACGGCCTTCAGGAATAGCGTGCCTTCCGCGTACAGATACTCACTGTGGCGGGCCAGGGTGTTGTTGCGGAGCAGGTCACATGCAAGGGGATTGCCCGCTGCATCGTATGTCCATGTCCAGGTGATGCTGTCCGCAATGGCGAGGTTGGCCTGTGTGGTGCGTTTGGCCAATCTTCCGTTTCCATCATATCCGAAGGTTGCCGATCCGCGCCGTTGCGTAATGAGGTTCCGTGTTTCAATGGTGCGCAAATAGCCCAGGTGGTCCTTGATGAATGTCTGTTCCTCGTAGGGGCGCCCTCGGTCATTCAGGATTGTTTTGCGCCAGGTGGAGTCGTTCACCTCCGCGTATGTGTAGCGTTCGTCGCTGATCACGGTGGGTGTATCGGCTCCCGGGCCGTCCAGGGCTGCGGTCAGGCCACCCAACCGCACATGGGTCTCACGGACGGGCCGTCCGTCCGGCCCATATTCCATTTGCAGGGCATAGAATCCGTGGACATCGTTGTGCAGCTCCTGCAACAAGCGGCCATCGGTGCTGTAGCTGTACAGGATGGAAGCGGTGTCCATGCCCGTGGCCGCCTTGCCCAGCACGTGGGTCGCGCGGTCCAAATGGCCGTCCGTGCTGAACCGGTAGCGGAAGTACCGGTCCAACGGCTGCATGGGCCGGCCGTCGCGCTTTGTCCAGAGTTGCGCGTTGACCGCTGCAATGCCGTTGCGCATGATGAACGCCGGATTGAACTGCAGCACTCCGGGATCCCCCAGTCCGGGTTCCACCAACAGCATCTGTGCCTGGGCATGCAGGGCGGTGGCCAGTATGGCAACGGTCAAGAACGATCTCATTGCAATTGGATGAGTGCGGCTTCCACGCTGTGCACGGGCAATTGGCACACCTTGCCCTCGCACACGTGAATGATCGTTGTCCCCGGAGCTCCCTTATCGGCCAGAAGGGGCAAGGTGCTTTCCCCGGCGGTTCCCGTGAATACACGGCCGGGAATGTAGAATTGACCGAATTGCCGCCTGCGGGCCACCGCCTCCGGGCCTGTAATGGCCACCTCGAACCATGGGTGCACATGGTTCATGAGCAACTGCCCCCAGTTGGTGCACCCTTCGGGATATTCTTTCATGTTACCCTCCACATTGGCCAGCTGTTGCCTGGCCAGGTCAGTCCAGCGGGGCTCATCGAACAAATGCCCCAGGGTGAAGAGCGCGTTCGCCATGCTGGAGTTGGCGGAAGGGAGCACATTGTCTTGCAGATCCATGTGGTTCGCGATCAACGGCGGGTCCGAGATACTGGTATAGCGGAACATTCCGCTTTCCCCGTCCAGGAAATGCACGATGGCGTATTTCACCAAGGTTCGTGCCTCCTCGAGCCAGTGTTCGTCAAAGCTGAGCTGGTACAGCGTGGTGAGTGCCTCAATGGTGAAGCTGTAGTCGTCCAAAAACCCGTTCACGGTGCATTTGCCTTTGGTGCGGGTGTGCCAGAGCCCCCCGTCAGGGCGCCTGAAGGCGGTGGTCAGCTGGTGCAATGTTTGCCGGGCCAGGTCCGTGTATTCAGCATGGTCGAAGGCTTCTGCGGCATGGCAGAGCGCAGTGGCCATCAGGGCGTTCCATGCGGTGATCGATTTATCGTCCAAACCCGGCCGCACCCGCTGGGCGCGGGCGGCCATCAACTTCCGGTCCACGCGTTCACGCTTCGCGGAGAGTTCTTCCGCCGTGAGGCCGTGTTTGCGAGCGTAGTGCTGGTCGCCCATGGTGCGCAGCAGGATGTTCCGCCCCTCCTCCCAATAACCTTCACCGCCTGCGTTGTAATAGTCTCTCGCGAAATCCAGGTCTTTGTCCAGCACTTCCGCCAATTGCTCCATGGTCCACACGTAGAAGAGGCCTTCTTCGCCTTCGCTGTCCGCGTCCAGTGCACTGCACCAGGAGCCGTCAGGGGCTTGCATTTCACGCGTGGCCCATGCAATGGTGCGCACGGCCACGTCCTTGTAGGCCTCATCCTTGAACGCCTGGAAGGCGTGGCTGTAAAGGGAGATGAGCTGCGCGTTGTCGTACAGCATTTTCTCGAAGTGCGGCACTTTCCAGCTGATGTCCGTGCTGTAGCGCGCGAAGCCGCCGCCGATCTGGTCGTGGATGCCGCCCTGGGCCATCTTGTCCAGTGTCAGGCGCACTTGTTTGAGGATGGCCTTGTTGTCCACCGTGATGCCGTAGCGGAGCAGGAATGCATACGTCCCGGGCATCGGGAATTTCGGTGCACGGTCCGGTCCGCCCCAGACCGTGTCAAAATCGCGGTCCAGTCCGTTGGCCAGTTGGTTCAATTGTTTACGGGTGAAGGCTGCGGCATCCTTCTTCAACGCCACCACGCCGGTTTGCCTGATGCCCGCATGTAGCTTTTCAGCGTAGTCAGCAAGGCGCTCGGGTGTTTGTGCCCATCGTTCCGCCAGTTGCCCAAGCACTTGCAGCCAATGTGCCTGTGGGAAATACGTGCCGCCATACACAGGGCGGCCATCCGGCAAGGTAAAGCAGTTCAATGGCCAGCCGCCCCGCCCGGTCATCAACTGCACGGCAGCCATGTACACCTGGTCAATGTCGGGCCGCTCCTCGCGGTCCACCTTGATGCACACGAAGCGCGCGTTCATCAATTCGGCCACGGCGGGGTCTTCAAAGCTTTCATGCTCCATCACATGGCACCAATGGCATGTGCTGTAACCGATGCTGACCAGCAACAGTTTATGCTCCGCCCTGGCCTTTGCGAATGCTTCTTCGCCCCACGGGAACCAATCCACCGGGTTGTGCGCGTGCTGCAGCAGGTACGGGCTGCTTTCAGCGGCAAGACGGTTGGTGTGGGCGTGCATGGTATCTTTCACCGGTTATCCCACGCAACGCGCCATACTGCCGTGAATTACCTCATCACATGCGGAAGGCCCGGCCAGCACGGTAACCATGGTTCAAAGTAACGGGCGGCATCAGCGCACTTTCCGGCCTGGGCACCATGCTCATCAACAGTCCGCCGTGGAAGCCGGGCCACATTGGCCAACCACGGCCATGGCACTGGGCATTTTGGTGCTGATCGTGCTCTTTTGGACGGTGGGCCAGCGTACGTTGGTCAGCTACTCCGTGCTGTTCCGTTGGCTTGCCCTCTTTGCATTTGCAGGCAACCTGCTTCCGCGTAAATGGTATGCCAAGCGCTTCGCCATGGACCATCTCGAATGGTTCTGGTTCAATCTGCTGGCTGTGGGGCCGGCTATTTTCTGTTCCTGCCTGTTGCTCAATTACCTGGTCCACGGGCAGGAGCAGCGCATGCTGGTCCAGCAGGGGCGCAGTTTCGACCTGCCACGTTATTGGCGCGAACAAGGGGAATTGCCCCCCCATCGGCCTTGGCCCAATGACCTCGGCGCAGATCCCGAAAAGGACCGCTTGGCATTTTCCACCGCCGGGGCGGACGACAAGATCTACGCGCTTGCCCAAGGCTGCTTCGGCTACGTGGTGATCACGGAGGTGACCCACGTGCATGACCTGATGCCCCTGGAGTAAGGACTTGAACGGTCAGTTGTCCGTACTTGGTTGTCAGGGAAGCACCGGACCACTGACCACTGACCACTGACAACAAACAACGAATTCACCGCCCCAGGTCGATCTGTTGCTCCATTTCGAACGGAACCCGCTTGCTGAGCATCTTGGCTTTGCCCAGCACGGTCCCCTTCACCCCAAGTTTTACGGAGCCGTTGAACGCCGCGGCCATGAACACGGGCAACAGGTTGGCCTGGTCCTTGGCCAGCACTGCGTGCAGCGGTAGGGTGTAGGTGCGGTCACTGTACCGCTCCAGGGTGAGGGCACTGTCCAAGGTGGCCTTGCCCACCACCACATCATTAAGGTACAGGTCCATGTCCGGGTCGGTCACTGTGATGCGGAAACTGTTCGGATTGTGTACTTGTACGATCACCGTGGCAGCGATGCCGCCGGTGTCGAAGCGCCCGACCCGGGCACCCTGGATGCCCTTGAACTCCACGTCACTGTATTGCATGCAGCCGGAGAGAAGGGTCATGCAGAGGAGCGCCACGCTGTTCCTGTTCATGGTTCAAAGATGGAATGTTGAGGTAGCCAGTCCTAGAGTCGGGAGTCTTCAGTCTTCAGTCTCCAGTCTTGAGTCTTCAGTCTTGAGCCCACTTGGACTTCACACCACGGTAGGACTCAAGACTCCCGACTTCCGGACTCACGACTAAGTTGACTCATCTTGCGCTCATCTCTGCGTATTGCCGGAAAAACTTCGGGATGGTGCGGATGCCGGCCATGTAATTGAATACGCCGTAGTGCTCGTTGGGGCTGTGGATGTTGTCGCTGTCCAAGCCGAAGCCGAGGAGGATGGTCTTCAGGCCGAGTTCCTTTTCGAACAGGGCCACGATGGGAATGCTTCCGCCCCCGCGGGTGGGGATGGGCTTCTTGCCAAAGGTTTCCTCCATGGCCTTGCTGGCCGCCAGGTACGCCGTGCTGTCGGTGGGTGTCACGGCCGCCTCGCCGCCGTGGTGCGGGGTCACCTTCACCTTTACACAGGAAGGAGCGATCTTTTTGAAATGGTCCACGAAAAGCTGCGTAATGGCTTCGCTCTTCTGGTCGGGCACCAGGCGCATGCTGATCTTGGCGCTGGCCTTGGAGGGGAGCACGGTCTTGGCGCCTTCGCCGATGTAGCCGCCCCAGATGCCGTTCACGTCCAGCGTGGGCCGGATGCTGGCCCGCTCCGGTGCGGAGTAACCTTTCTCGCCCAGCAAGGCCTCCACGCCGAGGTCCTTCATGTAGGCCTTTTCATCGAAGGGGGCTTTGGCCAGCTCCTTGCGCTCGGCATCACCGAGGTCCTTCACCTGGTCGTAAAAGCCGGGAATGGCGATGCGCCGGTCCTTGTCGTGCAGGCTGGAGATGAGGTCACAGAGCACGTTGACGGGATTGGCCACCGCGCCGCCGTAAACACCGCTGTGCAGGTCGCGGTCCGGGCCGGTCACTTCCACTTCCAGGTAGCTCAGTCCGCGCAGGCCGGTGTTGATGCTGGGAATGTCATTGGCGATCATGGAGGTGTCGCTGATCAACACCACGTCCGCGGCCAGGCGCTTTTTGTTCTCCTGCACGAAGGTGCCGAGGTTGGAGGAGCCCACTTCCTCCTCACCCTCGATCATCATCTTCACGTTGCAGGGCAGGTTGCCGGTCTTCAGCATGGCTTCCACGGCCTTCACGTGCATGTAGAACTGCCCTTTGTCGTCGGCGCTTCCGCGGGCGTAGATCACCCCGTCCTTCACCACCGGCTCGAACGGCGGACTGTCCCACAGGTCCAACGGGTCGGGCGGTTGCACATCATAGTGGCCATAGACCAGCACGGTTGGTTTGCCGGCGTCGATGATCTTTTCACCATACACGATGGGATTGCCTTGAGTGGGGCACGCTTCCACCTTTTCCAACCCGGCCTCCGCCATGCGCTGCTCCACGGCGTCTGCGCAGCGGGC
>CALMYC010000297.1 GCA_937873385.1 uncultured Flavobacteriales bacterium | reverse complement strand
TGGATCATGAAAATTTCAAGCCCATGCCCATGGAGGTGGCGTTGAAGACCATCAAGCAGATGAAGCCCGTGATGGACCCGCGCATCATTGTGTTTGTGTACCACAAGGGCCGTCCCATCGCATTCTACATCAACCTCCCCGAGCTCAACGAAATCTTCCGCCACGTGGACGGCAACCTCAATTGGCTCGGCAAGCTGAAATTCCTTTGGCATAAATGGCGCGGCACCGCCACCACCATGACCGGCATCGTGTTCGGCGTGGTGAAGGAATGGCAGGGCAAGGGCGTTGAAGGCGCCATGATCGCCTTCATGGGTGAATGGCTCATCAAGACGGGGCGGTACAAGGAAACTGTACTGACCTGGATCGGGGACTTCAATCCGAAAATGTTGCGCGTATGTGAGAACCTTGGTGCTTCGAACTACCGCACACTGGCAACCTACCGGTACCTTTTCGATCGCAGCAAGCCGTTTGAACGCCTGCCGATCATCGGCAAGAAAGATGCATAGCGTTTCATGATCCCGCGGGGATGGTTACATTCGCGGCCTCAAATTCGGGTTGAGCGCATCCCGCCCACCGATCTGATCCTGTAGCTCAGTTGGTAGAGCATTACACTTTTAATGTAAGGGTCCTGGGTTCGAGCCCCAGCGGGATCACGAAGCCCCGGCAGCAGCCGGGGCTTCCTCATTTCACCCCGCGAGGAAGCATGTCTTCCCCCGCACGGGCCGGGCATTCAACGGATGAAGCTCCCGGCCCCATGTTACCGCCCTCCCCGGCGCAACGTTGAGCATTTTTTGATCTCGGTGTTAAAGTTTTGCCTTGATCCACATGGTGGATGGCGGGACACTGAAAATTTGTTCCGCCATCAAACAGGCATCCATCATGAAAAAGCTGTTCGTTGCCGCGGCCATGGGCCTCGGGCTGCTGTTCACCACTTCAGTGAACGCACAATCACCGGCACCCGCCACCAGTGGCACCGTGCATAAGACAAACGCCAAGGCCACTGCGCAGAAGGCTGCCCCTGCGCGCGATGCCAAGGGGCACTTCACCAAATCGGAGGCAAAGGGAGCCACTGCGGCGAAACCTTCCACCACGGAAACCAAGACTGCCACAGCTCGGCCACGCGATGCCAAGGGGCGCTTCGTCAAGGCCGATGCGAATAGGTCCACGGCAGCAAAAAGCACGGAAAGCCGCCCCAGGGATGCCAAAGGCCGCTTCGTGAAGAAGACGGAAGCCCCCGCGGGCAAGTAAGTTGAATTCCGGCCATTTGAATGGGGCTGCTCCGCAAGGGGCGGCCCCTTTTGAATGTGCACAATTGATGTCCGTCCAGATTAAGCGGCAATGAGCCGCCCATGACTGTTCCGGTCGGACGGATGCCAGATCGTGCACCTTAATGCGGCCCTTCCGCTCCTTGTCCTGCAGCGAGCACGCGCACCTCGTATTCCACCGGCGTCCATGGCGGCACAATGCCCGAAGAGGAGCCGCGGGGACCGAAGGCCGATTCCGCAGGGAAGATGAAGCGCCCTGCACCACCCTGCCGGGGCAGTAAATGCGCTGCTGCCTCCAAGCCCTTGATCACTTGTTCGGGATCACCGAGGCGGAACGTGAGCCCGCCATCTTCCACGCTCCTCCGATCGAACACGTTTCCATTGTCCAAAAAACGTGCGACATAAGCCAAGGTGACCAGTTCCCCGCTCTGCACACGGGGGCCGTGCACAGCCGAAGGGTCCAGCGCGTACCAGATCCCCATGGCACTGTCCCAATGGGCATTGGACCGGGCGAAGAATCCGGCGAGGATGCGGTCCTCTTCCGCCTCATCGCGCGCCATCAGTGCAGCACGTTCCAGGCTGCGCGAAGCGGCCAGTGAACGCACCTCGCGCATGGAGAACTCCAGTTGCACCCAGCCCGTGTCCTTCCCTGGCAAGGTGGATGCCGCCCCCATGGCCACCCAAGGCGCCTGTTCACCCCGCATCAGCACGGTGGCGCTATCCCCTTGGTGCATGCGGCCGAAGAACTGCTTCGTGCCCGGTTGGCCTTCCATGGCGTACCACTGCTCCGTGCTGAAAAGCGTTCCCGGGGCCGCACCGGGCCGCGCCGCACGCACGCGCACGAGCACGCTGTCGCTGTCCGTTGGCAACTGCTCGCCTTCGCCAAGCATGTTCAGTCGCCAGTAGATCCCCGGGCTGATCTCGCTTCCACCGCGCAAGGGCCCCTTGGAGCAGCCTGCAAGGAGCATTACTGCCACCCCGGTCCACAGGCCGCGCTGCCTCATTTCCTGAGTGCCACCAGGCCGATGTGGTAAACCACGGTGCTCCGCATGGGGATCTTGTCCCTGTCGCCCAACAGGCCGAACGCCAGGGCACTGGGGATCACCAGGACCGCGCTGTCACCCACCGAGAGGTGCTGGATGCCTTCCTGCAAGCCGCTCTCCACATCGGAATGCTCGATCCGGAACCGGCCTGGCTTGCCGGGTTCAGACACATAGCAGGTATCACCGTTCAGCAGGAACACGGCGAAGTTGACCACGGCAACCTGCTCGGGTTGGGCTGTGTCCCCGGGCACATCCCGCACCAGTTTGTAGCGCAGTCCGGTGCCTGTGGACAGCATATCGCCACCTTGCCTGCGGATCCAATCCTGGATATCACCCTCCTCCCGCCGTGCCAAGCGCTTGTTTTCGTCCATCAGGCGGGTGTCCTGTGCTGCATGGGGCTGTCCCACCACGGCAGGTGGGGGTTGCGTGTTGCCGCCACAGGCCACCAGCATCACCGGGATCAAGGCGGACAAGGCTTTCATGCGGGGTGCTTTCCGAGGAACGCCGGCAGTTCACGCAGCAGGCGCGCCACCGCGGCATCCAACGGTCCAATGAACCGTCCCCCGGCCGCATTGGCATGCCCGCCTCCCTCGAAATGCGCGGAAAGCAATTCATTCACGGGCAAGTTTCCCTTGGAACGAAGGCTGAGCTTCACCATGTCGTTGCGCTCCGCGAGAAAGGCGGAAAGCCGCACGCCACGCATGCTGAGACCAAAGTTCACCAGCCCCTCGGTATTGCCGGGCACATAGTTGAAGCGTTCATGGTCCGCTTTGGAAAGCGCGATCACCGCTGCTTGGCCATGCTCCACCAGTTGCAGCCGCTCGCTGAGCGCAAACCCCGTAAGCCGCAGGCGGTCCAAGCTGTTGTCCTCCATGATCGCGGCATGGACCATCTCCGGTTGCGCACCGCGTTCCAGCAGGTCTGCCGCCACCCGCAGGGTGTGCGGGCTGGTGCTTGGGAAGCGGAAGGAGCCTGAGTCGGTCATCAGGCCGGCATACAGGCAATTGGCTCCCCCGGTGTTGATCAAGTCCGCCAGGCCCAGCGCGCTGACCACGTCATGGATCATCTGGCAGGTGGACGATGCGGTGATGTCGCTGAACACGATGTTGAACACATCCGCCGGGTCGCGGTGGTGATCAATAAGCACCTTGAGGGGGGCGGCTTTCACGGCATCCTCCAATGCATTCACGCGGTCGGGGCGATTGAAGTCCAGGCAGAACAGCAATTGGGCCTGGCCGATGGCCTGTTCGCATGCCTCCCGCGCCTTGTCGTGCGAAAGCGCGGAAGATGCCCCCGGCATCCAGTGCAAGTTGCCGGGAGGGTCATTGGGAAGTACCACCTGTACCTTGTGGCCCATGGCTTGCAGCACCTGGGCCAGCCCCAGGCTGCTGCCCAAGGCATCCCCATCGGGGTTAAAATGCGTTGTGATGGCGATCCGCAGCGGCGCGGCAAGCAATTGTGCGAGCGCGGCAACAGCATCAGGCGGTGCTGAGGGAAAATGCATGGGCGGCAAAATTAGGGGCGGCACAACTTGGCGTGCCCGCATAAGCCGCTGCTATTAAAATCCGACCACCGGTGTGGGCATGTGCTCAATGAGGATCCCAATGCAACCAATGTCGTTGGCCTTGGTGCCTTTCTTGGCGTTCTTGGGGTCTTCAGGCACGCCAGGCGCGGTGATCTCCACCGCGATCCGTTTTGTTGAGGTCGCCGTGAATTCCACGGCATCAACCATGTCATGGTCCTGGTTATCCCAGATCACCTTGGTCACATCCTCGAAGCCGGGTTTCGCCCCCGGCTTGCCCGCCTTGGGCTGGCGCACCTTTTCAATGATGCGGGCCACCACGTGGTCCCCGATGATCTTTTCATCGTAGACGAAGGAGATCCGGTAGTCCTGGCCCTTGTAGATGATGATGTTCAATTCAGTGGGAATGCCCACTTGCACGCTGGCGCCTTTGCTTTGTCCGTTCACTTTGAAACGGACATCGGATGCGCGCGGGGCCGATTTCCAGTATTCGGAACATGGGCTCTGCGCCAAGGCGAAGGTGGACAGGGCCAGGGCAGCAGCACAGAGAATGGATCGCATTTGCATGTCTGGGTGTGGGGGGTCAGGAATGGCTGGGGGCAGCGCTTTGGTCTTCCGGTTGAATGATCTGCTCGCGCAAGGCTTCCACCGCACTGCTCAACTGGTCAAAGCCTTCAGGGGTCAGGATGATGGTGATGTCATCACCAAGCACCTGGCGTCCGCTCGGTGAGGCGCCCTTGTGCTCGCTGCGGACCACGGGAAACTGGTCATAAATGTCCCTGATCTTGATCAATTGGTCGCGCATGGCGGTTACGCTCGCGTCGCTCTTGTATGCCTCCCTCATGTCGATCAAGTGGTCCAAGCTCACCTTTTGCTCCGCCACCCGCACCACCAGGGGATCGGCCGGGTCAAAGTGCAGCACCTGCCGCATCACCAGGTGCATGCTTTCCACCCAGCCACCGGCCACGACCATGGAGAGCGTGGGCCCCATTTGGTCGTCCTGCATTTTCCGGTAGGCACGCTCGTAGGCATCGTTGCTGATCACATCCAGTGAATCACCATGGGTCAGGTTGCGTTCGAGCCTGGTAAAATCACCGTCGCTGAAGGAACCCGAGAGGCCCAGTTCGTCACCGAGCTTCTTGCAGGTGAGGTAATAGCGGACCACTTCGCTGGTGATCTTGTAGGAACTGGCGTAGACCAGGTCCGTGGCGTAAACGCCGAAGTTCAGCGCGCGTTTGGGAGTGGTAACGTAGCGGTCCACCTCCTTGGCCGGGCTCATCATGCGCTTTTGCCCTTCGCCCGACATTTCGCGGACGATCTGGAACAATTCATTGGGCGTGGGCATCTCATAGAGGTTCGCTGTTTGCCCGGAGGCATCATAGCCACCGATCACGAGCGTGTCCGGCTTGTCCTTTGGCTTTTCGGCCGGGGAAGAGCAGGAAGCAAGAAGGCCCGCCAGGGCAATGGGGACAAAACGATGGTGCATGGCTGGTTCTATGTTCACGGAAGCGGCAAGGGGTTTGCCGCACTCGGCGAAGAAAACATGGTTCGGGGGGTGGCTGGCATGGGGCAGGCAGCTACTTTTGCCGCCGTTTTCAACATTCTACGATGGCAAGCAACAGAACGTTCACCATGATCAAGCCCGAGGCCATGGCCGCGGGCCATGCCGGGAAGATCCTGGACATGATCCTCCAGCACGGGTTCCGCCTGGTTTCCCTCAAGTACACGCAACTGTCCGCACACGAAGCCGGCAAATTCTACGAAGTGCACAAGGAGCGCCCGTTCTATGGAGAGCTGGTGGGCTACATGGCGGGTGGACCGGTGTTGGCCGCCATTCTGGAAAAGGAAAACGCGGTGCAGGATTTCCGCACCCTGATCGGAGCCACGGACCCCTCCGAGGCAGCCGAAGGCACCATCCGCAAGCGCTTTGCCGAGAGCAAGGCCAAGAACGCCGTTCACGGCAGCGACAGTGATGCAAATGCCGCCATTGAGGGGGCGTTTTTCTTCACGGGCCGGGAGCAGTACTGAGGGGGTTTGTTCGTTGAGCCTAGTTCGTAGGGCGAAGGTCGTTGGGCACAGGTGCCCATCGCGGCCTGCTGCGCCCTACGAACTTCGCCCCCCGAACTTCAGCCTATTCCCCGATCAATCCAGCAGCACCTGCTCCACAACGGGGCGGCCCAGCCTGGTGTTGATGGTGTTCAGCAGGGAATCCCGCATGAAGGTGAGTTCCTGCCGCAGGGGTGCACTGTCCACTTTAATGCGCAGCTTCCCCTTGCGCAACTTCACGGCCACGGTATGCCTGGCCACCATGCCGCCAGCCAACTCGTCCCACAGGCTGGCAATGGCCTGCTCATCGAGTTTTTCCCGCAGGCCGAATTGGTCCACCATGCGATCCATGGCCTGGCGCAATGAGGCTTCATTGGTGCGCTTCATGCGTGCTGAACGGCGTTGTGCCGGATTTCGTCGGTGATCCCTTCATGGTCCAGGTGGAAAAATCGCGTGTCCAGGTCAAGCCCGTCCAGCGCAACATGCAGGCGTGCCGCGTCGGTGTCCGTGATGATCACCTGGCCGAACCGACCGCCGCCCAGCAGTTCCAGCAGATGGCGCATGCGCTGCGGGTCGATCTTGTCGAAGATGTCGTCCAGGAGCAGCAGGGGCTTGGTGCCTGAACGCCGGGCCGTCAGGTCGAACTGGGCCAGCTTCAACGCGATCAAGTAGGTTTTCTGCTGGCCTTGGCTGCCGAATTTGCGCAAGGGCCTGCCATTGATTCCGAACAGCAGGTCGTCCTTGTGCACGCCGCCGGTGGTGTGCTGTGCCTGCACATCGCGCGGCCACTGGCGGCCCAGGAGTTCGCGCATGCCGCCCGCCAACAATTCGCTGCGGTATTCCAGCGCCACCTCCTCCGGCCCGCTGGTGATGCCCCTGTAGTGCTCCTGCAACAGCGGCACCAGTTCCGCCATGAAGGTCTTCCGCACGGCATGCACCGCTTCACCATGGGTGGCCAGCTGCTCATCCCAAGGCTCCACCAGGGCGCGCGGTATCCCTCCCGGCTGTTTCAACAGCAGGTTTCGCTGGGCCAGCGCCCGGTTGTAGCGCATCAATTGCTCAAGGTAGCCACGGTCGAATTGGGCGATCAGCCCGTCCAGGAAACGGCGCCGCACCTCACTGCCCTCCAGCACCAATTGGCTGTCATACGGGGTGATCATCACCAAGGGGTAGCGGCCCACGTGGTCCGCCAGGCGGTCGTATTCCTTGTGGTTGCGGGTGAAGACCTTGCGTCGGCCCGCCCGCACGGAGCAGGACAGCAGGTCCGTTCCGTCCGGTGCCTCCATGGTGCCTTTCACCATGAACCATTCCTCGCCATGCAGCACGTTGTGCATGTCCTGCGGCTCGAAATAGCTCTTGCACATGGACAAATAATGCACCGCGTCCAGCAGGTTTGTCTTTCCGGTACCGTTGGGCCCCGTCAGGCAGTTCACCTGGTGGCCCAGGTCCAATACCGCTTCGCGGTGGTTGCGGAACTGCAGCAGGGATAGGTGCGTGAGCCGGACGTCCATGGATGGGGCGACCAAAGATAGCCCGGGCCCCGGAGCCGGGATCGGTGCCGGCACGAACCGGGGAAGCCGTGGGGTCTCCTTTTCCCGGCCCGCACTCCATGCACGCTTCAACACTGCGCCATTGCAGGCGCTTCCCGGGTTCATTGCGTGTTCCGCCCGAAAGCCTACTTTTGCGCTCCATAAAAAAATCGGCTCACCGCACATGTCGAAGGAAACTAAAGAGGGCAAGGACCTGGACATCGGAGAAATTTATTCCAAGTCCGAAATGTTCCTGGAGCGGAACAAGACCGCCGTTACCGTGGCCGTGGTGGCCGTCCTCGTGATCGTTGGTGGCTTGTTGGGCTACCGGAAGTTCATTGCTGAACCCCGGGCCAAGGAAGCCCAGGACATGATCTGGAAAGCACAATACTACTTCGAGATCGACTCACTTGACCTGGCGCTGAACGGCGACGGCAACTTCCTCGGCTTCACCCAGGTGGCCGATGAGTTCGGTTCCACATCCACCGGCAACCTGGCCAAGTTCTACATCGCCGTGATCAACCACGAGAAGGGCAACTATGACGTGGCCCTCCAGTATTACAAGGATGCCCACCTGGGCGATGACGTGCTGCGCGTGATGGCCGTGGGCAACCAGGGTGACGTGCTGGTGGACATGGGCAAGCCCGCAGAGGCCACGGCCCAGTTCATGAAGGCCGCGGACCTGGTGAAGAGCGACTATACCACCCCGATGTTCCTGATGAAGGCCGGTATCGTGTACCAGCAGCAAAACGATTGGAAGAACGCAGCCAAGTGCTTCGACCGCATCGCCACGGACTATCCCGGATCACCGGATGCCACCTCGGCCCGCAAGTATGCCGCCCGGGCGAAGGCCAAGGCCGCATAGGCATGGCCTCCACGGATCTTTCAAACTATGATGCAGCCGGTGTCCCGAAGGGCACCGGTTTGCGTTTGGGGCTGGTGGTGAGCGAATGGAACGCCGAGATCACCCGGGCACTGCGCGATGGTGCGGTGGAGACGCTGCTCCAGCACGGAGTGGCCCTGAAAAACATTGTGGAGGAGCGGGTGCCGGGAAGTTTCGAGCTTGCGTTGGGCGCCCAGTTGCTGCTTTCCCACAAGCCAATGGACGGTGTGATCTGCATCGGCAGTGTAGTGCGCGGCGAAACACCGCATTTTGATTTTGTATGCCGGGCCACCGCCCAAGGCATCATGGACGTGGGCCTGAAGGTGAACATCCCCGTGATCTTCTGCGTGCTCACCGACGACAACATGGAGCAAGCCCGTTCCCGCAGTGGCGGCAAACATGGCAACAAAGGCGTCGAAGCGGCCGTGGCGCTGCTGAAAATGGCGGACCTGCGGAAGCGTAATTCGTGAAGCATTCCCCGGGACCGGCTCTCGGGCGGATGCTGGTCTGCATGTTGCTTTGGCCTGCTGGTCCTGTCCGGTTGCAAAACGTACTGCCTCACACCGGATTCACTTCGTGAGCAGTTGCTCAGCACGGCACCGGCGCAGCGGGTAGCGATCAGTCCCTTCGGCTCCCCAATGACCGATCAAGCGGTCCAATTGCATTCCATCCATTGCCAGGCCAAGGATGGAACACCCATGGAATTGACTGTGGCGCCGAACATTGAAATGCGGGTCACTACAACGGACGGCAAGCGGCGGACCATGTACTTGGACCGGTCCGAAATGCGGAGTGACACCCCGATCGGCCATCCGTCCTGGATCATGCCCGGCATGGTCTATCGCATTCCATTTTCTACTATCACCAAGGTGGAAGTGCAGAACGGGGGCAAGCGGATGCGCTACGCAAAGTGATGGGACCCGGGGCGTTGTTCAAGTGATCGGGGCGACTGTGTACGACCACATCCGGCAACCACGGTCAACGCCCTACCCCAGCACTGTCACCTTGCCGCCAGGCGTGCGGTGTTCCCGCGGGTTCAGGCCACCGCACTTCAGCCCGCTCTGCTTCAAGAGTTCATCCACGGTGGAAACACCGGCAGCCAAGCCGGCCAGAAGCACCAATCGGGCAGCGGCCTCTGCATCATTCCCGGCACGGTGGTGCTTGAAGCCGATGCCGTGCGCGGCGCACATGGGTCCCAGGCCATAGCCTTTGCGGCCCGGCCATACGCGGCGGCAGAGGCTCACGCTGCAGAAATAGTTGAATGTGGGCACCGGCAAGCGATGGCTGAACAGGGTGCTGCGCAACACGTTCATGTCGAAGGCGGCGTTGTGGGCCACGATCGTGTGGCCGTGCATCAACGGCATGGCTTCCTTCCACACTTCCGCAAAGGCGGGTGCATCGGCCACATGCTCAGGCCTGATGCCGTGCACGGCCATGGTGAATGGCGAAAAGAATGGCCATTGCCGCGGTTTGATCAGCCAATTGCGCACCTCGCGCACCTCACCGTTCCGCACCATGGCCAAGCCCAATTCGCAGGGGCTGTCCGCATCGTTGGTGGCGGTCTCGAAATCGAGGGCGATGAAGTCCATGGGGATGGCACAACGGGTGTGGCGATGGGAAGATCTCCTTCCGGGACGGTTGTTACAGTTTCACCAGTTCGGCGTCGGCCAGCGCTTGATAGAGTTTCTTTCGTGTGCTTTCACCCACGGGCACCAGGGGCAAACGCAGGTGGTTGCCGCAAAGCCCCAGGTCCTTCAGCACCTCCTTGATCCCGCCCGGATTGCCCTCGATGAACAACAGGGGGATCAGTTCGATCAATCGCAAGTGTTCCGTCCGCGCCGTTTCCAGGTCACCCTTCATGGCAGCATGCACCAAACGGGCGGTTTCTTCCGGCAAGGCGTTGCCCACCACACTGATCACCCCGTCGCCACCCATGGCCAGGATGGGCAGCGTGAGGGAATCATCGCCACTGATCACGAGAAAATCCGGGGGGCGGTGCTTGAGGATGAGGCCGATCTGGTCCAAGTTGCCACTGGCTTCCTTGATACCGATGATGTTCTTGAAGTCGCGGGCCAGGCGCAGGGTGGTTTCCGCCGTGATGTTGCTCATGGTGCGGCCCGGCACATTGTAGAGAATTACGGGCCGCAAACTGGCCTGGGCGATGGCCTTGTAGTGCTGGTAAATGCCCTCCTGGGTGGGCTTGTTGTAGTAGGGGCTCACACTGAGGATGGCGTCCACGCCGTCCATGTTGAAGCCTTCGAGGGATTCAATGACGGCGGCCGTGTTGTTGCCGCCCACGCCCAACACCACGGGCACGCGGTTGTGCACCACTTCCAACACCTGGGCCAGCACCTGTTGTTTCTCCTTGGCCGTGAGGGTGGCGCTTTCACCGGTGGTGCCCATCACCACGAGGAAGTCGATGCCGCCCACCACTTGGTGCTCCACCACATTGGCCAGTGCGGCGTGGTCCACTTCGCCATTGGCGCGAAAAGGCGTTACCAAGGCCACGCCGAGGCCGCGAAAGCGATCGTCCATCTCAGTTTGTGCTTTGTTCAGTTCAGGGCCGCCGTCCGCGGCGCGTTGATCATCATCAGGTACCGGTCCACGTTGGCGATCAATTGGGGAAGGCTGTCAGCGCCGGCCGTGTCGATCATCATGTCCAGGAAGTGCGCGTTGGTGCCGCTGAGGCGGCCCACTTTAAAGCGGCCTTTGCTCTTGGCCAGGATGTACTGGAGGGGGAGCAGGTCGTGCACGGTCAGGTCGATGAGGATATCATACTCCTCGGCCATGAAGTTCTGCACCACATTGCCATGCGGAATGCGGTACCAGTTCAGGTCCTTTTGGCCGAATACGTCGAAATTGAGCTTGGCGTGGAGGAAGTGCGGCAACGCTTTACCGTCATAGTAGCCCAGCGCCATGATCTTGGTGAGGCCCAGCTCCTCCTTGAGCTTCTTCACATAGTTGCGCACTTGATTGTGTGCGGTTTCATCGGCAACGAGGTAGATGATGCCCACCTTCACGGACAAGGCGAGGTTCTTGGCCACGGGCCTGCGGTCCGGCTGGGCCTCCTTTACCAAGGCGCGCCTGCCCATCCACTCCTTGATGCGGTCCAGCAGTTTCATGCCTTGATCATCCGTGCGAATTCCTGTTCATCGATCACCTTGACCCCGAGTTCATCCGCCTTGGCCTTTTTGGCAGGGCCCATGTCGGCACCGGCCACCACAAAGCTCGTCTTCCTGCTGATCGACCCGTTCACTTTTCCGCCGTTTTCCTCGATGGCCTGCTTGATCTCCTCGCGGGTGAAGGTCTCAAAAATGCCGGACACCACAAAGGAAAGGCCCTTGAGGCGCTCGGATCGGGGTGCATGTTGTTCCGCACCGGCAGCGAATTGAAGGCCGGCGGCTTTTAAGCGGTCCACGATGCGCCGGTTGCCCTCGGCACCGAAGAAATCACGGATGCTGGCTGCGATCACGCCGCCCACTTCATCGATGGTTGAGAGTTCTTCCAACGACATCTCCCCCAAGCGGTTGATGTTGCCCACGCTGCGGGCGATCTTCTTGGCCACCACTTCACCCACGTGGCGGATGCCCAGGGCGAAGAGCACCTGCTCAAAGGGCACGGCCTTGCTCGCTTCAATGCCCGCGATTATCAATCCCGTGCTGCGTTCGCCCCAGCCCTTTCCAAGGGCCAGCAACTGCTCCTGCCTGAGGTCGTACAGGTCCGCCACATTGTGGATGAGCCCGGCCTGGTACAGCTCTTCCACTGTTTCGCCGCCCAAGCCGTCGATGTTCATGGCTTTGCGGCTGACGAAGTGCTCGATCCTTCGGGTGATCTGCGGCGGGCAGCCATGTTCATTGGGGCAGTAGTGCTGGGCTTCGCCGGCATAGCGCACCAGCGGTGTGCCGCAGGCGGGGCACTTGTCCGGATAGCGCACCGCCCGGGCATGCGGTGGTCTTCGGGAGGTGTCAACCGCGCTGATCTTGGGGATGATCTCGCCGCCTTTTTCCACCTGCACCAGGT
>CALMYC010000296.1 GCA_937873385.1 uncultured Flavobacteriales bacterium | reverse complement strand
GAGGAAGAGAGGAAGAGAGGAAGAGAGGAAGAGAGGAAGAGAGGAAGAGAGGAAGAGAGGAAGAGAGGAAGAGAGGAAGAGAGGAAGAGAGAGGAAGGGATATAAAAGCAGAAGACCCCCGAGTGATCGGGGGTCTTTGCTTCTGTCGCTTGCTGCTTACTTCTTCTTGGCAGCCTTCTTCTTCGGCGCAGCCTTTTTCTTCGGCGCAGCCTTCTTCTTGGCAGCGGCCTTCTTCTTCGGTGCGGCCTTCTTGGCTACAGCCTTCTTGGCAGAGGCTACCGTGCGCTTGGCAGGACGGGCCTTGCCTTTGCTGCCGGCGGTACGCTTACCTTTCTTCGTCTTCATGTCACCTTTACCCATTGTCTGGAGTGTTTAGGATTTGATCCAAATCTACCGGCATGCTGTAACGCGGGGAGTCATGCAAGGGTTTCATTTCTCCACGACGATATGTTGAGAACCGTGGTGTACGTCCATGCGCAACGCATCGCCACGCATTGCCGACTGAATTGCATGATGCGCGGAAAGCCTTGGTGGAAGCCATGTTCAGGGTGTTGTTCGCCGGTGCGCGCAAATTTGAAAATGCGGTTTGCTCACGTTGCGCACGATCAGCGATCGCACGCATTATTGTGATGACCCGTGTGGTGATCAATGCGGAAAGTGCTGCACGGACCGGAAGAAAACGGTGTGCTCAAAGATCCGTTTCCGTGGCCGGTTCATCACCATGCTCCATCCGGAACCGCGCTTCGATGTGTTGTGCGGAGTGGACCGTTTTGCGTGCCCATGACAACTTCAGCGCGTCTGCCTCCGCTTCCGTCAAGCGCCAGTCCACCGCGCTGTTCCGCAAGCGTTGCACCACGGTGTAGAGCACGATGGCGGCGGACACGGATATGTTATAGCTCTCCGTGAAGCCGTGCATGGGAATGCGCAGGAAGGAATCGGCATGCTCCATCATCCCCGCGCTGAGACCGGTGAGTTCAGTGCCGAAGCAGAAAGCCATTGGCTTGTCCAATGGAATGGATTCGGGCGTAACGCTTTCCGTCCCCGGCGAGGTGGCCACAATTTGGTATCCGTGTGCCTTCAACGCATTCACGCACTTGAGGGCATTGTCCGTGCTGCGTTCCCGGTAGCGGATCATGTTCGTCCACTTCGATGAACCGAGCGTGACATCGGGGTTCACGGTGTACTTGTTCCTGTTCTCGATGATGTGGATGTCCTGCACACCGAGCAGGTCCGCGGTGCGTACCACCGCGCTCGCGTTGTGCGGCTGGTAAATGTCCTCCAGCACCACGGTGACGTGGCGTGTCCGTTCCTTGGCGATGCGCTCGAACAGTGTGCGTTTGTTGGCGGAAACAAAGGGCGCAAGCTGCGCGTAGAGTTCTGCGTCGGTGGGCATGATGGGGTTGGGCGGTGTGCAAAAGAAAAGGTCCCCCGCATAGGGAGGACCCTTTCCTTGTTCAGGGGTTGCTTACTTCACCTTCTTGGCGAGGTCGGCACCGGCCTTGAACTTCACCACCTTCTTGGCAGCGATCTTGATCTCCTTGCCGGTTTGGGGGTTGCGGCCCTTGCGCGCGGCGCGCTTGGAGATGCTGAAGGTGCCGAAGCCAACGAGGGCAACGCGGTCACCCTTCTTCAAGGCTTTGGTGGTGTTGTTCACGAAGGCATCCAAGGCGCGCTTGGCGTCAGCCTTGGAGATCTTGGCCTCAGCGGCCATGGATTCGATCAATTCTGCTTTGTTCAGGCCCATGTTCTTTTGGTTTTGAGTGTTGGTTTGTTTTTACTACTCATCGCAAATGTATCCGCGAAGCCCCTGCTGTCAAGGGTTTCCGGGGCAATGGCCGGAAAATGTTGAAAAATCAGGGGTTTTGTTCATAAGTCGCCCGATTTTGTACTGGTACCAAGGGTTGCAGGAACCTGCACTTTGGTGATTTCTTGTTGAAGGCAGTTCGGCTGCGCAATCCTGCCGAACCTGTTGGGCTCACTCCACAGTGATCCCTTCACGACGGTGCAGCCCACGGATGAAGGATGCCGCATCCATGGGCTTTTTGCCCTGCATCTGCACCTCCAGTGCTTGGATGCTGCCACTCCCGCAGCCTATATGCAGGTCTTCACCGTGTATTTCCACCGACCCTTGCACCGGGCGCTGCGCGTGGGTGCGTGAAACGTGTGCGGCAAGGACCTTGAACTGTTGCGCTTCCTTTCCGGGCTCTTTCCACAGTGTCCATGCGCCGGGCAAGGGAGAGAGCCCGCGGATTTGGTCGTGCACCTGCTTGGCGTGCCGTGCCCATTGGATCCGGCAGGATACCGGGGTCAATTTGGGGGCATCGTGCATCGGCTGGCCCTGAAACTCATCCTGCGGAACCGCATTGCTTGTGCCGTCGAGGATGTTCTTGGTCGTGCGCGTGAGCACATCCGCACCGACGGCCATGAGGCGGTCATGCAGCGCGCCTGCGTTTTCGTCCGGCCCGATGGGAACTGTTTCGCGCAACAGGATGTCGCCCGTGTCTATTTGGCCATTGAGCCGGAAGGTGGTCACGCCCGTGCGTTCTTCGCCATTGATGATGGCCCAGTTGATCGGCGCTGCACCGCGATAGTCCGGAAGCAGGGATGCATGCAGGTTGATGGTGCCCATGGAGGGTCTGTCCCACACCACTTCAGGCAGCATGCGGAACGCCACGACTATATATAAGGAAGCATCCAGTGCGTCCAATTGCTTGTGGAAACCGGGGTCCTTGAGCTTCTCCGGCTGCAGGACGGGCAGGCCAAGTTCGAGCGCGCGTTCCTTCACGGCGCTCCTGCGCAACTGGCGTCCCCGGCCCGCGGGGCGGTCCGGTGCGGTGACCACGGCGGCCACATCAAGACCCGCGGCCACCAAGGCATTCAGGGAGGCAACGGCAAATTGGGGCGTGCCCATGAAGATGATGCGCTGGTTCATTTCAGCAAGGAGGGATCAATGTGGAAGCGGTACGGAAGCAGGGCATCCTCACCGGCGTAGTCCACGCCGATGCGCGCGCTTGTGATGATGGACGTGGAAGGTGCGGAAATGCCGCGGTCCTCAATGGTGATGAGGCTGCCCAGCAGGTCGGTGCCGGTGTGGGCGGTGCGGATGCCCAATGCTTGCGTGAGCGTGCCCGGTCCACCAGTGGTGAGCTTGGCCATGTTGCGGCGCCGGAGCATGATGCGCTTGCCTTCCAACGGAAGCACCGCACGGACAAGCACGGCATGGGCAACGCCCGGCTTGTTGGTCACCACATTGAAGAGGTGGTGGATCCCGTAGCAGAGGTAGACGTATGCATGCCCGGGCTCACCGTACATTATTTCATTTCTCGGGGTGACCTTGCCGGCATAGGCATGTGAGGCACGGTCCACGGCGCCCATGTACGCCTCGGTTTCGGTGATCACGGCCGCGGTGAGCTCGCCGTCGATGCGCGTTACCAGCACCTTGCCGATCAATTCGCGTGCGATGGCCAACACATCGGGCCGGGCATAAAACGAACGCGGCAGCTTGCTCATGTTGTGCGTGCGGGGGCAACTTTCCCCTCATCCATCTGCCAACGAACAGGCGGCTCGGCCAGGAGGTTCGGGGAAGCCTTGTACTTGCAATTGTCGCACCTGCCGCAGGGCGTTGTGCCGGCCTCGCCGAAATACTTCAGCACGGCCACCTCGCGGCAGCCCCTTTCATGGAGCGCAAAATGGACCATGGCCTCCAGGCGCTTCTTTGCACGTTGCACCCGTGCGTGCAGTGCTTCCGTGTCCAACGTGAGCGTTTGTGCATCACGGCGGGGTATGAGCAAAGTGACGGTGGGCGCATCGCTGCGCGGCCGGTAGAACAGCACGTTGGCATGTTCCAGTTCATGGAGCACCTTGCGCACCTGCACCACGGACCATGCGACCTGCTTGGCGACCTGCTCTTCGTCGATGGCCACCGGTACTTCATAAAGGCCTCCGTACATGCGGAGCAGCGCTTCGATCAACGGTCCCGCACGGCCGTCCGAGATCCGCAGCCGGTGCACCACGTCACCTTGTGCGCGCAAGAACACGCGCGAGGGGGTGCGTGCACTTTCCGAGAGGGCAATGCCGCCGTCCAGTTCCAAGGCCTTCAAGGCATGGTTCACCTTGGCCTGCGGCAGCTGGCATCGCTGCGCCAATCCGTCCAAGTTCAGCTCGTACGCCTCAAACTGCCCGGACCCCAAGGCGATCCGGTGCATGTCCGCGAATGCCTGGTACACGCGGCGGACCTCCGCGAGCGTAGGGAAGGAGGCCTCCAGCCTATCGCGCATTTTTTGCTCGTCGGCGGGGTGGGCCAGCATGATGGCGTGGGAGAGCTTCCCGTCACGTCCGGCCCGGCCGGCCTCCTGGTAATAGCTTTCCAGGTCGGGTGGGGGCTCGAGGTGCACTACGCAGCGCACGTCCGCCTTGTCGATGCCCATGCCGAACGCATTGGTGGCTGCCACGTACCGTACTTCGCCGGCGGTCCACTGCTGCTGCACGCGGTCGCGCTCATCCAAGGAGAGCCCGGCGTGGTAGGCCGCAGCTGAAATGCCGTGTTGTTGGAGGAAATGCGCGGTGCGCATCGTGCCCTTCCGATCGCGCAGGTACACAATGCCGCTGCCCTGGCTGCGGGCGGCGATCTTCAGCAGGTAGCCGAGCTTGTCCTCACCATGGCTGGCCCAGAGTGTGAGTTCAGGGCGCCGGAACGAACCGCGCACGATGTGTTTTTTCCGGAACGCAAGGCGTTGCATGATGTCGTCCGCCACTTCGGGCGTTGCGGATGCCGTGAGGGCCAGCACGGGAATATCGGGATGCACCGTGCGCAACTTGTCGATCAAGAGGTAGGACGGGCGGAAATCATAGCCCCACTGGCTGATGCAATGCGCCTCATCCACGGCGATCAACCCCAGGGGCATGCGCGGGAGGCGTGCGGTAAAAAGTTCCGATCCCAAACGCTCGGGACTGACGTAGAGGAAGTCCAGCTTGCCGTGGCAAGCGCTGTCCAGGGCAATGTCGATCTCCGCATGCCCCATGCCACTGGTCACGGCCACGGCACGCACACCGTGCTGTTTCAGGCGTTGCACCTGGTCCTTCATCAAGGCGATCAGAGGGGAGACCACGATGCACAGCTTTCCCATCGCCAGCGCGGGTACTTGGAAGCAGAGGCTTTTGCCGCCGCCCGTGGGCAACAGCGCCAGCGTGTCGCGGCCCTCCATCACAGCGCGCACCACGTCCTCCTGAACGGGCCGGAAGCTCGTGAAACCCCAGACTTCGGCAAGAACCTGATGAATATCCCTCGGCATTCGTTCCACAAGGATACGCGTCGGCCACGCTGGGCGCATCCCCGGCACATGGGTTACCTTTGTGCAAACACCATGGCCATGATCAGAACAGCATCAGCGATTGATATCCAGCGCGTGAAAAAATCCCGCTTGCCGGAAACCGACTTGGAGCACCTCAAGTTCGGCCGTGTGTTCACCGACCACATGTTCGTGATGGACTTTGAGGACGGGGCATGGCAGCAGCCGAAGATCATGCCATACGCAGACCTTGAGCTGAGCCCCGCGACGCTGGTGCTGCATTACGCCCAGACCATCTTCGAGGGTATGAAAGCCTACCGTGATGGGCAGGGCCGCGTGAACCTGTTCCGCCCGCTTGCCAACATTGCACGGATGAACCGGAGCGCCAAGCGGATGTGCATGCCGCAGGTTCCGGAAGACTTGTTCCTCGCCGGATTGAAGGAACTGGTGCAGTTGGACAGTGCATGGCTGCCCGAGGGCAAGGATGCGGCATTGTACATCCGGCCGTTCATGTTCGCCAGTGATGAGTACATCGGAGTGAAGCCCAGCGAGGGATACCGGTTCATGATCTTCATTTGCCCGGTGCGCGGGTACTATCAGGAGCCGTTGCGCGTGAAGCTGGAGCTGGAATACAGCAGGGCATTCCCGGGCGGCACGGGGGAGGTGAAGTGCGGGGGCAACTACGCCGGTGGGCTTTATCCCTCCAAGATGGGGCAGGATGCCGGCTATCACCAGAACCTGTGGACCGATGCGATGGAACACAAGTACATTGAGGAAAGCGGCACCATGAACGTCTTCTTCATCATCGACGGCGTGCTCACCACCCCGGGCCTGGACGGCAGCATCCTGGCGGGGATCACGCGCGACAGCATCCTCACCTTGGCGCGTGCAAAGGGGTTGAAGACGGCGGAACGCAATGTGACCGTTGAGGAAGTGGTCAATGGCATCCGCAACGGCAAGGTCACTGCGGCGTTCGGTGCAGGCACCGCAGCCACGATCGCACCGATCAAAGTGGTGGGATACAAGGGCGAGGACCTTGAACTGCCGGACCTTGCTGCTGACAGTGAGGTGAACGTGCTCGGCCAAATGCTCGATGACATTCGCCGCGGCCACATGGCCGACACGCACGGCTGGATGGTGGGCGTGGATTAGGTTCCTGCCACATTATCACCACCCGGTGTGCAACATTCCCCCGGGAAACCTTGAACCCTGATCGTGCGGATGGACAGGCGGAATTCAGCAAGGTCCTGGCGCTCGATGCTGCCTTGGATCACCGCTTTTGCAGTGTCCATGGGCTTCTTGGAAGCGGCGGTGGTGGTGTATCTGCGCGCCGTGGCCTATCCGCACGGATTTGGATTTCCACTGATGGCATTGGATCCGAATTTGGTGGTGACCGAATTGCTGCGCGAAGCGGCCACCATGGTGATGCTGCTGGCCCCGGGCGCCCTCATCACCCGCAAGCGCTTGGAGCGCTTCGCCTGGTTCTGCTGGACCTTTGCCGTGTGGGACATCTTCTACTATGTATTCCTGAAGCTGCTGCTGGGCTGGCCTGAAAGCTTTTTCACCTGGGACGTGCTCTTCCTGCTGCCCACCGTGTGGGTGGGGCCGGTGCTGGCACCGTGCATGGTGTCGGTGGGTTTGATGGTGCTTGCGGCTGCGGTCCTGTGGCGGCGCGAACGCGACACGCAATTCCGACTTCATCGTTGGCAATGGTCAATGTTGATCGGCGCGGGGGCTGCCATGCTGTTCACGTTCATGGAGGAACCCGTGCGCTATCTGGTTGCCCATGCACCGGGCCGGGCTGTTGGGGCACCCGCCATGACCGCATTGGATGCGTACGTGCCGCAAGTGTTCCAATGGCCGCTGTTCCTTTTGGCGTGTGCGGTGGCCATGGTGCCGCTTGCAGCGCTGTTGCGGCCGGGCCTTGGAAACCGGGATTGAAGACGGTGCAATGCCTGGATCGGCTATGGGTGCCCAGGGGCCTGCCACCAGGCGACACGGCCTGTGCCTGCGGCCACTTCCTTCCAACTGCCTGTGTGCAGGTCGATGCGCACGGTGGTGCATGGCGCGATGGTCCCGAGGTTTTCATCGGTGAGGTGCTCCACCAGTTCGCTCAGGCCGGGGTTGTGGCCGAAGAGCATCACGCTGCGTGCATCGGCCGGCAAGTGCCCCACCGCCTCCATCAGCTGTTCAAGCGAGGCGTGGTAGATGGACGGTTGCTCCTTGATCGGCACACCGCCCAAGGCCTTGGCAAAGGCCCGAGCGGTGCTAAGGGCGCGGTTGGCCGTGCTGCTTACAAGCAGGGGAACAGGTTCCTTGCGTTCGGCGAATTGCCGTGCCATCAACGGCGCATCGCGCAGGCCGCGTTCGTTCAATGGGCGGTCAAAATCATCCAGGCCGGGCGAAGCCCATGAGCTTTTCGCGTGCCTTGTGATGTACAAGGTGTACATGCAGGAACGGGCCCTTCAGCCCTTTTTGGTGAACTCCTTCAGCCCGCCAATGATGGAATACAGCATGGCACCGGCATCGTTGCTCACCCGAAGGGGCACTTCCACGGCTTGTGCATCGCTGAACTGGTTCTTGTTGGCCATGGACTTGGATACGTGCATGTACATCGTTTCAGGATAGTTGCCCGTGAAGAGCACGTCCAGTGTGGCGCCGCCGTGCAGACGGAGTTCGTAGCGCGGATAGTGGCTCACGGGATCCTTCCAGGAAGTGATCTCCTCCAGCACGTGCCCTTCCTTCAACAGGTCCACCTTCCACTCATCCATCACATAGTACATCACGTCCTCCATGAAAACCTCAGGGTCGGTTGGCAGGAGCAATTGTTGATGGTCCATGGGTGCAAGCAGCCGCGCATGCGTTTGCCGCAGGGCCACCAGCATCTCGTCCAATTGGGATGTCAAGGTCATTTCACGTCTTCTGGTTCGAGCGCAACTTATTCTTCACGGCCATGCGCGATCTACTTTTCGGGAACGGGTTATGCACGATCGATCCAACGATCAGGTTGGGAGCAGCAGTTGTCCGTTGTTCGTTGTAAAGCCGGCCAACTGACATCTGCCAACTGACAACCGACAACTGACAACTGACAACTGACAACCGACACCTGCGAACTACCCCTCACCCCCAAAATGCCTGTGCAGCTTGTACCCCGCATCTGGCCGCACCATGTATTCATCGATGTAGCGTTGGAAGGAAGGGTTGGAGGGCACGATCAGCTGCACGCCCATGAAGCATTGCACCCAAGGCTCCTCATCGGGCTGGGTGTAGATCACGTATGCGGAAAGCTTCATGCCGTGGTCGATCAGGTTGGCCAGCGTGCGGTTCTCGGCCATGGGCAGGTAGCCAAGCTTGCGGCCTTGCCAATACACGGCCACGGCATCGGGGTCGTGCTCATTGTCATACTCGCGCAGCAAGTCCAGCTCGTCCTCGTCCTTGATCTGCGCCAGCACCTTTGGCCCGTCGTGAAAGCGGAAGCCTTTTACATACCCGTCCCAAGCATGGAGCAGCTCGCACTCTTCGGTCCAGTCCAGCAGGCCGGGCTGGTGCTCGGCAAGCAGCTCGCGCGGTGGCAAGGTGAGCAGTGCGGCGCTGCCAAGGAGTGTGCGGAGGAAAGTGAGGCGGTTCATGGTGGCGGCAATTGCCAGGTTCAATGTACGTTGGTCATTCTTGCTCATTGGCACGCTGCTCCGCTTCGGCGTGGCCATTGCTTTGGGGTTGTTGGCGCGCTATGGAATGAACATGGTCGCTTGGGCTCGTCGCGCTTCAGTTCATCGCTACGCGCCCCAGCTAAGCCGCATAGCCGGTGTGGAACGGCTGCATTACCACGGCAACGCGCCGCGCATGAGGTGAGCAACCCGGCGAAAGATGTCAGTACGGACAGGTAGCGGACCATTGTCAGTTTCGGAGGGTGCCTGGCAATGCAAGGTTCGGAGCCGAGATCCGGCTGGGGGCCGAGCGAGCCGGAATGAAGGCCGCTGAAGGAAGTGCGCGAGCAGGGAATGCCGCTTACCGTTCAGTGGTGAAGCTCCAGGTGGCCGTTGCCGAACACCACTGGCCGTCCCCCTACGCCAGCAGCGCTGCACTCACCGTGATCGGCACGCTCTTGAGCAACTGGCTGATGGGGCAGTTGGTCTTCGCGTCCTCGGCACAGGCCTGGAACGTGGCCGTGTCGATGCGAGGCACCCGGCCTTTCAGGTCCAGGTGGATGCCCACCACGCCCTGGCCATCGCCCACCTTGTCCATCTTCACCGAGGCGGTGCATTCCAGCAGGTTGGCGGTGTAGCCAGCGGCGTTCAGCACGAAGCTCATCTTCATGGTGAAGCAGCTCGCATGCGCGGCGGCGATCAGCTCTTCGGGGTTGGTGCCGGCGCGGCCGTCCTCGCTTACGAAACGGCTAAGGAAGGTGTGTGGGGTGTTGTCCAGCGCACCGCTGGTGGTGCTTACCGTGCCGGAACCGTCCTTGCCGGTGCCAGTCCAAGTGGCGGTGGCTTTGCGGGTGAGTGCCATGGTGATGGGTGTTTGTGGGAAAGGACGAAAGTAGGGTTTGGCGTGCAGAACCTGGCGCAGATCCAGGACCAGGACAAGCTGCCGCCCTTGCTGCTGCTGAAGTACCGTTCATTGCCGGACGCCACCAAGGACCTGGGCGACATCGCCAGCATCCGGGAAACGTTCACGGGCTTTCAGCAGTGGCTGTACCAGTAATGCATCGATCTGCTTCGCCCCGTCACACATGAGGCGTGGCAGCTGAAGCGGAAAGCCCGACCCGGGCGTGGGCCTGTGTGGCAAGGAGCACGCCCAGATGCAGAAACAGGTTGTCATTTGTCCGGTTTCAGTTGTCCGACCCGCCCAGACAACCAACAACTCGGCCCGTACGCAGACTGGTGAGCAACGGAGAGGGCATGCCCTGATGAACAACCAGGCATCCAGCTTCTGGTCCTGTGAATAGGGAAGAAGGCGTAGTTCGTGGTTCGCAGGAAATATCGCGCCCACGAACCACACCCTACGAACTATCAGCCTTACGCCTCCACCTTTTTGCTTTTCCCCTTCCGTTTTTCCACCCCATCCACGCGTTCCTCCTCCTCCAGCGACTTCCGGAAAACGATCTGGCCGTCGAAGATGTCGATCACCATGGGCGTGTTGGGCTGCACCTTGCCTTCGATGATCCAGCGGCTCAGCTCGTTAAGCAGTTCCTTTTGGATCATGCGCTTGATGGGGCGCGCGCCGAACTGCGGGTCGTAGCCGGTGTGCGCGATGTGGTCCACCAGTTCCTCGCTGGGGGTGAGGAGCATGTCGCGCTCGGCGAGCTTGTGCATCAGGGCGTCCAGCTGGATCTTCACGATGGCGCGCACGTCCTTGCGGCTCAACGGCTCGAACATGATCACCTCGTCGATGCGGTTGAGGAACTCGGGCCGCACGCTCTTGCGCAGCAGGTCCATCACCTGGTCGCGGGTCTTGCGCAGCACCTCGTCGTGGTTGCGGTCGTCGATCTTCTCGTAGTTCTCCTGGATGATGTCCGAGCCGATGTTGCTGGTCATGATGATGATGGTGTTCTTGAAGTTCACCACGCGGCCCTTGTTGTCGGTGAGGCGGCCGTCGTCCAACACTTGCAGCAGGACGTTCCAAACGTCGGGGTGCGCTTTTTCGATCTCGTCCAGCAGCACCACGCTGTAGGGCTTGCGGCGCACGGCCTCGGTGAGCTGGCCGCCTTCCTCGTAGCCGATATAGCCCGGAGGCGCGCCGACCAGGCGACTGGTGCTGTGGCGCTCCTGGTATTCGCTCATGTCAATGCGCGTCATGGCGTGCTCGTCGTTGAAGAGCACTTCGCTCAGCGCCTTCGCCAGCTCGGTCTTGCCCACGCCGGTGGTGCCCAGGAAGATGAAGGATCCGATGGGCCGCTTCTCATCGCCCATGCCCGCACGGCTGCGGCGCACGGCGTCGGCCACGGCGCGCACGGCCTCGTCCTGGCCCACCACGCGCTTGTGCAGCTCGTCCTCCAGTTTCAGCAGCTTCATGCGCTCGGTCTCCAGCATGCGCGTACCGGGTATGCCCGTCCAGCGGCTCACCACGGCGGCGATCTCGTCCACGTCCACCTCTTCCTTGATCATCTTGGTGGAGGTTTGCACCTGGGCGAGCTCCTCCTTGGCCTTGGCCAGTTGGTCCTCGGTCTCCTTGGTGCGCCCGTATCGGATTTCCGCCACTTTCGCGTAGTCGCCTTCGCGTTCGGCCTGCGCGGCATCGAACTTCAGTTGCTCCAAGTGGTCCTTGGCCTCCTGGATCTTCTCCACCAGGCCGCGCTCGTGTTCCCAGCGGGCCTTTAGCGCATCGCGCTTGCTGCCCAGCTCGGACAGTTCCTTGTTCAGTTCGGTGAGCTGCCCTTGGTCGCCTTCGCGCTTGATGGCCTCGCGCTCGATCTCCAGTTGCATCACGCGGCGGTCCACTTCATCGAGTTCCTCGGGCTTGGAGTTGATCTCCATGCGCAGCTTGCTGGCGGCCTCGTCGATCAGGTCGATGGCCTTGTCCGGCAGCTGGCGGTCGCTGATGTAGCGCATGCTGAGCTCCACGGCGGCGATGATGGCCGCGTCCTTGATCAGCACCTTGTGGTGGCTCTCGTACTTCTCCTTCAGCCCGCGCAGGATGCTGATGGCATCTTCACGGCTGGGCTCCTCGATCATCACCTTCTGGAAGCGGCGCTCCAAGGCCTTGTCCTTCTCGAAGTACTTCTGGTACTCGTTCAGTGTGGTGGCACCGATGGCGCGCAGTTCGCCGCGGGCCAGGGCGGGCTTGAGGATGTTGGCCGCGTCCATCGCGCCCTCGCCGCCGCCCGCGCCCACCAGGGTGTGGATCTCGTCGATGAACAGGATGATGGGCTTGGGGCTGGCCTGCACCTCGTCGATCACCTGGCGCAGGCGCTGCTCGAACTCGCCCTTCATGCTCGCGCCGGCCTGCAGCAGGCCGATGTCGAGCGTCAGCAGCTTCACCGCCTTCAGTTGCG